>JBKQMT010000096.1:0-5918 GCA_052146595.1 Acidimicrobiales bacterium
AGTTCAGGCCGGAATCCGCGCGCAAGGTCTTTGAAATAGAAGCTTGCCAGCCTTGTGTCATACGGCCCATCCCCGTTGGTCGGCGGTGTCTGCGTGGAAAGATGGAGAAAGATCCGCGTTCCGTCCAGGGCGTCGGCCATCTTCGGCATTTCGGTCAGAATCGGATCCTCGGGAATCGACTGTCAACTTGGGCATCGACACTTCTCAGCCCGGGGGCCAGTCCAGCACCCTGGCTTCCGACGTCTATTACTTGGGCTTCGGCGGAGGGGTTCATACCGGCCTGGCGAGCGCACTCGCCGTCATGCTGTTCGTACTCGTCGTGCCTGCGATGTTGTTCAACTTGAAGAGGATCAGCGGCAAATGACGACTACGCCCGTCGTTACGACGCCTCTGGTAGTCCAGGAAGCGCAAGCGCCTGGGCGAGGGCTCAGCTTCCTGAAGCGCCTCCGCCCTTCACGCTTGGTCGTCAACGTCGTCCTAGGCGCGATCGCGTTGTTCTGGCTCGTACCGAGTCTGTCCATGATGATCATCTCGTTTCGCCCGGCGGGACTCTTCGAGGTGTCTGGATGGTGGAAAGTGTTCGCCGCCCCCTCCCAGTTCACGCTCCAGAACTACAAGGAGCTTTTCACCGGAGGGTCCTCCACGGCGCTCGGGGGAGGCGTCCCCTCCGGGTTGGCACCCGGGAGCGTGCTCGATGCGCTCAGAACTTCCCTCGAGATCAGCATTCCCGCCACGATCCTGGTCACCGCGATCGCCAGCCTCACGGCTTACTCAATCGTGTTCGGCAGGTGGAGGGGCCGTAATGCGGTCTTCCTGACGATCGTCGGCCTGATGGTGGTGCCGTTGCAGGTGGCACTCATACCGGTCGCCTCGCTGTACAAGGACATGGGATCGGCCTTCGGCTGGAACCCGTTCGGAACCATCACGGGCGTGGTCATTTTTCACGTCGCTTTCGGCCTGCCTTTCGGCGTCTTCCTGATGCGCAACTTCTACACCGGGATACCCCCGGCCTTGATCGAGGCGGGGCGGATCGACGGCGCGGGCGAGTGGACGCTTTTCCGGCGAGTGGTGATTCCCTTAGGTATAGCGGCCGCCGCCTCGTTGGCCATTTTCCAGTTCATATGGGTCTGGAACGACCTGCTGGTGGCGCTGGTCTTCCTCGGGGGTGATCCGCACGTCCCACTCACCTTGTTCCTGTACGACCAGGAACGGACGCTGGCAGCAAACTTCTGGATCATTTCGACCGGGTCGATGGTCTCAATCGTTGTTCCTCTGATCGTCTTCTTGGCGTTTCAGCGCCATTTCGTCCGTGGCATGCTCGCGGGTGCGGTGAAGTGAGGGTCCGCCGCAGACCAGCGCCAGAGCGTCCCAGAGAGGGCACGTGTCGGGCCAGGTGATGAGCCTTGTCGGGTAGGACGAGGATCTCAGGGACGGCGAGCGATGACGTCCGTTGGTACCAGCGCGCAGTGTTTTATGAGATCTTCGTTCGAGGCTTTTACGACTCCAACGACGACGGCACTGGGGACATACGCGGGATCATAATGAAGCTCGACTACCTGGAGTGGCTTGGCATCGACTGCATATGGCTACTGCCGTTCTATCAATCACCCCTACGGGACGGCGGCTACGACATTTCCGACTACTGGACGGTGCTCCCGGAGTACGGCCAGATTGCAGACGTGGCGCAGTTGGTCGAGCAAGCGCACCGACGCGGGATGCGGGTTATTGCAGACGTGGTCATGAACCATACGAGCGACCAGCACCCCTGGTTCCGCGAGTCACGCCAAGATCGGACCAACGCCAAGGCTGATTGGTACGTTTGGAGCGACGACGACCAGCGCTATGGCGAGGCGCCCATGATCTTTGTCGACACTGAAAGATCCAATTGGGCGTGGGACCCTCAGCGTGGCCAGTATTACTGGCACCGCTTTTTCTCCTACCAACCAGACCTCAACTATGACAACCACGAAGTGGCCGACACCATGCTCGACGTGGTCCGCTACTGGCTCGACGTAGGCCTCGACGGTTTCCGGCTCGACGCCGTGCCCTATCTTTTCGAACGGGACGGAACCGATTGCGAGAACCTGGTCGAGACGCATGAGTACCTGAAAAGGCTACGAAAAGAGGTGGACTCTCTTTGTCCTGGCAAAGTACTTTTGGCCGGGGCCAATCAGTGGCCAGAAGACGTTGTCGACTATTTCGGGAACGGCGACGAATGCCACATGTGCTTCCACTTCCCTTTGATGCCACGCATGCTCATGGCCCTCCGCAGGGAGCACCGTTTCCCGATAACCGAGATCCTGGCGAGAACGCCCGCCATACCACGAGGGTGTACCTGGGGCATATTCCTGCGCAACCATGACGAGATCACCCTCCAGAGTGTGACCGACGAAGAACGCGACTACATGTGGTCCGAGTACGCCAAAGATCCGCGCGTGAAGCGCAACTTGGGTATTGTCCGCCGCCTGGCCACGCTCGTCGAGAACGACCGCCGGGTGGTGGAGCTGCTCCATTCCCTGCTGTTCAGCCTTCCCGGCTCTCCGGTCCTCTACTACGGTGACGAGATCGGCATGGGTGACAATGTGTACTTGGGCGATCGTGACGGAGTACGCACGCCCATGCAATGGGCGCCGGACCGCAACGGCGGTTTTTCCCGGGCCGATTTCGCCCAGCTGTACCTACCGCCGCTCATGGACCCTGTGTACGGCTTCCAGGCCGTCAACGTCGAGGCCCAGATGCGGGATCCGAGCTCGCTGCTCCACTGGATGCGCAGGATGCTGGAGGTTCGCAGCCAGCAGCCGGCGTTAGGCGCGGGCAGCATGGAGGTGATTTCGACGGACAACCCCTCGGT
Source organism: Acidimicrobiales bacterium (assembly GCA_052146595.1). Lineage (GTDB taxonomy): Bacteria > Actinomycetota > Acidimicrobiia > Acidimicrobiales > Bog-793 > Fen-455. Next base: position 2,852 of record JBKQMT010000096.1, read on the forward strand.
GCTGGCTTACGTCAGAGCTCAGGCGGGTTACGACTTTGCCGCCGGCCACGACGTTCAAGGGGAACGTCCCATCGACGCTGCCGTGACCGCTGTCAACGTCGTCGTGTGCGTAAGCAACCTCTCACGCTTCGTACAACCTGCGCAAGTTCAGCTGCAGCGTTGGCAGGGTATGACTCCGATAGAGCTGCTCGGTCGCGTCCCGTTTCCCCCGATCGGAGAGCCACCGTACTTCATAGCGCTGCCGCCCTATGGCTTCTTCTGGTTCGGTTTGATGAGCCGGGCATGAGCTCGACCAGGGGCGCTTCCGGCGACGTAGCCCGTCACTGTGCAGGAAACGTCGGAGCTCCCGGTTGGCCGGGCTGGCGCGGCAGCGGTGAGTCGTCAGGCGTTAAGCGTGATTGCAAATCGAGGTCGAGATCAGTCAGCTCACTCCCCGGCTTTCAAGCGCGGCTGCCCTGGCATCGGCACGCTTGAGAGCTTTCGGCTTTGCGAGTGTGAAGAACACACACGCACGCCGAGCGTCGACCCATCGTGCTGAGGTCATCCGACACTCGAAGAGCCCGGCTCTGGTCGGCTGTCCGCTGCTGGCAGTCTGCTTGGCGGTTGGCGCACTTCCTTGGTCTCCCGCCCGATCAAGCAGTGACTTCGACGCCCTGTTGAAGATCCCCACGAGCTTTGGTGTCGACGAGCACCGCCAGCAACTCACCGATCGTCTGGTGTCGATCGGTATCTCTTCGCAACGGCACGTGAACCTGAATCCGGTAGCGATTGCGACGGCCGTCCTTGTTCTTGAAGACGTAGCCCGCGGTGGTCAGGTCGGCGACAATGCCAAAAGCGTTCCGCTCGGTGATGCCGAGGGCAGCGGCGATGTCGCGAATGCGCACGCCTGGGTCGTGTGCGATGCAGGCAAGGACACGGGCGTGGTTGGTGAGAAAACTCCATTCTCCCATGGGGCAAGTCTAGCCTATTCAGGAAACTAGTTGCTAGTTAGAGAAACCTGGAGTAGGATCACAGGTATCCGAACGAAGTCGTCGCCGACCGCATCTGGCCGAGAGCTACGGCATCCAGCTAGATGGAGGTCAAGAAGTGGGACGGACAGGAATGTTCTTCAGCACCCTCGCAATCGCGGCGGGTGCCGTCATGCACTGGGCGGTGACCACGACCGGTCACGGGTTCAACGTTTCCACGGTGGGGATCATCCTCATGGTCGTCGGGGTCGTCGGCCTCGTCGCCTCGGGGGTCGTCTTTGCCACCTCACGCCGACCGGTCGGTAGCGGCAAACGTACCTACGACCGTCAAGCCACCGACGCCCAGGGTCAGTCGACCGAAGTGCACGAAGAGGTGCACAGCTAGCCCAGCCGGGGTTCAACGGCAGGCTACAAGGCGGTCCCCCGCTAAGTAGCACTCGACGCCTCAGCCCGACGTGTGACTCGTCTGGTCCAAGCGCCGCTTCTCCTGTCCTGATCCGGACTGCCCGCAGAAGACCCGGAACACTGCAAGTCATCGGAGCGCGTCATGATTCTCGTTCTCGGCCTCATCATCCTGGTCGCCGCGGTAGTCGTCGGCGTGGCCGGCGTTCTCGCCAACGGTGGCAGCGCGCATGCGCTCGCCCACGGGTTCGCGGTGTTCGGCTACCACGTGACCGGCTCCACCGGCACGCTGTTCCTCTACGGCCTCGTGGTAGGGGCGTTAGCTCTGCTCGGGCTGAGCCTGCTGCTGTCTGCTGCGCGCCGCACCTCTCGCCTCGGCAGCGCCGCGCGCCGCGGGCTCGCGCAGTCACGCAATGAGACGGTCGCTGTCAGGAAGGATCGCGACGACCTGATCGACCAACGCGAGGCCGCCGGCGCAGAAACGGCGACCGCGGTAAATGATGACTCACCCCGCGGCGACACCGGATAACCGGTGCCAGTCCTCCAACAGAGGACCTGTCCCTCTTCTCACGTCCCAAGACAAGGAGGCCAATCATGGCAACAAGCGACAAGGCAAGGAACACCGCCCAACAGGCAAAGGGGAAGCTCAAGGAGACCGTCGGCAAGGTCAGCGGCAACGACAAGCTCCGCGCCAAGGGTAAGGCCGACCAAGTGAAGGGCGACATCAAGCAGGCCGGCGAGAAGCTCAAGGACGCGTTCAAGAAGTGAGGCTACTCAGCAGATCGACGCCAACGCGCCGGATGTCGCCGCTCCGAGACGAAGACAGAGGCTTGTTGGACAATCAACTACTCCGCGTGGACGAGAAGAAGGCTAGGAAATGATCATCCTTTTGGTACTGCTATTTGTTCTGCTCTTTTTCGGACTGGGATTCGCCGCGCACTTACTGTGGGTCGTCGCAGCGATCGTCTTCTTCGCGTGGATTATCGGGCTCGCACTAGGACGCGGGAGCTCCGCGAGGCACCACTTCTACCGGTGGTGAGCTGAGTGGAGGCCGAACGAGCTCGCTCTGACCAAGATGGTCGAAGTGGGAAGCCTTCGAGCCGATGCCGACGCCAAGGATCTCGCATTGTGTGTCCTCGCCAGCTTGCAGGGCGGCTTGCTGTTGGCCGAGATCGATCGCAGCACTCGTCCCCTTGAGGTCGGCCTCGATGCCGCGATCGCCTACTTGCGATCCTTCGCCCCAAGTATCGGGCAGAACGACCAATAGCACCGCAACCCCGTGCGGTTCGGCAGCACCATAACTTGGCGCGCGGCCTTCCCGAGGGGATGCACTCGTAGCCGTCTGGTACGGGTGCAGGGGGATTGATCTGCATCGTCGCCGTTCGGTGATCGTTCGGATGAACGACGCCGGCGGGATGCTCGCCTCTAGGCGGGCTGCGCGCATTCCCGCCGCCGGCCACTCGGTAGCGCCACCGAAGCGGGTCAGATCCGCCGATGCAGATGTTCTCGGCGGTTGCGGCACAGGCGACTGATGGGCGCGGCCTACGGCGAAAGAGTCCTCGTTCTCGAGTCCTCCAAGATGTTGAGTGTGCCACCAAGAGATGCGACTTCAGGTGCTGACAACGTAGTGGGCCCTCGGGAGCGTCCCAAGGAGGGAACGACACCTGCGGTCAAAAGACCTACCAGCGCGGCCGGTT
>JBKQMT010000097.1:0-3788 GCA_052146595.1 Acidimicrobiales bacterium
CCTCCGGACTTCAGAACAGTCAGAAATTGCCCAGAACCTTTATCAATGCGGCGGCGAACGGCATTCCTCCGCCAAGGTTGCCGCATACTATATATAGTAGGTGTCTGCGTTAACCGGATAGGCACGAATCGATGAACTAGTATTCGCCCTGGACCAGTCTCTCGGGGGCCGATCAGCGCCTATAATGATAACAATATCGCGCGTTCCGATGAGTTGTCTGGCAGCCTGACCGGCCAACGCTGCTCGGGAGCATCGCTCCTACACCACGGGATGGGCACGATCTGACGGGCCGATCAAGGTATCGCAAATATACGATTTCTTAAGGGGCCTAGTCGATGTGTGGCATCGCCGGGATCATCGGGCGGCTTGACAACCTCAACCTCGCCGCGCTGGAGCGAATGAGCGGTGCGATGGCCCACCGCGGCCCGGACGGAAGCGGGACGTGGGTCTCCGCGCCAGACGCCCGCGGCTGGGGCGCGCTGCTCGCCCACCGCCGTCTCTCTATCCTCGACCTCTCGCCCGCCGGCGCCCAGCCCATGGTGGACCCGGTGACCGGGCACGTGATCGTCTTCAACGGCGAGATCTACAACTTCCGCGACCTTCGGCGACGCCTGGTGGCCGAGGCGCAGGAGCTGCGCTCTACCGGCGACACGGCCGTCATGCTGCGCGCGCTCGGCCTGCACGGGCCAGACGCGGTGGGCTGGCTCCGCGGTATGTTCGCCTTCGCCTGCTGGGCCCCCAAGGAGCGCCGGCTCCTGCTGGCCAGGGATCCCCTCGGAATCAAGCCTCTCTACCTGGCGCGGTCGTCGGACCCGGATGCGGGCTGGTCGTTGGCCTTCGCCTCAGAGCTTCGTGCCCTGCTGGCCTCCGGGCTGCTGGGCGCGCCTCACCTCGATCCGAAGGCCGTGGCCAGCAGCGTATGGAACGGCTTCGTGATCGGCCCTGGCACCGCCGTCAAAGGCGTCGACCTGCTCTGGCCGGGCCGCCTGCTTGAGTTCGACGGTGCGGGCAAGGAGGTTCGCCAGCAGGACTTCTGGCGCATCCCCGACTGCGCACCCGATCCGATCACGGACGAGCACAGTCTGGCCGCCATCCTGGAGGAGGGGCTGAGGCTTCACCTCGGCAGCGACGTGCCCCTGGCGGTCTTGCTCTCCGGCGGCGTGGACTCGTCAGTCATCGCCAACCTGGCCCAGCTCGCGGCCCAGAGCCCCATCCACACCTTCACACTGGCCTTCGAGGAGCACGAGCTGAACGAGGGGCCCATCGCGAGGCGGATCGCCGCCGCCATTGGGACCCAGCACCACGAGGTCGTGCTGACGGAGGCGCGCTTCGTTGAGAACCTGGAGGCGGCGCTGGACAGCCTGGACCAGCCAACCTTCGACGGGCTTAACGCCTACTACATTTCGCATGCCATTCGCGAAGCCGGGTTCACCGTAGCTCTGTCGGGCACGGGCGGCGACGAGCTCTTCGGAGGCTACACTTCCTACCGCGATCTGCCGGTGCTGCACCGCTGGTCCCGGCGCGCCGCCTGGGTGCCCCGAAGCCTGCAGATAGCCGCAGCGAGGCTGGCGACCTGGCCGTTGCGATGCTCCAGCGGGACGATGCCACCTCAGACCCGTTGGGCCAAACTTCCTGAGATGGTCCGTCACGGCGATGATCTGCTGGCGCTCTACCAGCTGGCCTACGCGCTCTTCCTTCCCGGATTCCAGCATGAGCTCCTGGCGCCAAGCTTTGCGGAAGCGCTGGTCGACGGCCTGCCCGTGGCAATGCGGCAGCGAATCGTCGCTGAGAGCCGAGGCCGCACGCCACTCTCGGCCATCAGCGTCATGGAGCAGCGGCTTTTCCTCGGCGAGCGGCTGCTGCGTGACAACGACGTCGCCAGCATGGCCTGCTCGCTGGAGCAGCGGGTGCCGCTGGTGGACCAGGTCCTACTCGAGAGCGTGGATCGCCTGCCAGATCACGCGCGCTACTGGCCACTGGGCCAGAAGGCTATGCTGCGGCGCATCGGTCTGCGCGGCCTTGACCCGGCGCTGTTCGAGCGGCCCAAGAGCGGGTTTGTCCTGCCGTTCGATCGCTGGATCCGGCGCGGCCTGAAGGACGCCATGGACCAGACGCTGCGGGACCCGCAGGCTATCGCCCCAGTCGGGCTCGACCCCGTAGCGGTGGGGCGGCTCTGGCGTGCCTTCCTCGACGGGGCGCCCGGCATGTATTGGTCGCGGGTCTGGTCGATTTACGTCCTCATCCGATGGTGCCACCGCAACCGCGTTTTTCGCTGAAAGTGTGCCGGGACGTCGGCTTTCCCAGTGGGCGTGGCGACATCGGGTAACGCAACGGGCCCTTTGTAGTCCTCCAGGCAAAGCGGCTAGCTGCGGCAGACGCCCGGAAAGAATGGGGAGTGAAATGAGGGTGATCGGGACCACTTCCGGGAAGCCGTGGTTCGTCCTCCCGCAAGCGGCGCGCTGACGTCAGAAATCTGTGGGGACGAGATGTCGGTCGGCATGACCAAGTTCTATCGCGTCGCCTGCTTCAAGGAGGATCGCCGAGAGCGTCGATCTCGAGCCCCTCCGCGTCGCCCATCTGCGACCGCATCACGCCGGCCAAAAGGGCATCTGGACCGGGCGGCTTCGCGCCGGGTTCGGACAATACTTCATGGGCACTTTGCCCCTCTACTACCTGACGGTTGCATTATACCGTCTTCCGACTCATCTGGTGCTGATCGGCAGCGCGGCCATGCTGTGGGGTTACCTCAGAAGCTGGCTCGCTGGCTCAAGGGCCTGCCCCGCTACGACGACCTGGAGTTCAGGCGTTTCCTCCAATCCTACCAGCACGCATGCCTGCGCATGGGAAAGCGGGCCGCCTCGGCCCGAGTGGACGCTGAGCGGGCGCGCCTCTGGCACGCCACCCACCCGGCTCCCGAGTCTTGCTGAGGGCGTCGTTGAGGTGCACCGGTGCACCGAAAAAGCCGAACCGCTGGGCCTCTCCTTCGACGCCGTGACCATCGAGACTGCGGTGGCCCGGTGCCTCGAGTTTTGGTAGGCCACGCGCACCTCCCAGACGGTTATCACGGGCAACCCCTCCCACTTGTGCATGATGCGCCATGATCCGAAGCTGGCGCTGGCCCACCGCGGCTCACCCTACCGTGGCCGACGGCATGTCGGTGGTCTGGGCTCTGCGGGCATCGGGCCAACCAGGACCGGAGGCGCGCCTCCTGATGGCAGCCGGAGCACATCGGTTGCGCGTCTATTTCCTCGGTGCCAAGCGCGAGGTGGTCACGGCTCTGGCAGAAGGGAGCTTCGTTATACCCCGGCATCAAGATCGCTGGCTTCCGCGACGGCTACTTCGGCCACGCACGATCACCTGGGCGTCGTCGAGGATCCAGGGCAGCCAGGCCCATATCCTGTTCGTTGGTATGCCCCCTCCGCTCAAGGAGAGTTGGTGCGAGCGCCCCCGGCAGCGCTTTGACGCGCCCGTCATCATGGGCGTAGAGCCGGGCTAAAAGTCGCCATGCCGACCAGACTACATCACCTTTCGCGGAAACGCCATATGTTGTGAATTACATGGTACCGTCTGTGACCCTACAGGTTGAGCACGTCTGACCATGCGTTATCATCGGGATCCGGAGACTACAACGTGGCTATCGAAAATTACGGTAATGGTGCAAGCCATTGTGACCTCAGCCATCCCCTCATTTTTTCGAGGGCCAAAATGCAACTGGAGGTTGGCATTTTGATGCGGCGAGTCTCGTATGACGAGTCCTGAAGTGCGAGTTCGGGTCCCGCAATCGTCGA
>JBKQMT010000098.1:0-19920 GCA_052146595.1 Acidimicrobiales bacterium
GCCTCGCACATGGCCCGCCTCCCTCGCTGGTAGAGAACGTATGTTCGTAACCTAGCAAGGGGGTGTTTCACCCCGGGAGGGGGCGCAGGATCCGTGAGGGGGCGCAGGATCCGGGAGGGGGCGCAGGCGCCGGGAGGGGGCGCAGGCGCCGGGAGGGGGCGCAGGCGCCGGGAGGGGGCGCAGGCGCCGTGAGGGGGCGCAGGATCCGTGACGAGGCGCAGGCGCCGGGAGGGGGCGCAGGATCCGGGGAGTGCGACTGCCGGCAGGACCGGGAGTATTAATCTTCGGCGCCATGGAACTTCAGGACGCGTTGGAATTCGTCATGCATAATCACCGGGCGGTTCTGGCCACCACTCGCAGTGACGGCAGCTCGCAGCTCTCTCTTGTAGCAGCCGGCGTCGACGGCAACACGGTCGTGGTCTCCACCCGCGAAACGGCAAAGAAGACCAAGAACTTGCAACGCCGGCCTTGGGCCTCGCTCATTGTGTTCACCGACGCCTTCTACGGCAACTGGGTCCAGGTGGACGGCGCCGTCGAGGTCGTGCCACTCCCCGAGGCCATGGAAGGCCTTGTCGCGTACTACCGACAGATCGCGGGCGAGCATCCTGACTGGGACGAGTACCGAGCAGCCATGGAGCGTGAACGACGTGTCCTGTTGCGGATGACCGTCGAGCGCGCCGGGCCGGACACAGCCGGCTGAGCGCCGGGAACTTCAGGCCTCCGGTAAGAGCTTGCGGTAGCGACCTCGGTAACGAACAAGCGGCTGGCCTGCATCTGCGACGATCTCGAGCGCCTCGATGCGCCCTCGGACGAGCATCTGGAAGCCCAGCTCCTCAGATCCGCCGAAGCGGCAACCGAGGGTGTGGCGAGTGCCGCTGATGACCGGCCCGAACTCGGCGTCCATAGTGTCGATCTCCTCGAAAGGGTCGACCGGGTAGGCACCAGCGAAGATCCCAGCGAGTCGTTGATCGGCCGCGTCGAGCACATGGACGACGAAGCTCCCTCGCTCGACGAGCACGTCGAAGAGATCCGAGAGCGGATCGAGGAGCCCAAGCATCTCGGCAGGGTCACCCTCGGCGACGAGTAGCGACGAGACGGTCAGCCCGGCGCGACGTTCTCCTGATCCGGCCGTCCAGACGGTCACCGGTGCGACGAGACGACCCCGAAAGCGCCGATCCAGACGGCGCTCCTCCAAAGGTGTCGCAAAGGGGTCATCAGGGCTTAGACCTGTGCGGTGGGTCTCCAAGGCGTCGGGTAAGCCTCGGGGCGGGTCCGGAGAGTTAGCCATGGTCACGACGTAGCTGGGAGGTAGATGTCGGCCCGCCATCTTCCGAAAGGACCGAAAGCACTCAGCGCACCGACTGCCCGAAGCGCCCACACGAGTACCTGCTCATGGGGTTCGTCGGGAGGAACGCGCAAGACAAGCCCTCGACGCGGGTGATCCTGCTCGACGAGCCAAGCCTGCGGAATGGGGAGGGCGAACGAGAGCAGCTCGGCGGCGGCGCGATGGCCAGTGACGTGACTGATACCGAGCCTTGGCTGGCTGAGTCCACGGCGAGTGCGGTTCGGAGGGATCCAGGTGCACATCGTGATGCCGCTGCTGCCTCCACTGAGCAAGGTGAAGAACCGGAGCGAGGTCGGCCTGTCGTCATCATCGGTGGTCTTGGGTATCAGGTTGATCCATCCGTCCCCGGCGGCGGCCAGCCGCGACATGTACCCGACGATCTGCGTCGGCTCGTCGAGGTCGAACTCCACTCGCTCGAGCTGTCGTTGCTTGCGAGCCACGGGAGGAGTATCGCAGCTGGCAGTCCTCCGGAAAACAGGTCCCGACCGAGGTAGGCCGGGCGTCGGGCGAACCGGCCGTGCATGGCTGGTATTTGACGCGCACTCTCTCGGCGGACAACTCAGCCCACCTCCGTCGACGCAGAAGCAGGGCGCCATCGGAGAAGAGTCTCTACTCCCATGCTGCCTGCAGGAGGAATCATCACCAGTACCGGCAACATGAAACGCCAGTCGAACACGCCAGTGGCAGCGGTTCCCACCAATAGGGAAACGCCCCCGAGGGCGAGGCCTAGGGCGCGCAGCCCGATCATGTGCAGCTTGTCTCGGCGCCTCACTGTCGCTAAGAAACTCCACAAGCCAACCAAGAGCGCCACTGCCAAGACCGGCCCAGGCATGTAAAGGAACCTTTGCGAACGGCGAAGGAGCGCCGCGACCGGTCTCACAATTGTCACTCGTGCCTGGGCCAGCCTCGGCCCTGTAGCACCGACTGGGAAACCGACATTCGCCGGAACGACATTATAAACATGGGTAGCAACCACGGGAAACAGATAAATGACCGCAGGCATGCCCCTGTCCTGGGAATCACGCACCGGAGAGAAATAGTCGACGAACTCAGACGCGACCGAAGGGAAATACTCACCCGGCTGCGTCAGTATCACTCGTTCGGCAAAACCAAAGGTGACCGAAGACACGAGCCACGGCTGTCCGTGAGGAGAAGGAAAGTGCTGCCGTAATGGGGACCGTGGGGACCACATATAGAAGAGGGGTGAAAGGTGATACGGGGCGGACTCGCATAACGGCTTCTCTTGCTCCGTCAGGTACAGGGTCCTGCAATCAGCAACTGATGCCATACGTCCGTATAGAAGCATGCCGCTGGCCCTTTCAAGGCCGAACTCCCCGGTAACCGCTTGCATCCAAGATGCGTAGGCAACGAGCGGAACAACCAGAGAGGCGAGAAGTGCTAGAACACGCAAGCGGCGTGACTTCCCACTCTCAATACCCCAAGCTATCAGTAACAGAGCTGGAAGGGCAGCCAATAGCTCTACTCGGGACAGGGTGACGAAGGCGAAGGTGATGCCGGCTAAGGCGCACGCGGCGCGACTTCGACCGGTTGCCAACAACAGGCTGAACGCAAGGAGAAAAATAGCAAGGCTATCTGCGATAACCATTTGCTCAACTACGACTTCATATAAGTCGAGCAAGATCGGGGCGGAAGCGAGGGCTGCGAGCCAAGGACGAACTCCTTGCCGGAGGCAGAGAACATATACGAAGATTCCTGCCAAGACCCCCAGCGCGTGTTGCACGATAGACACAGAGAGCAGGCTACCGGTGGAATGCAAACACCACAGGAGAAGTGCATAGACAACAGGATGAAATGAGTCCGGAGTAAGGGAGCGAGAGTTCTCAAGATAAAAGTATGAATCGCCGTTGTACAAGAGGGCAGGTCGCTCTCCTACGACGGCGAGCGAACGCACAAGTATTCCGCCCAGTAGAAGCACGGCGAAGAGCCAATGACTTCGAAGAACATGCGGAGATCGCTCGACGAGTGAGCCAGCGTTCTGAGCGCGCTTCACTGACCCGGCAGGCTAACGCGAGTTCGTTTTGCGAGCCAGTCAGATAGCGTCGACGGTGGACTTCCAACAACTGAGGTGAGGATTTCGGGAGCGTCAGTCCTCGGCCGGCGCCGCCATGCGAGTGGAAGCGGACCGATCGGAAAGGAGAAGGGCCGTTTCTCCGTCGTCTTCGTAGAGGAGGTCTTGTTCCACGAGTTCGAGGATCGTTTCGGTGACCGGCTGCAGGTAGCTGCGGATCCGTTCGAGGGCGAAGTGCGGCAGCTGGTCGAGGAAGCAGAAAGCGACTAGCCCAGTCCCATCTGCGCCTGGCTCGACGGCCAGAAGCTCCAAAGCGGTGCAGCATCGCTCGATGGTGTCCTCGCAGTCGCCGTGCTGCAGCAGTTCGGTCACGAAGTCGGCGAGCTCATTGAAGACCACCTGCGGCGTCAGGTCCTCGTCGTATATGTCCAGGAGATCGAGGTAGTTGTTCTCGAACTCGGGCACGTTCTCGCGCAGGACACGTATTGCGTGGTCGTCGATCGGTGGGCGCACGGTCATTCCTTCCCGTCGTGGGGGTTTTCACGGCGGCGATGGAACGCCACGAGCAAGCCGGCTAGCAGCTGCCCTCAGAGTAACCAGAGGACCGTCGAGAAGGCAAGAGGTGAGCGCGAGAAGGCAAGGAGCGCGAAAAGGCAAGGAGCGCGAGAAGGCAAGAGGTGAGCGCGAGAAGCAAGAGGAGCGCGAGAAGGCAAGAGGTGAGCGCGAAGCCTCACAAGGTGGTCAAGGCTGTTTTCGCTCGAACTTCTTGCGTACTGTGTCGCGGCGCTCCTGCAGGTCCCGGTAGGTGAATCTTTCGGTCTCAGGGGGAAGGCCCATCGAAGCGCGCAAGCCGGCGAGATCGACCGGGACAGCCCGGGGATCGACGCCGATATCGGCAGCGATCCGCTCCCCGTGTCGCTGGGCGAAGTAGGTGGCAACGAGAGCCACCTCTCCGAGGAGGTCGATCGAAGGTGCCAGCGTCGCGACCGCCCCGTCGAGAAACAGCATGTCCTTCACGAACAAGATCAGCTCCTTGGGCAGCCGCGCGCCGTAGGCCAGCAGTTGCTTGGTGAGGTCGCGTAGTTGATCGGTGAGCTCATCGGCCGACAACGTGACCACGTCAGGAGAGGGTTGGTCGAGGCCGAGCTCCCTTATGACCTGGTCGACGTCCGCGTCAGGGGGCAGCGCACCTAGTTCTTTCAACGCCTGCACCTGGATGGGGATGTTGCTCGTCGAGCCTCCGATAAGCAGTTGCAAGAGCGCGAGCCGTTGGTGCTCGCCGAGACGCCCGGTGATGCCGAAATCGAGCAGTGCGACGCGGCCGTCGGGGCGGACCGCCAGGTTCCCACCGTGCAGGTCGCCGTGGAATACGCCGTAGATGAAAGCCCCTTCGAAGAACGAGATCATGGCCGCTCGCAAGACGGCCGTGGTGTCGATCCCGCTGGAGCGCATGCCCTCGACGTCGTCCCACGCGAAGCCGTCGAGCCGTTCCATCACGAGCATTCGGCGTGTCACAAGACGCGGATGTGGGCGCGGCACGATCATGGAACGCTGGTCGGTTTCAGCCAGGACGTGGCCGACGTCGAGCATATTGGCGGCCTCGAGCCGAAAGTCGAGCTCCTCGACGATCGTCTCCGCGAACAACTCAATGAGCGCCGGAGGGTTGGCAAGCGTCGCAACCGGGATCCGCCCGACGAGAAGCGGGGCGAAGAAGCTCATCGCGGCGAGGTCCCTTCGCACGAGCTCGGCGACGTCGGGCCGCTGTACCTTGACTACGACGCGCTCGCCGGTGCGGAGGCGCGCGCCATGAACCTGCGCGATCGAGGCTGCGGCAATCGGCTCTCGGTCGAACTCGGCGAAGGTCGCCTCGAGCGGACCGGCCAGCTCCGCCTCCAGGATCCGCCGCACGACATCGAACGACTCGGGAGGCACGCGATCACGCAGAAGGCGGAACTGGGAGACGATCTCCTCAGGGAAGATCCCTTCTCCCGACGAGAGAACCTGCCCGAGCTTGATGTAGGTGGGCCCGAGCTTGCCGAAAGCGATTCGCAACCGCTGCGACAAACCGACCCTCGACCGAGCCTGCCCGCGGCCCCGATCGACTATGTACCAGGCCCCGACCGCCCTGAGGAGCGCCCAGCCCACCTTCACCATGCGGTGTGCCGGAGGAACGTACCGGCGCCGGACGAGACTCGGAACTTCTGCATGCGTTCGTGCCCGAATGGCCTCGATGCCGTCACGCCAGTGGAGCTCGGCCGGATCGATCAGCCAGGGCGGATCGTCACTGAAGCCGGCAAAGTCGCAATCGGGTGGCCGCGAGCTCGCCGCGCCGGCGGGATCCTCGGAGATCGACAACTCCTCGCGGTCCGGCGCTCAAACAGGAACGGGGGCGAGCACGATGCAACCATTGTGCCCGCCGAAACCGAAGCTGTTCGACAAGATGGGCCCCGGTTCCCACTCCCGGGCGGCGTTCCGGACGATGTCGAGGTGAATCTCGGGGTCCTGTTGCTCGAGGCCGACCGTCGGGGGGATGAGCCGCCGCTCGATCGACAGCGCGCAGGCGACGGCCTCGAGAGCTCCTGCCGCACCGAGCGAGTGGCCGGTCACGCCCTTTATGGAAGTGACTGGCGGCCCAGGCCTTCCGAAGATCTTCTCGATGGCCTCGGCCTCGGCGAGGTCGTTGAGCGGCGTCGAGGTCCCATGCGCGTTGACGTGGGCGACGTCCGCAGCTGTCAACCCTGCGTCCTCGAGAGCCAGCTCCATGCAGCCGATCGCGCCGGCGCCTCCGGGAGCAGGCGCCGTGATGTGGTGCGCGTCCGCGGTGGAAGCGCCACCGAGGAGTTCCGCGTAGATGCGGGCCCCACGGGCTCTTGCGCGCTCGAGCTCCTCGAGCACGAGCACGGCCCCGCCCTCGGCGATGACGAAGCCATCCCGGCGAACGTCAAACGGCCGCGACTGCCCACTTGTCGACAGAGCCGTCATGTTGCCGAATGCGGCGAGCGCCACAGGGGTCATCGCCGCCTCGGCACCACCGGCAAGGACCGCCTCACAGCGTCCCCCGGCGATCAGGCGATGGGCGGCGAGGATCGAGTGCGTGCCGGAGGCGCAAGCTGTGGCGATCGTCTCGCACGGTCCCCGCCAACCAAGGCGCAGCGAGACTGTCGCGGCGCCGGCATTGGCCATCATCATCGGCACGAGAAACGGCGATACCCGGCGCGCGCCCTTTTCCAGCAACACCCCGATCTGAGTCTCCATTGTGCTGAGCCCTCCGACACCGGTGCCGATCTGGACGCCCGCGAGCGCAGGGTCGACATCGACCGGACCGGCATCGGCAAGCGCCATGTCGGCGGCGGCAACCGCGTATTGAGCGAAGGGGTCGACACGGCGAGCCTCTTTAGCGTCGAACCAGAGGGAGGGGTCAAAGCCCCGCACCCGGTGCTCGCCTTCGGGCGCAGGCCCGTTCAGACCGGCGAAGAAGGCGTCCTTGCCGATCCCGCAACACGACACCACGCCGAGTCCAGTGACCGCGACCCTGCGGCGACCGCTCCGGTCAGGTCCTTGCTCAGCGTTGTCCATCAAAGCTTCGAAGTGACGAGCTCGTAAGCCTGGCCGATGGTCTCGACGCCCTCGAGCTCGCTCTCGTCGACGGTGATGCTGAAGACCTCTTCGAGCTCCATCACGAGCTCGACCAGATCGAGGCTGTCGGCGTCGAGATCGTTCGCGAAGTTCGCGTCAAGGGTCACTTTCTCACTGGGCACGTTCAAGATCTCGGCCGCACAGGCCCTGAACTTGTCGAACGTCGCTTCGTTGTCCATAGGTGAGCTGCTTTCTCTCGGGTTGGCTTTGACTTGCGTCTTCTTGTCGGTCGAGTCGCTTGCGTCGATCGGGTCGAGCTCTGTCAGTGGCCCATACCGAGACCACCATCCACGGCCAGTACGGCTCCGGTCACGTAGCTAGCGCCGTCTGATGCCAGGAACTCGACGGCGGAGGCGATCTCGTCGGGAGCGGCCTGCCGCCCTAGCGGCACCATTGACATCAGTGTCGCGACGCGATCTTCTCCTAGCACAGCGATCATATCCGTGGCGACGAACCCCGGGGCCACCACGTTGACCGTGATGTTGCGGGAGGAGACCTCTCGCGCCAGCGAACGGGCGAAGCCCACCAACGCCGCCTTGGAGGCCCCGTAGTTCACCTGGCCTGGTGAGCCCATGAAAGCGACGACCGAGGAGATGAGGACGATGCGGCCTCGCCTCGCCCTGATCATCGGCCCGAGGGCTCTTTTCGCGGTCCGGTAGACCGCGGTGAGATTCGTCTGGATGACGTTGTCCCAGCGCTCCTCGGACATCCGCAGGAGCAGGGTGTCGTCGGTGATCCCAGCGGCGCAGACGAGGACTTGAACCGGTCCGAGCGTATGCTCGATCTCCTCGAAGGCTGCTTCGACAGCAATTGGCGAGGTGACGTCACAGTTGACCGCCAAGAGTCGGTGGGTGCCCACAGGCCCGTCGAGCTCCTCGGGTCGTCTTGTCCGCCACGTGACGGCGACGAGGTCGCCGCCTGCTTGGAACCGCTGGGCGCAGGCCAGCCCGATGCCACGGGAGCCCCCCGTCACGAGGACGACGCGTCCGGCGCCGGCTCCGCTCGACCAGGGCTTATCCTGCCCCTCTGTCACCCATGCGCTCCGGTTGGCGCCTCTGGCGGCGGCTGCATCGGGGCCCCACCCCATCGCACCACGGCGCTCGCCCAGGTCATCCCTGCTCCGAAGCCGGAGAACAAGACGAGATCCCCGTCCTTGAGCCGCCCGGCGTTGGCGGCCTCCGCAAGGGCGATCCCACACGACGCAGCCGAGGTGTTGCCGGTGTGGTCCAGGCAGATCGCGAAACGTGCCGGGTCGATGCCGAGTCTTTGGCCCATGGCCTCGATGATCCGGATATTCGCCTGGTGAGGGACGAACAGGGCTACGTCCTCGGCCGTGACGTCGGCTTGCTTCATAACCCTCTCAGCGGACTCAACCGTCGCGCGCACCGCTTTGCGGAAGACCTCGCGACCTTGCATCACGATGTAACCGCCCCTGTCGCAGTAGAGGATCGAAGTCAAGGACCCGTCCAGCCCGAGATCGTGCGCGAGGATGAGCGGCTCGCCCTCGGTTGCTTCGACGACGACGGCGCCGGAACCATCGCCGAAGAGCACGGCGGTGGAGCGGTCGTTCTGGTCGGTGATCTGGGACAAGGTGTCCGATCCAACGACGAGTGCCCGCTCGTAGCCGGCGTCGAGCAGCGCAACGGCTGTAACGAGCCCGTACACGAAACCGGCGCAGGCGGCATTCAAGTCGAAGGCCGCACCGCGGCACCCGAGCTGATGGTGGACCCACGACGAGGTGGCGGGCACGGTCTGGTCAGGAGTCGTGGTGGCGAGCACGAGGAGGTCGACCTCCTGGCCGCGGCGGCCAGCCCGCTTGAGGGCGCGCCGGGCGGACTCGATGGCGAGTGCAGAAGTCGTCCCGCCGTGGCGGCGCTCCTTGATGCCGGTGCGTTCGACGATCCACGCGTCGTTCGTGTCGAGATGGGCTTCGTAGTCGGCGTTGGTGACGATCGTGTCCGGCAGCGCCATCCCCCAGCCGGTGATCTGTGCGCCTCTCATGCGGTCCTCTCGTCTCGCAAGGACCGCTCGGTGCGGGCGGCAGTCTCGTTCCGTACGGCCGTCTTGTCCTGTACGGCCGTCTCGTTCCGTACGGCCGTCTCGTCTCGCAAGGACCGCTCGGTGCGGGCGGCCGTCTCGTTCCGTACGGCCGTCTTGTCCAGTACAGAGGCCGTCTCGCTTTGGACGGGGGCACGCAGCCACGCGATCGGCTCGCCACGTGTCACCCGTTCACCGGCCAGGACCAGCACACCCTCAAGCGTGCCCGAGAACGCGGACCGCACCTCGGTCGTGCCGACGAGGCCGAGAAGACCACCGACCTCGATGAGCAATGGGTCTCCCGGTCGCCCGGCTTCTCCGGGAAGATAGTCCGTCAGGCCGGCCGCAGGCTCGAAGAGCCCGACCGCAGGCGAAACGACGAGCCGCTCGGTCATCTCGAAGCGTTCGCCCGTCGGTGCCGTGGCGACGGTCGCGCCGGCGAGAATCTTCACGAGACGAGCGAGGTCGTCCGGGGTGGAGACGGACACTCCGATCGTGTCGGCTGTAGGAGCTACTCGTCGCAGCAGACCAGTGAGCACGCCTCCAGGCCCCAGCTCTACGAATGTCTGCATGCCTTCGCCCAGCAGCGTGTCGAGGCTCTGGCGCCAGCGGACAGGGCTGCACAGCTGAGCGGACAGTAGCTGCGGCCACTCCGCGGGATCGTCGTGGGGGCGAGCGTCAACGTTGGCCACGACGACCGGGTCGAGCGTGTGGAAGCTGGTCGCCGCGAGCGCCTTGCGGAGCCGATCCCGGGCGCTCGACATGAGGGGCGTGTGGAAGGCGCCCCCGACCGGCATCGACAGCACCCGCTTGGCGCCGAGCGCCTTGACGATTGCGCTGAGCTCGTCCAGGGCCTCGGAGCTGCCGGCGACTATCACCTGGCCTGGAGCGTTGAAATTGGCTATCCACGCCTCCCCGTCGACTCGCCGGCAGGCCGTCTCGACGCTCTCGTCGTCGAGGCCGAGCACTGCGATCATGGTCCCCGGCGCGCCTTCGGCGGCCTCCTGCATCGCGGCGCCTCGTTCTGAGACCAGCCGGAGGCCGTCTTCGAAATCGAGCGAACCCGCTGCGACGAGTGCGGTGTACTCCCCGAGACTGTGCCCGGCAGCAGCGGACGGCTCGATGCCGAGGCGCTCGGCAGCGTCGAGGATGATCAGGCTCTGGACGAAAGTCGCTATCTGAGCGTTGTCGGTCCTGGTCAACGTGTCCTGGTCGGCCTCGAGAAGGAGGTGGGCGAGGTCGCGTCCGGTGACCTCTGAGGCGAGCGCCACGAGCTCGAACGACGGATGGTCCACCCAAGCGGTGCCCATTCCAGGTCGCTGCGAACCTTGACCGGGAAACGTGAACGCCAGCAACCTTCGCCCCTTTCCCCCTCCAGTTCGGCCCTGCCGGAACCTCCAGTCCCACAAGTCTGACCTCAACGGTCCGCGATCGGTTACATACCCGTCAGGCGACGCCCAGGTCAGGCGACGGCGAGGTCAGGCGACGGCGAGGTCAGGCGACGAGGAGCCTGGCTCGGATCGGCCAGTGGTCCGAGCGCCCGACGGGGACTGACTCGCCCGAGACCACCTTGACCCCTCTTGTCACCAGGATGTGGTCGATCTGGCTGTGCACGTGCCAGGTGGGATAGGTGCGGGCCCGCACGGCCCTGCGCCAGCCGGGTAGCGCGAGGGAGACTGGCGGCCCCCAGAAGTTCATGTCGCCGGCAAGAACTGCCGGCTGGCTCGGGGCCGGGAGGCTGCTGCGGAGCCTTTCCAGGAGGAGCGGCGACCCATGCATGAAATGAGCCAGGTGAGTCCCGACGACTGTCACGGGGGACCCGGCGACATTGATCTCGGCGAACAGCGCCGCGCGAAGTCTCCCGTGGTCCTTTGCCAGCCGGCCAAGCTCCACGGTCCTCACCTGCTCCATAGCGAAGCGCGACAGCACGGCGATGCCCCAGCTGCCCAAGCGTCCCCTGGCCTGCGGCCGCTGGCGGCGCACGTGGCTCAAGGTCTGGGCATCGGTTACCCAGAGCGAGCTGGCACTGCGTCGGTGTCGTGCCGAGGGGCCCCAACGCCCACCGGCGGGCGTTGGGGGCTCGAACAGGATGGCACCTGAGAGTGGTGCCTCGCGGACTTGGTAGCCGAGCGAGCTCGCGACCATCGACGCGAGTCCTTCGCTGTTCTCGGGAATCCAGTTCTCCTGCAGGAACAGCACGTCGGCATCGAGTTCGCCACAGGCCGCCACGACGTCGAAGGGCCTGCCCCAACCGTCGACGCCGGCGTGGACGTTGAAGGACGCGACAACCAGTTCCGACATCGGCCTCCCTGCTCAGGTGCCCTGGAACAGGGCGCGCAGGTCGAGCGAGGACACGTGCTCGTGGCTTGCGAGAGAGACATAGGTCCGCGCGAGCGCGTCCTTACCGACACCAAGGACCGTGGTAAGGAGACCGAGCGACTCGGCAAGCTCGGCGGTCGGGACCCCGGCGACGACGTGGTGCCACATCGCTTCCTCGAGCACGTTGAACGCAGTTTGGACTTCACCGATCCCAAAACCGGCGTTGAAGCGGTCGTGGGCGATCTGTTCCGCGTACTTGATGACCCGGTCGAGCCTGCGACTGCTCAGGCAGTAGAGAACGATGTCGAAAAGGGTCTCCAAGCGGCACCGAAACTCCGCGTCGCCCGCGGCCCCGTAGTGTCCGAGATGGGAACGCTCGACCGCCCCGGCAGCCTCGTCGAGGACCTCGCTCCTGGCCTCGCTGAGCACGGCAATGAGTTCCATGGCACGTTCCGATCAATCAGCTCACGCGGCCGCCTTGGTCGCTAGCCTCCCCGCCATGAGACTAAGCGCAAGGAACCAGCTGGACGGTGTCGTGGTGCGCGTCGACCACGGTGTGGTCATGTCAACCGTGGTCATGCGGCTTTCCGGGGGTCAAGAGGTTGTGGCGGCCATCACCAAGGACTCCGCCGAGAACCTCGAGCTCGCCGAAGGCGACGCCGTCACGGCCGTCATCAAGGCCACGGAGGTCATGGTCGGCAAGGCCTGACCACCTGTGTCGGGTCCTAGGCGACCGCCTTTCGGAATACCCGTGTCGCCCAGGCGACGACGAGCGCGCAGAGCGGCACGAGGACGGCGAAGGCCTGCCAGACGGACGGAGCGCCAAAGGTGCCGGTGGCGAGAGAACGCGAGGCCTGCACTGCGTAATAGAGCGGATTGAAGTGGGCGAGGACACGCATCCACAAAGGCCCGATCGAGATTGGGAGGAGAACTCCGGCCAAGAGCAGGATCGGGAGGTTTATCCCGTTGATGATCGCCGCGAAGCTGTTGATCTCTTTGGTCACGAGGGCGGTCGCCGTTGAGAAGGCGGCCATGAGGGAGGCAAGCACTCCGAGCAGGACAGCGAGTGCCGCCAGCCCGAGCCAATGAATCTCGAACCCGACCCCGACGCCGATCGCGACTACGACGCCATCGAAGACGATCATCATCGTGAGGCCCGACAGGATCGGGCCGACGAGGATCGCGAGCCGGCTCGCGGGCGTCACTCGGAAGCGCTCTATCACCCCGGCTTGTAGCTCGAATATCGTGCTGAAGCCCATGCTGCTTCCGCTCGCGAACGCCAACAGGCACAAGATCCCGGGCAGGAAGATCTCGAGCACGCCGCCCTGCACCCCCAGATCAGGCGCGACGTGCTTGAGCAGCGGCGTGAACAGAGCCAGATAGAGGATGGGCGTCGAGAAACCCACGAAGAGCCAGATGGGATTGCGCAGCATCTGCAACGTGTAGCGCTTGAAGAGGAGACCGATGTCCCGGAAGGTCTTCACGCTGCGGCCTCGGCGCCATTCGCGCCAGCGTCGCGAAGTGAACGTCCAGTGTGGTGCAAGAAGACGTCGTCGAGGGTGGGCTCCGAGAGGCTGATGGACTTCAGCACGATCCGCTCGGCGTCCAGCAAACGGAGCAGCCCGGGAAGCGCCGCGCTGCCATCCTCGACATAGAGATGAAGCCGGTCGCCCTCCGTGGTGGTCTCATGCACGTAAGGCTCGGCGGAGATGAGCACCTGCGCCCGTGCCAGCGCACCGTCTTCGTCGTGCACGCTCAGCGAGACGGAATCACCCGAAACCTGTCGTTTCAGTTCGCGAGGCGTGCCCTCGGTCACGATCTCGCCATGATCCATGATCATGAGGCGATCGCAGAGCGCGTCCGCTTCTTCGAGGTAGTGGGTAGTGAGAAAGATCGTCGTGCCCCGCGCGCGCAGCGAGCGGACGTGGTCCCAGAGATTCGCCCGGTTTTGCGGATCCAGCCCCGTACTCGGCTCGTCGAGGAAGAGCACGTCAGGCTCGTGCACGATCCCGAGAGCGACGTCGAGCCGGCGACGCTGCCCGCCTGAGTAGGTCTTTACGCGCCGGTCTGCGAACTCGCCCAAGTCGAGGATCTCCATGAGCAGCTGAGCTCGCGAGGTCACAGAGGCGAGGTCTCCGCCGTAGAGCCGGCCCTGGAGGATCAGGTTCTCGCGGCCCGTGGCGAGGCTGTCGGTACCACCCAGCTGGCTCACGTAACCGATACGCGTCCGGACCTGCTTGGGTCGGCGTGCGACATCGATTCCAGCCACCACCGCCGTCCCGCTGTCTATCGGGAGCAGCGTGGTAAGCATGCGGAGCGTCGTCGTCTTGCCTGCTCCGTTCGGGCCCAGGAAACCGAATATCTCTCCCCGTCCGACCTCGAAGCTGACTCCTCGGACTGCTTCGACAGCCCCGCGCCTCGAGCGAAAGCTCTTGCGGAGCTCGTTGGTCGAAATGATCGTTTCCAATTGTTCGTTTCTCCCTTGTCGTCCGTCAGTCCTCGTCAACGCTGTCGCGAGTCCTTGCCGCCAAGAGGGGACAAGTGAATCTCTCCAGCGTGCTCGTGCACGTCGCGCCACCGGTGGTGGAGGACTCTGATAGCCGAATCAGCTGCCGGCGGCCATCCGCTCCTTGATCTCCGCCAGTGCCGTCAGCCCGGCCCGCAAGCCGTGGAGCTCGGGTGGCGACAGCCTCTCGGCCAGCTCAGCATCGACGGCCGCGATCCCGGCACCGACCGCGACAGCGGCCGCCCGGCCCCGCTCCGTGAGCTCGATCGTCATCCGGCGGCGGTCCTCCGGATCTGTCTCGCGTGCTAAGTAGCCGCGGATCACCAGCGTGTCGATCAGCTGACTAGCCGCCTGCTTGGTGACCTCCAGCCCGTGGATCATGTCGGCGGCCGACCAGCCCCCGTGGGCCATTCCGCCGATCACGAAGGGACCACTCCGGGGCAGGTCGTCGAAACCGGCCGCCAGAAGCTGCGCGTTGATGGCCTGGGCATAGCAGCCACGGGCGGCTCGCATAAGCGCGGGAATGTCGTCGGCGTGCTCGTCTGACGGGGAGGTCATGACCGGAGGTTACGGTCGGCCCGCCATTTAGTCAACATGCTTGACAGTCAAGCCAGTCGGGCTCCCTGCTGCACCTATATTCCAAGTCATGGTTCGACGTTTGCACCGCAATATTGCCGGAGGGTTCGCGGTCCTTGCCGCAGGCTCGGTCATCGCGTTGCCCTCAAGTCTTCGCCTACCGGTCAGAGAGTCGTCCTCGGTCGTGGCCAAGGCGGATGCCATCAACTTGAAGGCGACGGACTTGTCGGCGAGCATGCACTGGCTGAGCGCCCCTCCGGGCAAGTCCTCGAAGGCGTCGACTGTGCTGGCCGACAAGGCTGTCGCCTGCTTGCAGAAAGTCGGCCCCGCGAGCCCGGACCCGTTCGGCACGAGGACCCTGATCGGAGGAGTCGTCCTGGCGGACGTCTCGTCGCCGACCTATTACGAGAAGGGTTCGTCGATCGAGCTGCCCAGCGCGAGCTCCGAGGTTGTCTTCCTGAGGACTGCCTCGGCGGCCGCCGCCGACCTCTCGACGTTCGGCCGCGGTTCCGCGCTCGCTTGTCTCACGGCCCAGCTAATCGGCAACAGCGCTCTCGGAGGAGCTGGGAAGGTCAAGGGCAGCGCCAGCTACTTGGCCGCGCCGCACTACGGCGGGGGCAGCGGCGGGCTCCACATCAGGTTCATCGAGACTGCTGGGAACCTTGGAACGTCAAAACTTTACGACGACGAGTACTGCTACGTACAGGGGCCGGCCGAGGTCTCGCTGTCGTTCATCGGCCTCGGCGCACCGTTCAATGTGACCTGGGCAACCTCCGCTGTCTCAAAGGTAATGGCTCGGGCGCTGTCGGAGGTTGGGAAGAGCTAGCCGAAAGAGCTAGCCGGAAGAGCCAGCCAAAATGACCGCGAGCTTTGCCGCATCGGCCGTTTCGGGACACGACTGTCCGCACGAGCTGTGGCAACCAGCTCGAGGCGGGAAAAATTGCCCCCAAGCCGTTACTTCGTGCGGGATACTGAAGCGGGTGCACGGCCCATTGCTTCCCTCGCAAGGCAACAGGGGTCGTGCACCCACCTGTGAACCGGGCTCTCACTCTGCCGGCTGACCGCCGGGTCAGATGAGGCGGACACAACATGGATATTCCGGCTCGGGCCACTGTCTTGGGGGCACATGCCGGTAGTAGATTTCCCGTCGACCGGTGCCCAGGCCGGCGGCGAGGATACGTAGGCCTGGGCGCAGGTCCCGGGGCGGATGCCTGCCGCGCGCCTTGAGCAGGACAGAGAAGGACATACAGGCTGAGGGGAACGTGCCCGGAGCGGGACTTGAACCCGCACGCCCTCTCGGACAACGGCTTTTGAGGCCGCCGCGTCTGCCATTCCGCCATCCGGGCCGTCGGTTGAGCGTAGCTGGCCTGCTGCGCACCGGGCACCCTCTGGACCTGCAAACCTGAAGGCGATGGGAGAAGTCACGGCCGAAGGCCCGTTGCGTCGCTCAGGAGCCGCCTCGTTCGAGACGACAGCAGGCACCCAACCGCGTGCCGAGAGCGGGGCGTGTCCCGAAGCCGAACCGTCTCGCGCGGCCGTCGACCACGTCGTGCGCCACGAGCTGCGGGGTGCCCTGAGGCCGTCCGAGCTCGCCGAGGCCGCCGTGCTGGGGGACCTCGCACTTGTCCTCGAGGTGCTCGGCTGGTTCGTGCCGGTCGTCGGCGCGGCCTTTCAGGGCCTGGCCGTGGTCCCGTTCGCGGCGCTCGCCGCGCGGCAGCGAGCGCGGACGACAGTGGTGGCCATGCTGGCGGCCAGCTCAGTCTCGTTTCTCGTCGGAGGAGTGGGGATCGTGCTGGAGACCGCGATCGCCGGAACCCTCGGGCTAGCGGTCGGCACTGCTTACCGACGGCAGTGGAACCCCGCCAAAGCGGTGCTGATGGCCACGCTCACGACGGGGATACCGGTGGCCGGGATCTCCCTCGCGACCGAAGCGCTGTCGCCTGGTCTTCGGCGCCTGGCCTTCGCCCAACTGCAGATCTTGTGGCGCGACGTGCGGGCCGTTCTCCTGCTCGCCCGTTTCGACTCGTTGGCTTCGTGGGGCAACAGGACCATTCGATGGATCATCGTCCAGTGGTGGCTGACCGTGCCGTTGTTCGAGCTCTTCGCTGTCGTACTTGCCGCAACGCTTTGCGCCCGCTACCTCTGGCCGCTCCTGGTTCGTCTCGAGCGCGATCAGCCCTCACCTGCCGAGGTGGTGCCTTGGCGCGCCCAGGACGGCGGCGCCGGTCTCGGGCGTGGAGTGAGAATTGCCTCCCGGGACAGGGCACCGGTGCCCGTCGAGCTCGACCGGGTCTCGTATCAGTACCCGGGCAGCATGGCCTGGGCTGTCGCAGAGGTGTCCTTGAGCGTCCGGCCGGGGTCGTTTCTTGCCGTCGTCGGCCCAAACGGCTCGGGCAAGTCGACCCTGGTCCGTCTGCTCGCCGGGCGGCTGTCGCCGACGCTGGGCACGATGAACCGGGCGGGCGATCCTGGTTTCGGAATGCCCGGCGGAACGTCGATGATCTTTCAACGGCCGGAGAGCCAGGTGCTCGGTGTGCGTGCGCGCGACGACGTCGTCTGGGGGCTTCCGCCGACGCCGCGCCCCGACGTGGCGGCGTTGCTCGCCCGCGTAGGGTTGGCAGGCTTCGAGGAACGGGAGACTGCCGGGCTGTCGGGTGGCGAGCTCCAGCGTCTCGCGATCGCTGCTTGCCTGGCCCGCGAACCGCGACTGCTCATCTCCGACGAGGCGACCGCGATGATCGACGGGCCGGGACGGGCCGATGTCGTGGCGCTGCTCGAGTCGCTTGCTGCGGCCGGGATCACAGTCGTTCACGTCACCCACCGTGAGGCCGAGGCTGCCAAGGCGGACAAGACGATCCTTATGCTCGGAGGTCGGCTGGTCCCTTCGCCGTCAACGGCTGGGCCAGGCGTGTCGCCGGGGCCGGGCGTCCCGACCTCCACCGTCGTCCCGGCGCCCACCGGCCTCCCGACCTCCACCGCCGTCCCGACGCCGACCGCCGTACCGACGCCCACCGCCGTCCCGGCGCCCACCGCCGTCCCGGCGCCCACCGGCGTCCCGGCGCCGACCGCCGTCCCGGCGCCCCGCCCCGAGCCTTTGCCGGCGCGAGCGGAGTCCTCGGCCCCTGGGCAGCGACGTCCCGTGCCCGGATGGGGCCGCCTGTCCCACAGGTCGTTGCTCCGCGTACAGGAGCTGGGCTTCGTGTACGCGAACGGCACGCCGTGGGCCCGTCGTGCCCTGGACGGTGTCGATCTCGAGCTCCGGCGCGGTGAGGGCATTGTCGTCACCGGGGACAACGGGTCAGGCAAGTCGACGCTTGCCTGGATCCTCGCCGGTCTCCTGGTCCCGACCGAAGGGAAGGTGCTGCTCGACGGTCAAGATGTCGTTGCCGGGACCGGTGCGGTCGGCATCTCCTTCCAGCACGCTCGCCTCCAGCTCATCCGCGCGACCGTGCTGTCCGACGTCGCTTACGGCGCCGACAACGACAGGGCGGCCGCCGCTCTGCGATCGGTGGGACTTGACCCCGTGACGATGGGGCCGAGGCGTGTCGACGAGCTTTCCGGTGGCGAGCAAAGGCGCGTCGCCCTTGCCGGGCTTCTCGTGCGCGATCCAGTGCTGCTCGTGCTCGACGAGCCCTACGCGGGCTTGGACGACGAGGCGAGGGAGGGGCTTGCGGCGATTCTCGCCCGACTGCGCGACGAGCGCGACATGGCCACCCTTGTCGTCTCGCACGATCTCGACAACGCCGAGGTGCTCG
Source organism: Acidimicrobiales bacterium (assembly GCA_052146595.1). Lineage (GTDB taxonomy): Bacteria > Actinomycetota > Acidimicrobiia > Acidimicrobiales > Bog-793 > Fen-455. The sequence continues at coordinate 18,204 of JBKQMT010000098.1, forward strand.
GTGATCGCGTGGTCGTTCTCGAGGCCGGGCGCGTGACCGGCGAGCGGAATCTCAGGAGCGGAAAGTGACGACGACCGAGCCCGCGCAGCCCAGTGGGCTTCTCGGGACCGGGGCTGATCAGTTACGCCGGCGCGCCCGCAGCCTGCGGCTGGGCGAGATACACGTCGTGCGGTTCGTGCCTGGGACGAGCCAGCTCCACCGCATGTGGGCGGGGACGAAGCTAGTCGCCCTTGGAGCGCTTTCGATCGGTCTTCTTCTCTGGCCATCGTGGCGATCAATAGGCATCATGGCCGTGCTGCTCCTGGTTGCGTTTCTGGCCGCGCATCTCCCAAGGGGAATCAGCCCGAGGCTCCCGTGGTGGGTGGGGGGCGTCCTCCTCGTCGGGGCGGCCCTCGCCCTTGTCGCCGGTGGCGCGCCAGAGGTCCACCTCGGCTCGCTGAAGATTGGCTTTGGCGGCCTCGACAACTTCGCGCGTTTCACGATGGTGGGCGTCGACGTGCTCGCGGCAGCGGCGTTGCTCGGTTGGACGACGCCCTTGGCCGACTTGTCGCCCGCTCTCGGCAGGCTTCTTGGCCCGTTGCGCCGCGTCCGCGTGCCCGTCGACGAGCTCGTCGGGGCCGTCGCACTTTCCATCCGCTGCCTGCCGTTGCTGCTCGAAGAGGCGCAAGTGCTCCGAGCAGCCCGGAGAGCTCGACGACCGGCCAATCCGCGTACGTTCCGGGAGCTCGGTGACGAGGCCGTCGAAAGTGTCTTCGGAGCGCTTGCCAACGCCATCCGGCGAGCGCGTGAGATCGCCGAGGCGATCGAGGCGAGGGGCGGCGTACCGACCGTAGCTCTCGAGACCCATCCATTCGCGACGATCGACGCCTTCAGCCTCATGCTGAGCGCTCTGGCCGTGGCGGCCATGGCCATCCTTCGCTGAGGCGGCACCAAGCCGAACATGGCTCGCGCCAGCGGGGCAGCCGCGGCCGAGGGGGATCCATGCAGGCCGCGTTCGGATGATGCGGCGACCTGGTCCTAGACTTTCTGGTATGAAGCGGGACGTGGTGGAGCGCCGCCTCTTGGAAGTCCACGAGCGGCTCGTGCGCGCACGACAGGAGCTGGCTGTAGCCGAGGAACAGCTCGACTTCTTCCTCGAGACCGCGGAGGAGACACGGATTCGGGCACTGGTGTCCGAGACGCCCCTGGCCGATCGCGACTGGCAGGACGCGCAACGGCACGCCGAGGTGATGATGCGCGCCCGGGACACTGCCAGTGCCCGTGTCGTCGAGTTGGAACGTGCGCAGGACGAGCTGCTAGGCAAACTCGTAGTCTGATCAGCGTTCGGCCGCGGAGAAGCCGAGCCGACCGCCGGCCGCAAGCAGCCGCAAGCAGCCGCAAGCAGCCGCAAGCAAGTGCCATGAGTCGACAAAGGAGCGGACCCGTTGGCTAGAACCGTCGTGATCGCGGAGGACGAAGCGATCGTTCGCCTTGACCTGCGCGAGATACTCGAAGAGGAGGGCTTTGACGTCGTCGGCGAGACCGGACGCGGTGACGAGGCGGTAGAGCTTGCCAAGCGCCACAAGCCTGACCTGGTCATCCTCGACATCAAGATGCCTGGCCTCGACGGTCTGTCGGCGGCGAGCGAGATAAACGTCGACCGGTCTTCAGCCGTGCTGATCCTCACGGCCTTCAGCCAGCGCAACCTGATCGAGCAGGCCCGCGACGCCGGAGCCCT
>JBKQMT010000099.1:0-67694 GCA_052146595.1 Acidimicrobiales bacterium
ACTGCCGCGATGACCACGAACAGCCCTCCGATGACCGCCGCAAGGAGTAGCGCCACTCCTTCTGGCAAATGGCCGTGAACACCGAAGAACGACACGCTCGCGCGCTGCTGGTTCTCGAGAATGAACACGCTCAGCAGCACCAGCACCAGCAGTCCGACGACAACTGCCGCCCAGAAGCCGCTGGCGCGCGTAGGCGTGAGAGGAGACGCCTGAGAAGGATCGCCCGCCAGGACAGGCGCCGAAGGTTCCTCGGCGACCGGTTCCCGAGTCGAGCTCGGCGGGCTCTCGTCGCCGAGTGGGCCCTGTGACGAGTCGGGATCGGTCATGACATCACCTCGTGCATTGTTCCATACCCTCGGCACCCGACCTCGGCACGGCGCCGGTCGCGGGCTGCTACTCGACGGAGGAGAGGTGACCGCTGTCCGGGCCGTAAAAGAAGCCAAAACGCAGGACGACGGCGGTGCTGGCCTCATCGGCGAAGCCGACGGCGCTACGTTCGGCAACCTGGCTGGAAGCGGTGATAGAGGTCTGCTGGATGGGCCAGTCCTCGTCGATCCAGGCATCACCGCCGTCCCCGTAGCCGAAGACAACAGATTCCTGGACAAACCCGCAGGTCAGGGTCACATATGGCACAGGTATCCCCGGCCGGTGCGCCCAAGAACGAGGGCGACCGTGAACTGACGCACGGCTGCGGCAAGACAATTCCGACCAGGGCTTCCCCGCAAGGTTCCCCTGAGCCGATTCGGTTAATCTCGTAGCATCATGAGAAGCGGGGGGATCATGAAGACGAGTTGGCGCGCGAGCTGGCTCGCGGGCTTGCTCACGAGCATGATCGTCGCGTCTTTACCGGTCGCTGCCTTTTCGACCTCGTCCAGCGCCCAGGCGAGCGCCTCGTCTGCCCTCGCCGTGTTGCGGGCAAGCGCGAGCCCGCTCCCGCCAGCGCACTCAGTCTCGCTCGGCGCCCTTTCCCCCTCGGTGGATCTCCACCTCGAGGTGGCGCTGAAGCTGCCGGACCCGCTAGCGGTGACCGCTTTCATAGCGTCGTTGTCCGACCGGAGTTCGCCGAACTTCCATCACTTCCTGCGCCCGGGGCAGTTCGGTCAGATCTTCGGGCCCCCGTTGTCAGAGGTGACCGCCGTCCGCGCGGCACTCCGTTCCGAGGGTCTCCACCCCGGTCAGGTGAGCTCGGACCGGCTCTTGATCCCGGTGACGGCGCCGGCCTCCTTGATCGACCGGGCTTTTCACGTGCGACTCGTGCGCTACCGCCTGCCCGGTGGGCGTGCCGCGTTCACGACCTTGTCGCCACCGAGCATGTCGGCAGCCGTGACCCCCGACATAGACGGGGTCATCGGTCTGAGCAACCTCATTCAGCCCCAGAGCTTGCTCGTTCGCTCCCGTGCCCGACGCGAGGCGACGCCACTCTCGCCGAGAGACGCCGACCCGGCGACCGGTGGCCCGACACCGTGCTCCGATGCTGCCGCCGCCAACCAGTACGGGGGATTGACGGCCGACCAGCTGGCGGCCTACTACGACATGACGCCCCTTTACTCCCTGGGCGACTTCGGCCAAGGAGTCCACGTGGCCCTGGCCGAGTTCGAACCGGACCTACCGTCCGATATCAGTGCCTACCAAGCGTGTTACGGGACGGACGCCACCGTGAACTACATCCCGGTCGACGGTGGTGCCGCCTCGGGTCCCGGCACTGACCCGGAGGCCGCCATGGACATCGAGGGAGTCATAGGCCTCGCGCCACAGGCGACGATCGACGTCTACCAGGCGCCCAGCAGTTCGAACAGCGACGTGCTCGACCTCTACTCCGACATCGTGAACGACGACACCGATCCGGTCGTGTCGACGTCGTGGGGGGAGTGTGAGCTCGACCAGGAGGCCATTGACTCGGCTTTTCTGATCTCCGAACAGAGCCTCTTCCAGCAAGCCGCCACCCAGGGCCAGACCGTCTTCGCAGCCTCGGGTGACACCGGCTCGACCGACTGCCTAGGTGATCCGAAATCGACGAACCACGAAGTGCTCGCCGTCGACGACCCCGCCAGCCAGCCCTACGTCGTCGGAATCGGTGGCACGTCGATCGGTTCGGGCAACTCAGAGACGGTCTGGAACGACCAGAGCGGTGCCGGCGGCGGCGGAGTGTCGTCCGCATGGTGCATGCCGGCCTACCAGGACCAGTCGAGCATCCAGGGACTGATCAATCAAGACTCCGAGCAGTCTGACCTCGTGCCAGGTGCGAACTGCCCGGCGGGCAGCTACATGCGTCAGGTGCCTGACGTCAGCGCGGACGCCGACCCGGCCACCGGTTACATCGTCTACTGGCAGGGTTCCTGGTCCGGCGTCGACGGGTATGTCTATGGTGGGACCAGTGCCGCTGCCCCGCTGTGGGCAGCTGCTGCTGCCCTCATCGACTCGTCCCCGTTCTGCGCGGACTATGGCTCGGGAGACGCCGGCGTGCTGCCTGCCGGCCTCTATTCGATCGCTGCGCTCGGGTCCCCCTTTTACGGTCTCGCCCTGAACGACATAACGACCGGTGACAACGACTATGCGCCGTCCGGGTATTCAGGAGGGCTCTTTCCAGCGACCGTCGGCTACAACATGGCAAGCGGGCTGGGATCGCCCCGGCTCGCCTACTCCAACAACTACTACCCCGGGCTGGCGGCGCAAATGTGCCTCGAATACCGGACGGATCTCGTCGTTGCGCAGATCAAGAACGTCTCACCGGATGGGGGGCCGAGCGGCGAGCCGGTGTCAGTCACCATCACGGGTTCGGGTTTCCTGCCGATCGCGGGAGCTGACCTTCTCCAGGTCGGGACGAACTCGATCACCGTTTCCTGCTCTAGCACGACCTCGTGCACCGGCACCCTGCCGCCAGGCCAGCCCGGGACGGTCGATCTCGTGATGTCGGTCGAGGACACGACGGTCAGCCCGGTGGTGACGGCTGACCAGTTCACTTTCGCCGCGCCGCCTGTGATCACCAAGATCACGCCCGCCGTCGGGCCAGAGACGGGCGGGACGACGGTGACGATCCGCGGCAGCAACTTCGTCGGCGCCGTCTCGGTGCGCTTCGGCAACAAGACGGCGACGGCTGTGGACGTGATCTCGCCATCTGAGCTGAGCGTCGCCGTGCCCTCCGGCTCGGGTTCCGCCTACGTGACCGTGTCCACCGTCGCCGGTTCGAGCCCGGCAAACCCCACGACCAGGTACACGTTCCTGGCCGCCCCGACGATCACCAGGATCTCACCTTCCAGCGGACCGACTGAAGGCGGCACGAAGGTGACGATCAGGGGCAGCAACTTCGTCGGCGCCGTCTCGGTGCGCTTCGGCACAAGACCGGCGACCCGCGTGCACGTGCTCTCGAGCTCGGAGATCACCGCCAGCGCACCGCCCGGCTCGGGCACCGTGCACGTCGTCGTGTCCGATGCCGGCGGCTCCAGCCGAGTCGAGCCCGCCGGCACGTACCGCTACTGAGCCGGGAGCTGTCACCGTCCCGGCAAGGGGCCGACGCTACTCGATGGGATGCCGGACGAGCCTCGGGTTGATCGGGGTCTCTACAATCGGAAGAAAGTGCACTTCGAGCTCAGCCATCGACCAGATACCGCAAGCTCAGCCGTCGAACAAGATGAGGAGCCACCAGCCAATGCGTTCTGTCACTGCCTACGCCACGACGGGTACTAAGGCGCCCTTCCAGCGAACCACCATCGAGCGACGCGACCTGGGCCCAACGGACGTCCTGATCAAGATCGCGTATGTGGGCATCTGCCACTCTGACATCCACACCGCCCGCGGGGAATGGGGCTCGACCATCTTCCCCCTCGTGCCTGGCCACGAGATCGCCGGCACCGTCGAGGAGACAGGCACCGAGGTCACCGAGCACGCCGTCGGCGACCGCGTCGGCGTCGGCTGCATGGTCGACTCCTGCCGCGAGTGCGAGAACTGCCTTGCCGGCGACCAGCAGTACTGCCTCAACGGCCCTGTGTGGACCTACAACGCCATCGGCAAGGACGGCCGGCCCACCGAGGGTGGCTACTCCTCTCACATCGTCGTGGACCAGGACTTCGTGCTCGGCATCCCCGAGGGCATCGAGCTCGACGTGGCCGCGCCGCTGCTCTGCGCGGGCATCACCTTGTACTCCCCGCTCAAGCACTGGGGCGCCGGCCCGGGCCGGCCGGTCGCGATCGTCGGCCTGGGCGGACTCGGCCACATGGGGGTCAAGATCGCCCACGCACTGGGCGCCGAGGTCACCGTGCTCTCGCAAACACTGTCGAAGAAGGAAGACGGCAAGAGGCTCGGCGCCGACCACTACTACGCCACGAGCGACGAGGACACTTTCAAAGAGCTCAAGAACCGTTTCGACCTGATCGTCTGCACGGTGTCGGCCGCCCTGCCGCTCGACTCCTACCTGTCGCTGCTGCGGCTCGACGGAGCCCTGGTCAACGTCGGCGCACCCCCGACTCCCCTTTCGATGCGCTCCGGCTCGCTCATGGACAACCGGCGCAGCTTTGCCGGCTCGACGATCGGTGGCATCCGGGAGACCCAGGAAATGCTCGACTTCTGCGCCGAACACGGACTGGGTGCCGAGATCGAGGTCATCGGCGGAGATGAGATCGATCGCGCTTACGACCGGGTCGTCGCCAGTGACGTCCGCTACCGGTTCGTGATCGACACAGCCACCTTCTGAGCCTGCGAAGCCGACGATGACGAGCGAGCCGACCACGGCCACCACGCCGGCCGGACAGGCGCCCATCGCCACCCGCACGGGGCTCGCCATGGTGGTGGTCATGACGGGGGTGCTCATCACTGCCGTCGACACGACGATCGTTGTCCTCGCACTGCCCGAGATCCAGCGGGGCCTGCACGTGGCACTCTCGTCGGTCATCTGGGTCGTCATCGGCTACCTGCTCGTCATCACCTTGCTCGCGACCCAGGTCGGACGGCTCGGCGACATGTTCGGCCGGGTACGCATGTACGAGGCGGGCTTCCTCGTCTTCATCCTGGGCTCGCTCGCCTGCGCGCTCGCCTGGAACGAGGCCGCCATCATCGGCTTCCGGATCCTGCAGGGAATCGGCGGAGCGTTCATAACCGCCAACAGCGGTGCGGTGATCGCCGACCTCTACCCCCCTGAGCGGCGCGGCCGTGCCTATGGCTACAACTCGGTCGGCTGGAGCCTGGGTGCGGTCCTCGGCATCGTGGTGGGAGGTCTCATCGTCACCTACGTCTCGTGGCGATGGATCTTCTGGATCAACGTGCCGATCGGAGCCGGGGCCCTGTTCCTGGCGACCAGGGTGCTGCACGAGCGCGGCCGCCGGGCACGCCACCACTTCGACCTTGCCGGCATGGTGACCTTGGGCCTCGGGCTGTTCGGCGTGCTCTGGGCCATGACGACACTCGCAACGTCCTCGTTCACCGCCTCGGTTACCGGCTACCTGGTCGGTGGCGTGGTGCTCATCTGTGCCTTCGTCGTCATCGAGCAGCACCAGGCCGAGCCCATGCTGCAGCTCTCGCTGTTCAAGATCCCGACACTCGCCTCGTCACTTCTCGCGGCCATGTTCCAGGGACTCGCCAACTACGCCGTGCTCTTCCTCGTCATCATGTACCTCCAGGGCCCCCGTGGGCTCTCTCCCATCCACGCCTCTCTGCTGCTCGTGCCCGGCTACGTCGTGGGCTCGGCGGTGGGGCCCTTCGCCGGACGCATGGCGGACAAAGTCGGGCCGGTAATTCCTGCCACGGTGGGCCTCGCCGTCCAGGTGATCGCCCTGTTCATCTATGCGCAGCTCTCGCTCGAGAGCGGGCTCTGGCTCGTCGTCGTCGCGAGCGTCGTCAACGGTAGCGGGGCGAGCGCCTTCTTCCCCGCCAACAACTCTGCGGTGATGAAGGCTTCGCCACCCGCGACCTTCGGGGTCGCTTCCGGGATGCTGCGGACCTTTGCCAACATCGGGATGGTCTTCTCGTTCTCCGTGGCGATCCTCGTTGCCTCTCGCTCGATCCCCAAGCACCTCGCCTTCGCCATCTTCGTCGGCACGGCAAGCCTCCACGGTCACCTGGCGGCCGCCTTTACCTCAGGACTTCACGCGGCTTTCTACGCCTCTATGTCGTTCATGGCCCTCGCGGCTTTGCTCTCGGCGACACGGAGCAGCCGCCTCCTCGGCCGGCCGTCACCGGGTCGGTAACCGCCAGGCCGCGGGCCGCGCCACTTCCTCAGCTCGTCGTGTCAACCAATTGACGTTCAGGACGCCTTTAATAGGTTGATGGCAGAAAGTGGCGGCAGGGCGGGCGAGATCCCGCGCGAGGCCTCGGCCTCGGGCCAGGAGTCGAGCGACGCCGAGGATTTCGACGAATTCTTCCTCCGCATCCTCCCGCGGACGGTCCGCGCTGCCCGACGCCTCACGGGAGACCCCTGGATCGCCGAGGACGTGGCCGTCGAGGCCCTCGCTAGAGCGCACGCGCACTGGTCGCGCGTCGCACCACTGGCCTGGCGCGACGCATGGGTTCTGAAGGTCGCCTCACGGGAGGCGCTCCACTACGTGCAGCGCCGGCCGCCCACACCACCGCCTGACCACGCCAGGGACGAGTCCGACGACGTCGTGCTGAGGCTTGCCCTCGTGGCCGCCCTCATCCGGCTGCCACGGCGTCAGCGAGAAACAATCGTCCTGCGATACTTGTGCGACCTGCCCGAAGCAGACGTCGCGCTGGCACTTGGCGTGTCGGCCGGCACCGTCAAGACCCATCTCCATAGAGCGCTCGCAACACTTCGCGCCAGCATCGGCGCCGACTTTGAGGAGGGTTACGTCCATGAGCTCCCAGCGTGAACCGACCGAGCGTCCCTACGTACCGACGCCACCCGAAGAGCTTCTCGACCGGGTCAAGCGCCGTAGCGCCGCCAGGCGCCGCCACCGCCTTCTCGGAGGAGGTGGCTTGCTGACCGTGCTCGCAGCGCTCGTCCTCATCGCGGTTCTGATCCCCACCAGCAGTGCAAGACCGCAGCAGCCGAGCCGGCATCCTGGTCCGATCGTCGTTTCCGACCGTATCGGCGACGCCTATGAGCTCACCGCCGACGAGCCGCCTGCGGCACCGGCACCGCCGAAGGTGGCAAAGGCGGTCGAGAACGCCGAGATCGGTTTCTCCCTCGACCTGCTCGACAACCTGGCGGCCTCGAGCGACTCGAACGACTCCGACAACGTGCTCGTCTCGCCGTCCAGCCTGGCAACAGCCCTCGCCATGTTGGAGCTGGGTGCGGCCGGTTCCACCGAGCAGGGCATCGCGTCGACGCTGCATACGGCCGGGCTGTCGCCGCTCGACCAGGCGGCGGGATGGAACAGCCTTGCAACCCTGCTCGCTTCGGAGACGACGACTACCGGGACGCACCTCAGAGTTGCGCCCGAGCTCAACATCGCGAACGCTCTCTTCCTGCAGGAGCACTTCGCCGTGCTGCCCGCATTCGTGCGGGCGCTGTCGAGCGAGTTCCAGACCGGGCTCTGGCAGGTCGACTTCGCGAAAGACCTGACAGGGGCCACCGATGCCATCAACCAGTGGACGAGCGAGAACACAAAGGGTCTGATAAAGCAGCTCTTCAGCCCCGGCGGCCTCACGCCGACCACGGTTCTGGTTCTTGCCGACGCCGTCTACTTCCACGCCGACTGGGCCCGCAAGTTCGAAAACGCGACGAGCGACCAGTCCTTCTATCTGGCCACGGGGGCAGTCGAGAACGTCCCGTTCATGACCTCGGGCTCAACGACGCCGCTGACGGTGCCCGTCTCCACTACCGGCCAGTACACCGCCGTCGAGCTTCCCTACTCCGGCAAGAAGTTGAGCGCGCTCGTCGTGATGCCGACCGCGTCCTCGCTCTCCGCGTTCGTCTCCACGCTCACTCCTGCCGCGCTCGCCCGGATCGTGAGGGTCATGTCGCGGGAGGGTATCCGACTCTCGATGCCCACTTTCACGGAGCGTTCCGATAATCAGCTGAACCAGACCTTGTCCTCCATGGGCATGTCCCAGGCGTTCGGGACCGGAGCCGACTTCAGCAACATCACCCCGCAGCCACCGCTCGCGGTCCACTCCGTCGAGCAGCACGCCTACCTTCAGGTGACTCCTCAGGGCACCACGGCAGCGGCCGCGACCGGGATCGGGGTCGTCGCCACCGCGACACGTGCAGGCGAACCCCCGGTCGTCGTCATCGACCACCCCTTCCTCTTCGTGGTGCGCGACGACGCCTCCGGCGCCATCTTGTTCGAGTCGATGGTCGAGAACCCGGCGCCTTGATCTCGAGGTGCTCGCCGAGCGCGAGCCGCCCCCGGGACCCGAGGTGCCGGGGGCGGTCACGGAGTGCCTCTCGCGAGGGACGGCAGCTCCGTTCGCAGTCTATGGACTAATAACGCGGCTTGCACCCGCAACTTTGCGAACTTCGCGCCGCGAACTCCGCCGTGGCGGCCAGGTGCCCGCCCACCGCCAGCAAGCGCCGCAGTGGGGGCAGCTGCCGCAACGCGTCAGAGCCTGCGCCTTCCTGCGTGGCGAAACACGAGGTACAGAACGCCGCCGATGACCGCCAAGACGAGCACCGTCTTGATGAAGAACGCGATCAGCCCGACGATGGCGTGGAAGGCCACATAGGCCACGAGCACGGCAATGACTCCCGCCGCGACAACAGTCAACTTGTGGCCCGGTCGTAGTCCGCGCTCTTGCCTGCTTCTTGGCTCGATCATGAATCCTCCTGCCACACGGTACTCCCGCCCAGGGAGCGACGGCATTCGGCGCTCCCTCGCGCCTTCAAGGACTCGCCTTCGCGTCCTGTTCGCGCCTCTCATCAACTCAAGAGACCTGTCGCCAGACTACCGATTCCGCGTCCGGAGCCGCGCGAGCCGCCCGATATAGTTGCTTGTGATCGAGCGCGTAAAGAGCCTGGAGAGCCCAAATGGGCCTGAAAAAACGCACAAAGGCGTTTGACCCGGGTGGCCGTTGGCGCGTTCCAGGTCGGATCACGGGTCTCATCCTGATCGTCGCCCTCGCGGCAGCCGGAACCCTGATCGGCTTGCAGCGAGCCCACTCCAACTCGGCCCAGGCCGGACAACGGCCGGGCACCGAGAAGGCCCATCCCACCACCACTCTCCCGCCACCACCTTTGACCATTACGTCGGTCTCGCCGGCACCTGGAAGCGCCGACGCCGCCTTCGACACGAGCGTGACCGTCGAGTTCTCCCAGCCGCTCGCCACCGACAGCCCGTTGCCGTCCCTTTCGCCGTCGCCGCCGGGGAACTGGGTGAGGACGGCGCCGGCGGCGGTCCGCTTCGTCCCGGACGGGTACTTCCCTCCCGACACGACAGTGCAGCTCAGCGTGCCGGGCGGCCCTGGGGGCGTCCGCAGCAGTCTGGGTCAGGGCCTCTCCAACACGCTCCGGAAGAGATTCGTGATCGAGGGCGCTTCCGAGCTACGACTCCAGCAGCTGCTGGCCGAGCTCGGCTACCTTCCCCTCGAGTTCGTCCCCGCCGCGTCGACACCCGTCCCCGCTTTCCCCTCCGCCTCCGCCGACACGTCTCCGACACGCGTCGCCACCGTGCCGGTGAACATCCGCGAGTCGGTTCAGCCTGCCACGACCACAACCACGACAACGCCCGCTGCGGCAATCGGCTCCGAGCCATCGAATCCCGCCCTGATCCCACTGCAAGCCGTGCCCGGCAGCTTCGTCTGGCGCTTCAGCAACCTGCCGGCGTCGCTGAGAGCGCTCTGGGCGCCCGGGCAGGCCACCACGATGGTGACGGGCGCCATAATGGCATTCGAGAGCGACCACGGGCTGGCCGCAGACGGGATGGCCGGGCCCGACGTGTGGTCCGCCCTTCTCCAGGCGGTCGCGCAGCGCCAGGTGACCACCCGGCCGTACGACTACGTCATCGTCAACGAGGGCTCTCCAGAGACGGCGACGGTGTGGAGCGACGGTCGCTACATCTTCACGGCGCTCGTGAACACCGGCATCCCGGAGGCTCCAACAGCTGCCGGCACCTACCCCGTCTATGCCCGCTACGTGGTCACCACGATGACCGGCAAGAACCCCGACGGAAAGCCTTACAGCGACCCAGGCATCCCCTGGGTGAGCTACTTCAACGGCGGCGACGCCCTCCACGGCTTCCTGCGGGCGAGCTACGGCTTCCCGCAAAGCCTTGGCTGCGTCGAGATGACCTACGCCGATGCGCAGATCATGTGGCCGCTCACCCCGCTCGGCACACTCGTAACCGTCCTCTGATCCCCGCCGGCGCCGCTGCTGTCAGCCGAGTGTGGCCGTGATGCCCCACCTCGCCTGCCATTGCTCGCCCGGTCGGAGCTCGATGACGCCAATGCCACTACGAAGCGCGTTCGGCGGGCACGTCATGGGCTCGACGGCTATCGCTCTGCGGCGATCGCCGGGCTCGTCGAGCGAGTCACCCGTGTAGCACATGACGTAGCCGAACGCCGCGTCCGCCCAGATCTCCGATCGCCTCCCTGGCAGGACCACGCACGCGTGCCAGCGGCCGTCCCTGCCCACTGCGATATCCGTGTAGCAGTCATCGAGCTCGAGCCTTCCAAGTGGGTGCCCGTCGAGATCGAAGACCGTGCCCGGCACAGGCTCCTCGCCGGCGGGCAGGCCGCGCTCGTCGAGCACCAGTCGCCGGCGTGCCAAAAGGCTGACCTCGGCTTCGTCGATACCGCCCGGTCCCGCGAGCAGGTAGGGGTGGAACCCGACACCGAAGGGCGCCGGGTCCGGCCCGGTGTTCGTCGCCGCGCAAGTGACCACGAGGCCGTCTTCACCGAGCCCGTACTCGAGCTCGAGCCGGATCCGGAAGGGGTAGGCCGGCTGTGGATGGATCACGCAGGAGAGCTCCGCCCGATCGGCGGAGCGACCCTCCAGCGTCCACGGCTGCCACCGCACCAGGCCGTGGATGGCGTTGCACCGGTTCGGCTCGTCGAGCGCCGCCTTGCCGACGACGTCTCGGAAACGATACGAGCCGTCCTCGAGCCGGTTGGGCCAGGGGGCGAGCACCTGCCCCCGGCCAGCAGAGTCGATCTCACCTGCGGGGAACTCCCAGATGACGGGCTGGGAGTGAAGCCTGAAGGAGCGAAGGCTCGCGCCGACCTCAGTTATGACGGCGCTCATGTCGCCATGGGAGAGAACGATCTGCTCGCCTGAGGGCGCGATCACGGCGGTATGGTACCTGCCGAGCCCTCACGGCCGTCCAGGCGGCGGCGCCTGACCGGCTCGGTTCTCGGCCAACGAGCGGTTCTCAAAGGAGCGAGGGGCCATGAGGGTTCTCGTGACCAACGACGACGGATTCGACGCGCCCGGGCTCGCAGTCTTGGCTCGGGCGTTCGCCGAGGCCGGCCACGACGTGGTCGTCGTCGCGCCTCTCACGGAAGCGAGCGGCTCAGGGGCGGGGATCGGCCCCGTGCACCTCAAAGGTGGCCGTATCCGGGTAGAGCCCGTCGCCCCGGCGGGGCTCGAAGGGATCAAGGCTCTCGCCGCCGACGCCCTTCCGGCACTGATCGTGATCGCGGCTTGCCTCGGTGGGTTCGGACCGCCCCCGGCCCTTGTCGCCTCGGGCATCAATCCCGGTCGCAACGTCGGACGAGCCGTGCTGCACTCGGGAACGGTGGGCGCGGCCCTCACTTCTGTCCATTTCGGCCTGAAAGGACTCGCCACGAGCATCCGCGTGCCGTCGCCGCACGAGGACGCCTCCCGATCTCCCTTGCACTACGAAAGTGCAGCTGCCCTCGCGGTCGCGTTGGCCGCCCACCTGGAGACAGCCCCGGCAGGCACGGTGGTCAACTTGAACGTGCCCAACCTGCCGTTGGGCGCGATCCTCGGCGTTCGTCGTGCTCACCTGGCCACCACCGGGCTGATCTTCTCAGCCGAGGTCGCGGGTAGGGAGTCGAATGTCCAACTCGACCTCCTCGGTCCAAGGCCAACCGAGCACGAGCGGGCCCGTGACGACCAGACTGACGACACCCTGACAGCGCTCGGCTGGGCCGCTCTGACCCCCCTCGCCATCGTGGCCGAAGACCAGCGACCAGAGGTCGGCGAACTGGTCGCCGCCATGGTACGATCCGCCTCCCGCCTTATTGGCATCTAACTGACAATACTCCGGGAAACCCTTCTGTCTAAACCCACTATGGTGCCACCAGCTCGCCGACCCTGAGTGCCACCTGACCCGTCGAACCCTCCCTTCCTGCTCGAACCGGTAGGCGCAGGAGGCCTCCTGCGGAGGCCCGCCTCATCTCAATTGCCGATGGAAGCCATCTCGAAGACCTTTTCCGCTTGCACTCACGAGAACTCCGTCGGTACTGTTTCGGGCACACCAACTGTCAACGACGAGAGGTGCCGACGCGCCCGGTTGTTCCGGGTCGGGGCAAGGCAAGTGTCGCCCCGCAGGCACAACTCGATAACTCGGCGCCTGCGAGCCGAGCCGTCAATTAGGCGCCCCTCGTCCCGGCCTGCGCTCCGTAATGGAGCGAAAAGGAGACGCTACAACCGACAAGACAGGGCGGAGACCCGTCTGCACCTCGTACGGATGTCCCAACGTCCAGATCCGGCACGCCCTTTCCGGCACCTGATCGCGAGCCGCATGCAAGAGACGGCCTGCCCGCATCAACGCATCCCACCTGGAACCCACCGGGGGTTTCCGACACTCCAAGGAGGAGCAAGATGCGCAAGCACCCCCTGATCGCGCTCATCGCGTTCACGTTTGTTGCAGTATCGCTTTTCGTCGGCGTAGCTGGCGCTAGCAATATCAACTCCATACCCGCACGGGCCACTTCCCATCTGAACAAAGGGAATCAGCCCGTGTCTGTCGTGAACATACGGTGGCTGGCTGAAGTCGTGCGCGAGCACGTTGCCGCCGCCGCTCAGCTCGCGGCTCAAACCGAGAGCGAGCGGAATTCGCCTGCCTGGCAGGACCGTGCCGCCAATTCCGTAGCTGTCCATGACATCGCACGGCCGCCAGGGGACCTGCTCCCGTCAGCCTGGCGGGCTGCGAACGAGCGTGCGGCGGCAGCTCGCAGCGCCGCCATTGCCTATGCGGCAGCACAGGCAGCCGCGGCAGCACAAGCGCAAGCGGCCCAGGCAGCCGCTGCGGCCCAGGCAGCCGCGGCAGCACAAGCGCAAGCGGCACAGGCGGCCGCGGCGGCACAGGCGGCCGCGGCGGCACAGGCGGCGCAGAAAGCCGCAGCGGCACAGGCAGCTCAAAGGGCACAGGCAGCACAGAAAACACAATCGGAACAAAAAGCACAATCGGCACAGAACCCACAACCGGCACAGAACCCACAACCAGCACAAGAGGCCCAGACGTCATCCGGCGGGGGCGACCTCGGCGGTGTCTGGCTGTCTCTTCGCTTGTGCGAGTCCGGTGACAACTACGCGGAAGACACCGGTAACGGGTATTACGGCGCCTATCAGTTCGCATTGTCGACGTGGTGGGGTCTCGGCTACTCAGGTTTGCCGAGCGAGGCTTCCCCTGCCGTTCAGGATCAAGCGGCCCAAAGGCTACAGGCCGAGGCAGGCTGGGGACAGTGGCCGGCCTGCAGTGCAGCGCTGGGCCTGTAGAGCAGCCCAGCCCAGCCAAGGCTCGCCCGCGGACGACTGAAACTATTGTCAGCCTGCTGCACAGTAGCCTCTGTGCGGCGGGGAGGTCTCACGATGCGGTTCAGCATCTGGCTGACGATGGAACAGAGATGGGACGAACTCCTGGGCTCGGCGGAGCACGCTCAGCGTGCGGGGTGGGACGGGATCTGGGTGGCGGACCATTTCATGCCCAACGGGGAGCGAAGCAACAGGCCCCGGCTCGAAGCGTGGACGACGATCGCGGGAGTCGCGGCTTGCGTCGAGCGCGCCCGTCTC
Organism: Acidimicrobiales bacterium; assembly: GCA_052146595.1. Lineage (GTDB taxonomy): Bacteria > Actinomycetota > Acidimicrobiia > Acidimicrobiales > Bog-793 > Fen-455. The sequence goes on from JBKQMT010000099.1 coordinate 13,862, forward strand.
GGCGTCCTCGTAACTGGCAACACCTACAGGCATCCCGCTGTGCTTGCGAAGATGGCCGCCACGGTCGACCACATCTCCGAAGGCCGCCTCGTGCTCGGGCTCGGGGCGGGATGGCAGGTGAACGAGCACGAGGCCTACGGCATCGAGCTTCCCCCGGTTGCCGAGCGCTTGGCACGCCTTGACGAGGCTTGCCAAGTGATCCGCCTCCTCCTCAGCCAGGAGCGCAGCAACTTCAACGGGAGCTTCTACAGGCTCGTCGACGCCCCCTGTGAACCGAAGCCGGTCCAGCGGCCGCTCCCGCTGCTCATAGGCGGCGGCGGAGAGAAGGTGACGATGCGGATCGCCGCCCGCTACGCCGATAAGTGGAATTGCTGGGGACTGCCGGACCTGATAGCGCACAAGAGCGAGGTTCTCGCGCACCACTGCCAGGAGATCGGCCGCGACCCGGCCTCGATCGAGCGCTCGGCCCAGGCACTCGTGTTCATGAGCGACGACCCGGATCAGCTGGCCCACTGGAGTTCCGAGAGCTCGAGCATGCCCCGCATCATCGGCACTCCCTCGCAGATCGTCGACGTGATGGCCCGCTATGTCGAGATCGGCCTCGACGAGTTCGTCGTCTCGGATCAGACGCTCGGCCGGGACACGCGCGAGAAGCGCGACAGCATGGACAGGTTCCTGGACGAGGTCGCCAACGACCTGCAGGGCCGGTCCGGTTCCTGAGTGAAGCGAAGTTCACCTCGGATGGGCCATCTCGTTGCGGCACCCGACAAGTTCCGTGGCACCGCCGACGCCTCGCAGGCGGCTGCTGCGGCCGCGCGTGGGGCGCGCCGCGCCGGATGGACAGCGTCGGAGGTGCCTCTCGCTGACGGGGGCGACGGGCTGTTGTCAGCCTTCCCCGGCGAGTCAAGGCGCGACGAGGTGACCGGTCCGCTGGGCAGACCCGTTCTCGCCGAGTGGAAGCTCGTCCCTGCCAGCCCCGGTCACGAGGGTCCGACTGCTGTGATCGAGATGGCGAACGCCTCGGGCCTTGCCATCGCGGGAGGCGAAGCGCACAACGACCCGATCGAGGCCTCCACGGTCGGGACGGGTCAGCTCGTCCTGCGGGCGATCTCGTCGGGCGCGAGGCGTGTCATCGTGGGTTGCGGGGGCTCGGCCACGACCGACGGCGGCGCGGGCGCTCTCGCAGCCATCGGTCCACCTGAAGTGCTGCAGGGTGTCGAGCTCGTCGCCGCCTGCGACGTGACGACCATGTTCCTCGACGCGGCGCGGGTCTTTGCCCCACAAAAGGGCGCCACGCCCGAACAGGTCGAACAGCTGACCGCCCGGCTCGCCCGGCTCGCCGACAGCTATCGAGCTGAGTTCGGCGTCGAGGTCACCACGCTCCCGGGTGCCGGCGCGGCGGGAGGCCTCGCAGGAGGCCTCGTTGCGCTCGGAGCCAAGATCGTCTCCGGCTTCGAGCTCGTCGCCGACTTCGTCGGCCTGGACAGGCAGCTCGCCGCCGCCGACCTCGTGATGACCGGAGAGGGCTGCCTCGATCGCGAGTCTTTTTCAGGCAAGGTCGTCGGCGGCGTGATCTCGCATGTCGCCGGTCGCGTGCCGATCCTGTGCATCGTTGGCGCCACAGCCTTGGACCTCGACCCGGTCGGGTTCGAGCTCGTCAGCCTTGTCGTACGCGCCGGGCCCGAGAGAGCCCGATCGGAGGTGCTCGAGCTCATCGAGGAAGTCGTTGCGGAGCACATCGCGGGCCGGCGATGGTGACCGTCGCCTCCACGTCCGCTCCCTAGCGGATCCCGACGCCAAGTCGAATGACGTCGTCGAAGAAACCGGGATAGGTCTTGGCGACGCAGCCCGGGGCGGAGATCTCGAGTCCGGGCACGGCCGCGCCTATGGCGGTGAAGGCCATGGCGATGCGATGGTCCTGGTGAGTGTCGACCCGGCCGCCATGCAAGAGAGCGCCTCCGTGCACGACAAGGCCGTCGGGCAGCTCCTCGACACGAGCCCCCAAGCGCCTCAGCTCTGTCGCCACGGCGTGGATCCGATCGCTCTCGTGCCCGCGAACGATGGCGGCGCCGCGGATCACGGTGTCTCCTCGCGCCAGGGCGCCGAGGGTGGCGACCGTCGGGAGCTGATCCGGCATCGAGGCGAGTTCGACCTCGACGCCGGCGAGCTCGCCTCGTCGCTCGACCGTCGTGCCCGCCGGACTGCGGGAGAACGTGGCACCCATGGCAGCCAGGACCTCCAGGAGGCGCCCATCGGGCTGTGCGGTCTCGAAGGCGTTGCTGACCGTTACCGACCCTCCCGTCGCGACGGCAAGGGCGTAAAGGTGCGCCGCCGCGCTTGCGTCGTGCTCGACGGACTCCGCCCTTGCCAGATAAGGGGCCCCGGCGCTCACCTTGAAGCAGGCTGGCGCCTCCTCGGCGACCAACGCCCCCCAGCGTGTCATGGCGCCGGTTGTGAGGCGCACGTAGCCGAGATCCTCAAGGCCGCTCACCTCCACGACGAGGTCATCGTCCGCATAAGGGCCGACGAGAAGGAGCGCAGTGGCGAACTGTGAGCTGGCCGAGGCATCGACCCCGAGCCTGCCGCCGGCGAGGCCGTGTCCCGTTATCCGAAGCGGTGGCCTGCCTTGGTCGGTCAGGACATCCGCCCCGGCGTCCCGAAGCGCCCCGAGGAGCGGTGCGATGGGACGCCGGCGCAAAGGCTCCTGCGCGTCGAGGACGACGGTCCCTTTCGCCAAGAGCGCCACCGCCGCCAGGAAACGCAGCGTCGTGCCGGAAAGCCCTGCGTCCACGTGTGTCCCGTCCGCCACCAGATGGCCCGAGGTTCCCCTCACCTTGGTCTCGGCACCGAGACTCTCGATCCGGGCACCGAGCGCGCGCAGCCCCGCTGTCATCGCCACGGTGTCATCGCTCGCGAGCAGCTGCCTGAGCGCGCTCTCGCCCTCCGCCAAGGCGGCGATCACGAGCAAACGGTTAGTCAAGCTCTTGCTCGACGGCGCCTCGATGCTGCCCGCCACAGGCCCGGTAGGGACTATCTCGAGCGCCGGCCTCGCGAGCCAGCCGAGCGGGGCGGATCCGGGCATCGACCAAGCCTAGGCCGGCGCCCTGGGCGCGACTCGGTGCACGACAAGGGGCCGACGCCCTGGGCGCGACCATGCGCACGACAGGTGCGCATTTCCGCTGGGCGAGTTGAGGATGCGACGATGACACGGTGACCTACCGGATCTGCTTCGTGTGCACGGGCAACATCTGCCGCTCACCGATGGCCGAGGTGGTGCTGGGCCATAAAGCCTCCGCCCTCGGCCTCGCAGACCAGTTGGCTGTCGACTCCGCGGGCACGGCAGCCGACGTCGGTTTCGACATCGACCGGCGGGCACGCAGGGCGCTCGAGCGACGGGGCTACAGGCCGGCGAGCCATCGGGCCCGTCAGTTCCAGCCCAGTTGGCTCAACGACCGCGACCTCGTGCTCGCCATGGACCGGACCCACTTGCGATGGCTGGAGACGCACGCGCCAGTGCGCCCCTACGCGGCACAGGTCCGGCTCCTCCTCGGCTACCGGGGCGGGCAGGCGAGGCCACTGGAGCCCTTGGAGGTTCCCGATCCGTATTACGGCGACGAGCGCCAATTCGAGTGGTGCCTCGATCTCATCGAGGCCGGCTGCGCCTCCCTGCTGGACGAGCTCGCGAGCGAGCTTGCCCCTGGCTGAGAGCCTTCAGATGGCCGGGCTCACAGAGCTCATGTTGAACTCCGCCACTCGAAGCGCCGGCATCGCCGTGCGATTCAGCCACTCGTTGGCCTCCCGCGAGAGCGCGCGTTCGGTCCGTCCCGCCTCGACGGTCTTCGCCAGCAGGTCGACCGGGCTCTCGTTGAAACGGAAATTGTTGACGGAGGCGACGATCTCGCCGTGCTCGACGAGGTAGACGCCGTCTCGGGTCAAACCGGTGAGGAGCAAGGTCTCGGCGTCCACCTCCCGGATGTACCAAAGGCACGTGAGCAGCAGCCCGCGCTCGGTGCGCCCGACCAGGTCCTCGACGCTGCCCGTAGCACCGGGCAATTCGAGGATGAGGTTGTCGGCGGAGGCGGCCGGCCGGACGCCCGATCGCGTCGCGGCCGCGCGGTGGTACTCCAGGCGGGCGAGGCGCCCTTGTGAGATCCACTCGGTCCGCTCGATGGGCAGCCCGTTGTCGAAGACGGACACGTCCTGACCGGAAGCCGGGACGACCAGAAACGGCGTGCACTCGAGACCCGGCTCGAACGGATCGCTGCGCAAGGAGAACGGGTGCGAGGACAGCGACTCGCCCACCCGGGTCCCACCGCCAGGGGCCGAGAAGACGCTGCGACCCTCTTCTGCTTCCCGACCCGAGATCGACCCGCCGAGCATGATGACGAGATCGGCGACCGCATCGGGTGGGAGCACGACCTCGTAACGACCGGGGTCGAGCTCGACGTTGCGCGCACCCCAGGCGAGGCGGCGAGCGAGTCGCTCCTCGAGCTCCTCGACATGGACCGTGGCAAGATCCGCGGCGCCGGCCGAGGCCCAGGCCGAGCGCGCTCCCCCATCTGTGCGGGCGACGAGCTCGAGCTTGCCCGTCGGCTGCACGTACCGCAGCCGCAAGCCGGTCGAAGAGCCGAGATAGACGGTCGAGATACGATGCGCGGCGAAGCCAGACATGGTCGTCCCTGCCGCCCGAGCCCGCCCGAAGGCGTCACCTAGCCCGGTCAGCACATCGCCGAGCCCGGCCAGGTTCGTCATCACAGGTGGGTCGGAGAACTCGCCCGGAGCGGCGGATTGCCCCGGGGGGACAAGGGGGAAGGCGTCCTCGGCCGGCGGGGCGGCGGCGGAGATCGCCTCGGCGCGGCGAACGAGATCGATGACGTCAGTGGCGCCACTGCTGCTCGCCGTCCCGACGGCCGTGCCCCCGGCGACCTCCCGGAAGGCGACCACGCTCACGTTGCGGTCGCGCCGTGTCCCGTTCGTCGTGGCGGTGTTGTTCGCGAAGCGAAGCTCGGCCTCGCTCGCCTCCTCGACGATCACGATGCAGGCGTGGGACTGGGAGGCCTCGAGCGCCCGCTCAACTACCGCGTCCGCCTTGGTCAGATGCCCCGTGGTGGCGCTCATCGGCCCGACTCCGCGCGGGCGTTCAGCACCTTGATGCCCCGGAACAGTGCCGAGGGGCAGCCGTGGCTGACAGGGGCGACCTGGCTGGGCTGGCCTTTACCGCAGTTGAAGGCTCCTCCCAGACGGTATGTCGACTCCCCGCCCACAGCCTGCATGGCTCCCCAGAACTCCGTCGTGCGCGACTGGTAGGCGAGATCGTTGACTTGCCCGGAAAGCTTGCCCTTCTCGATCTTGAAGAAGCGCTGCCCTGTGAACTGGAAGTTGTAGCGCTGCATGTCGATCGACCAGCTCTTGTCGCCGACCACGTAGAAGCCGCTGTCGACAGAGGAGATGAGCTCCTCGGTGCTCGGACCGGGCCCGGCGGCCGGGCGCAGTGAAACGTTGGCCATGCGCTGGATGGGTACGTGCCCGGGGGAGTCGGCAAAAGCGCAGCCGTTGGAGCGCCCGAGGCCCTTCAGGCGTGCGATGCGCCGGTCGAGCTGGTAACCGACCAGCACGCCGTCGCGGATGAGATCGAAGTTCTGCGCCTCGACACCCTCGTCGTCGTAGGCGACGGTGGCCAGCCCGTGGGCGACGGTGCGGTCGCCCGTCACGTTCATGATGTCCGAGCCGTACTTGAGGGTGCCGAGCTTGTCGAAGGTGGCGAACGACGTCCCGGCGTACGCCGCCTCGTAGCCCATCGCCCGGTCGAGCTCGGTGGCGTGCCCGATGGACTCGTGGATCACGAGCCACAGGTTCGAGGGGTCGATGACGAGGTCGTAGGCGCCGGGGACGACAGTCGGCGCACGGAGCTTCTCAGTGAGGTACTCGGGGATGCGGGCGAGCTCTCCGTCCCAGTCCCAGCCCTCGCCCAAGAGGTACTCCCAACCACGGCCGGCCGGTGGCGCCACCGACCGCATGGTCTCGAAACCTGCCGCTTGCCCATCGACCGCGATCGCCTCTACCACGGGGTGCACGCGGACCCGGCGCTGATTCGTGACGGTCCCGGCGAGATCCGCATAGTGCTTGTCCTCCACCACGGCCAGCACGTAGGCCGTCACGTGGTCCACGCCGCTCGAGCGGAGGAGACGCCCGCTCCACTCCTCGAGCAGGGCCACCTTCTCCGGGGTGGGCACCTTGACCGGGTCCAGGTCGTAGGCGGAGGTCCACACCGACTCGCCATGCGAGGGCTCGTCGGCGAGCTCCACACGCTCGCTCACGGCCGGGGCCACCGCCCGCGCCGTCGCGACCGCCTCGTCGGCGAGCGCGGCCGCGCTGTCGAGGGCGAGCTCGACCGTGGCCGCGAACCCGAATGACCCGTCGTGGACTACCCGGAGGCCTATCCCGAGCTCGACATCGTCAGCCGAGGTCTCGAGCCGGGCGTCGCGTAACCGCACGAATTGCGAGCGGATCCGCTCGATGCGCACTTCGGCATGCTCGCAGCCGAGCGCCCGCGCCCGGTCAAGGGCAGCGCCTCGCACCGCTTCAAGCGGGAGCGCCAGGAATTCGGCGTCGAGCTCTACGGTCACCATGTGTGATTCGCCTCCTCGAGTGCGCTGCCAAGTGTATGGGTCGCGACGTCGCGGCCGCCGGTCTTGACCAGCCCTACTGGGGCCGGAACTTCTGGTCGAAAAAGACCTTGCCGTCGGGCGCGCGGTGCGGAGGCCGCTGGGGGGCCATCAGCTCGAGGGGAAGGTGGCGTCGTTCCCCCGACCAGGGGGCACGGGGCGCCACGACGCTGTCCGCCAGACGGTAGGCGAGCGCCTCGTAGTTCACGCGCCAGCCGCGGAAATGTGGCCAGGCTTCCTCGTTCGTGCGCTCGATCGGGAATCCCGTCTGGCGCACGAGCTCAACGGCGTAGACGAACTCCTCGAAACTGAGCTGGAGCGCCGCGTCCGGCATCGGGTCGGGGTCGTATTTCCAATGCAGCATCCGGGCGATGCGACGAAGCGCCGTGAAGCCCATGCGCAGGCACATGCGTGCTTCGGAGGGCGCGCTCTCGGGACTCAGCGACAAGTGGAGCGCGGCCGCGTCGAGCACTGCGAGCAGGGACAGGACCCATGAGAAGCCGGGCTCGGGAGAGCGGAACCAAATCAGCACCGGATAGGAGATGTGGCTCTCGGCGAGGTCCGCGGACCACAACTCCCAGTCGCGATACAAGGCGGGCAGCGCGTCGGTGATCCCGACGAGCTGATGGCGCATGAGCACCTCCGGACCCCACGCCGGCACGCCGGCGCGGCTCTCCATCAAGGTGACCAAGGACTCGCGGCGGTTGAAGGCCTGGTAGATGGCAGGCAGATAGCCGATCTGGAGGGCGACGGCGATGGCCCCGGTGGCACCCGAGAGAACGACGATGACATCGTTGCCTTTCAGGCTCGGGTGTACGAGGCCGACAGAGAACAACGACGCGCCCGCTTCGCGGATGGCGCTCGGGAACGTCCCCGTCCAGTGCCACTGCATGAGGCCGTAGCCGACGACGTACAGGCCGAGGAACACGGCGAGCTGCGCGATCAACGAGACCGGGCCGACGGCGGCGAGAATGCCGTCCTTGCGGGCAAAGCTGCGAGCGGGTCTTGCAAGCAGCAAGAAACCGGCCCTCACCATGCGGCCGACAAGGAGGGGAAGGGCCTGGGCCCTCGAGCCTCCGCGCGGGAGGACGAAGGTGGAGACCAGGCTCACCGTGGTCAACACCACGATGACCAGGCCGAAGGCGAAGCCGAGCCAGGACATACCGTGCGAGACTAGGGGGAGGGACCTAGCCCGCCGCCACCGCTATCGGCGCCCCCTGCCGGGGGGCGGTCAATCCTCGAGAGGGCGGTTCGCGCTCGGGCCCTGGGCCCGTACCTCCTCGACGCGGGCGAACGCGCTGCGGAGCTCGTCGATCCACTCAGCCTCGTTACGCCCGACCAGCTCGACACACCAAGCGAGCGCCTCGCTTCTGCTCCGGGCGATCCCGGCGTCGATGAGGGTGTCGAGGACCTGGCGCTGTGACATCCGCAGCCGGGTCATGACGGGCACATTGGCGGTCGTGAACAGGCGCGTCGTGCCGCCCGACTTGGCTCCCCAGGAGACGACACGCCCGAAACGGGCCTGTGCCTCCTCGGCGATGCGCATCCGGTGCTCACGGGTGTCCTCTCGGAACCGTTCGATACGCGCCTCCTCGGCGGTCGCAGCCTCGCCGGGAGTGGCCCCTTGTTCCAGCTCCACGGTGCTCAGGGGCCCGACGACAAGGATCTCGTCGTTGTCGATGGTCACCTCTGGAGTGCCGGTGAAGAAATCCTCCGGGAGCCGGCCGGCGAACCAGGCCCTGATCTCGGCTCGCTGCTCGGCAGAGGGGCGTTCCTCCGAGCCTGGAGCCCAGCGGCCCCTACCCCAACGGGGCCCGGGGCCACGCCGTCCCCCTCGCTGGCGAGGGTCATGTTGATGTTCTTTGTAGGTCACCCTGAAAGATTACATCATTACGAGTCATCTTGCAAGCTGAGTTACCAGGACGGAGAGGCTCGCGCTGTCCAGCGCCCCTCCTCCCTGGACAGGCTGACCGCCAAACCGAAACAGCGTCCCAGTGCCTGCTCGGTCATGACATCCTCGATCGGTCCCGTCGCCACGACCTCACCTGCCCGCAGCAACAGGGCGTGGGACGTGGTGGCCGGGAGCTCTTCGAGGCTGTGGCTCACGTGCACCGTCGTCGGAGAGCCTGGCGAACGCGCCAACGCCGTGAGCGCGAGGACGAGAGCCTCCCGCCCGGGAAGGTCCACGCCGGCGCACGGCTCGTCCAGCAGCAACAGGGGGTGTTCTACGAATAGGGAACGGGCGAGCAGGACCCGCTGGCGCTCACCTTGAGAGCAGGAGCCGAACGCACGATCGGCCAGTGCTGTACAGCCGAGAGCGGCGAGAATCTGGCGTCCTCGCACCCGATCGGCCTCGTCGTTGTGGGCCCACCACGGCGCCAGAACGCCCCGCCCGCCGGTCAGCACTATGGCGAGGGCGGTGGCGCTCGGAGGGAGCCGGTCCGCCACGGCGTGACTCACGACGCCGACGCGCGAGCGAAGTACTCGCAGGTCGCTCGCCCCGAGACGGGCGCCGAGCAGGGTGACCGAGCCGGAGGAAGGATGACGCTCAGCGCCCAGCAAGCGCAAGAGCGTGGTCTTGCCCGCCCCGTTCGGCCCCAGCACCGCCCAGTGCTCTCCCTTGCGCATGGCGACGGACACCGGTCCCAGCAGGCGGCGCCCGTCAGGTGTCTTGACCGTGGCGCGATCGAGCAGCGCCGCAAAGGCCTTGTCTGACTCGGCGTCAGCTTCCGGTACCCGCTCGCCTGCCATGGTTGGCGAGTCTCGCGCTAAGCCCTCTCGCCAAGCAGGATCGACTCGCCCAGGGTTCCCGAGAGCTACTGGCCGGGCTCGCCGCAGCGGACGATCACGATGGCACAGGGTGCGTGCCGCAGGAGGTGCTCGGGGACAGAGCCGAGGAGCAAGCCCGCGAAGGCACCGTGCCCGTGGGTTCCCACTACGAGCAGGTCCGCCCCATGTGCCTCCGCCAGGAGAAGTGGAGCAGCGCGGCCCTCCTTCACCATGGCTTCCACCGCGATGGCGGGAGTGGCTCCGAGCACGCTCGTGATCGCATCTTTGAGCACGTGTCTCGCCGTGGCCTCGGGATCGAAGTCGATCGGGAACGTCGGAGCCCAGCCACTGCTCGAGGAGATCTCCCACGCCGTGAGCACCCTGAGTGACGCTCCTGTCAGCCGGGCCTGCTCAGCAGCCCACCTCAGGGCTCCGAGAGAAGGCTCCGAACCGTCGACGCCAACGACGATGAACCGCCCGGGCTGTTCCGAAGTGTCCGTCACTATTGTCTATCTTACTCACCCGGAGGGCCTGACCTGCACAATTGTGCTGGGAACATCATAGCGCTCAAAGTGGTTGAGTGTGTAAGACTCAACTGAGAGGAAGATCTACTGGTGTCCATAACTCAACAGCTTCCGGTTCTGCCATTGGCGGACGCCGTCGTGCTCCCGGGCATGGTCGTGCCCGTCACCTTGGGCGATACGGAACGACAGGCGGCGATAGATGCCGCCAAGGCAGGGGCCGATGACCGCGTCCTGCTCGTGCCGCGGCTGGACGGGAAGTACGCCGGCGTCGGCGTCGTCGCCGCGATCGAGCAGCTCGGAAAGTTGCCCGGCGGCGAGTCGGCCGCGGTGTTGCGGGCGACGGGTCGCGCACGCGTCGGCTCCGGTGTCACCGGGCCGGGCTCGGCACTGTGGGTCGAGGCCGAGATCCTCGAGGATGGCCTCGACGGCGAGACCGTGAGCGAGCTGACGCGCGAGTACAAGAGCGTCGTCGTTTCCGTCCTTCAACAGCGCGGCGCGTGGCAGGTCATCGACTCGGTCCAGCGCATCTCCGAGCCGGGTGAGCTGGCCGACCTGGCGGGCTACGCCCCCTACCTGACCAACGAGCAGAAGCTGTGGCTCCTTGAGACCGTCGACGTCGAGCAGCGCTTGGCGAGACTGATCGAGTGGGGTCGGGCCCATCTCGCCGAGCTCGACGTCGCGGAGCGTATCCGGAGCGACGTGCACGAGGGTATGGAGAAGAGCCAGCGTGAGTTCCTGCTGCGCCAGCAGCTCGCCGCCATCCGCAAGGAGCTCGGCGAGGGCGAGCCTGACGGCGCGGACGACTACCGCGCCCGTGTGGAGGCCGCCGAGCTGCCGGAGAAGGTTCTCGAAGCGGCGCTGCGCGAGGTCGGACGCCTCGAGCGCGCGAGTGACCAGAGCCCTGAAGCGGGCTGGATCCGCACGTGGCTCGACACGGTGCTCGAGATCCCGTGGAACGTGCGCACCACAGACAACGATGACATCGAAGCCGCCCGCGAAGTGCTCGACGCGGATCACGAGGGCCTCGAGGACGTGAAGGACCGCATGGTCGAGTACCTCGCCGTACGCAGCCGTCGTCAGGCGCGTGGCCTCGCGGTCGTGGGCGGTCGCGGCTCGGGTGCAGTCCTCGCCCTGGTCGGGCCCCCGGGGGTGGGCAAGACCTCGCTCGGCGAATCGGTCGCCCGCGCCCTCGGGCGCAAGTTCGTTCGCGTGTCGCTGGGCGGCGTGCGTGACGAGGCCGAGATACGCGGCCACCGCCGCACATATGTGGGCGCCCTGCCGGGACGCATCGTGCGGGCCATCCGTGAAGCCGGATCGATGAACCCGGTCGTGCTGCTCGACGAGATAGACAAGCTCGGCAGCGACTACCGAGGTGACCCTTCGTCCGCCCTGCTCGAGGTGCTCGACCCGGCGCAGAACCACACCTTCCGCGACCATTACCTGGAGATAGAGCTCGACTTGTCGGACGTCCTTTTCCTGGCGACGGCGAACGTGGCGGACACGATCCCCCCGGCGCTTCTCGACCGCATGGAGCTCGTCCGCCTCGACGGCTACACCGAGGACGAGAAGGTGGCCATCGCCCGCAACCATCTCGTCCCGCGTCAGATCGACCTGGCCGGCCTCGCCAGTGACGAGGTCAACATCGACGACGAGGCGCTGCGCGTCGTCGCCAGCGAGTACACCCACGAGGCCGGCGTTCGCCAGCTCGAGCGGGCGATCGCAAAGATCCTCCGGAAGGTGACGACACGTCTTGCCGGCGACTCCGAGGCGACACCGATCGAGATCGGGACAAAGGACCTGAAGGAGTTCCTCGGTCGGCCCCGTTTCACACCCGAGTCGGCGGAACGCACCGCCGTTCCCGGCGTGGCGACCGGCCTGGCCGTCACCGGCGCTGGTGGCGACGTGCTGTTCATCGAGGCAACCGTGATGGAGGGCGAGCCGCGTCTCGTCCTCACCGGCCAGCTCGGCGACGTCATGAAGGAGTCAGCCCAGATCGCTCTCTCCTACCTGCGCTCGCATTCGGCCTCACTCGGGATCGACGCCGAGCAGCTCGCCAAGGGCGCCATCCACCTGCACGTCCCGGCAGGCGCAGTCCCGAAGGACGGCCCGTCGGCGGGCGTCACCATGGTTGCTGCCCTGGCGTCGCTCGCCTCCGGCCGACCGGTGCGCTCCGAGGTGGGCATGACCGGGGAGGTGACCTTGAACGGCCGGGTGCTCCCGATCGGCGGGGTGAAGCAGAAGCTGCTCGCCGCTCATCGGGCAGGCCTCACCGAGGTCTTCCTGCCGGCCCGCAACGGACCCGACCTGGACGACGTGCCGACGAACGTCCTCGAAGGCCTTACTGTTCATCTCGTGGCAGACGTCGCCGAGCTCGTCGCCGCGGCTCTCGAGCCACCGGCGCATGCGGGCGCCTCGGAGAAGGCCGTGGCCGTGGGGTCGGCGGCGGCATGACCCGGGGCGGGGAGGCGACATGAGGGCGTGGGCGCTGGATCATCCGGCGCCGGCCGCCGAGCATTCGCTGCACCTCGTCGAGCGCCACGTCCCCGAGCCAGGCCCGAACGAGATCCTCGTCAAGGTTCAAGTCTGCGGCGTCTGTCGCACTGACTTGCACCTTGTCGAGGGCGATCTTGCGCCTCGCCGGCCCGGTGTCGTTCCGGGCCACGAGGTCGTCGGCTACGTGGCTGCACAAGGCCGCGAGGCAAGACGCTTCGCCGAGGGCGAACGCGTCGGGATCGCCTGGCTGCGCTGGACCTGCGGCGTGTGCCGCTTTTGCGTTCGCGGCAAGGAGAACCTCTGCATCGCGCCCTTGTTCACGGGCTGGGACGCCGACGGTGGCTACAGCGAGTACGCCGTCGTGGACGAGCGCTACGCCTACTCGATCCCCGAGGTGTTCTCCAACCGGGAAGCCGCCCCCCTCCTCTGCGCCGGCATCATCGGCTATCGCTCCTTGCGGAGGGCCTGCCTGCCGCCGGGCGGCCGCCTCGGGATCTACGGCTTCGGCGGCTCCGCCCACCTGACGGCCCAGGTGGCGATCCACGAGGGCGCGACCGTGCACGTCATGACGAGGGGGCCAGACGCCCGGGAGCTTGCCCTCTCGCTCGGGTGCGCCTCGGTCCAGGGAGACGACGACCCGCCCCCGGAGCCCCTCGACGCGGCCATCCTCTTTGCCCCGGTCGGGACCCTCGTCCTCCCGGCGATGGCGGCTTTAGACCGAGGTGGCCGGCTCGCCGTCGCCGGCATCCACCTCTCCGACGTTCCCCCTCTCAACTACGACAAGCATCTCTTCGAGGAGCGCGAGCTGGTGAGCGTGACCGCCAACACCAGGCGCGACGGCGAGGAGTTCTTGGCGCTCGCCGCCCAGATTCCGATCCGGCCGACGACTACCGAGTACCCCTTCGAGAAGGCCGACATCGCCCTCGAGGACCTGGCCCGCGACGCCGTGAGGGGGGCGGCTGTGATCCGGGTCGCGGGTGATCACTGAGCCGCGAGGTGGCGGTGGTGTCCGAAAGGCCTTGTAGATAAGCCTTATAGATAAAGGGTATCGAGGGCCCGCCCTGACGCGACCTCAGGACCGAGTTGGACCCGGTTTGGAGAGGCCAGCTAGTCTGGGCTTACGAGCTCTTGGAGGGCCCAATGTCCACCGCCGTGACTGCTGCGACGACAGCGGACGACAAGAAATGGAAGATGATCGACGCGCGGATACGCCGGCGGGGGAACTCGCCGGACTCGCTCATCGAAGTCCTGCACGCAGTACAAGAGGCGTTCGGTTACCTGGAGCCCGACGTGCTCGCCTATGTCGGCAACGCCCTTGGCGTGCCCCCGAGCCGCGTGTACGGCGTCGCGACGTTCTACTCGCTCTTCATGCTCAAGCCTCAGGGCGAGCACACCGTCATCGTGTGCACGGGGACGGCGTGCTACATCAATCATGCATCGGCTCTCCTGAGCCGGGTCCATGACCGGCTGGACATAAGGCCCGGCGAGACGAGCCACGACGGCCTTGTCTCGTTGTTGAACGCCCGTTGCCTCGGCGCCTGCAGCATGGCCCCGGCAGTTGTGGTCGATGGCAGCGTCCACGGCAGGGTCACCCCCGAAGGCATCGACCTCCTCCTCGAAGGACTACGGCCATGACAGACCTCGCCGAAGCTGAGGAACCGCTGAAGGCGCAATCGGGTCCCATCCGGGCCTGCGCCAATGTCTGTGAAGCCGCCGGCTGCATGTCCCTCGACGCCGAGAAGGTGCTCGATGCCCTGCGCGAGCGGGCCACAGAGCGGGGCCTGACCGACGTCGCGATCAAGCGCGTGGGCTGCCTGCGCCTGTGTGCCGCCGGCCCTCTTGTCGAGATACCCGAGCAGGCAAGGCTGTTCGAGGCTGTCGACCCGACCTCGCCGGCATCCGTGGACCGTGTCATCGACGCCCTGGCAGGCGGAGAGGGCGGACGCTCGACCGCCGACGACCCGTTCTTCGCCCGCCAGGTCCGGATCGTCCTGGCAAACTCCGGGCTCGTGGACCCGGAGGACCTTGACGACTACGTGGCCAACGAGGGCTACGCGGCGCTGACGCAGGCGGTCACGACGATGAGGCCCTACGAGGTCCTCGAAGAGATCGTCCACAGCGGCCTGAGAGGCAGGGGCGGGGCGGGCTATCCGACCGGCCTCAAGTGGAGGACCGTGGCCAAGGCCTCCAGCACTGAGGGAAAGTACGTGATTTGCAATGCTGACGAGGGCGACCCCGGAGCCTTCATGGACCGCAGCGTCCTCGAGAGCGTGCCCCAGCAGGTCCTCGAGGGCATGGCCATCGCTGGGTACGCCGTCGGCGCCAACCACGGCTACATCTACGTCCGGGCCGAGTACCCGCTCGCGGTCAAGAGGCTGCGGCTGGCCATACGCCAGGCCGAGCGCGCCGGGATGCTCGGTGCCAGCATCGCAGAGACCGCCTTCGCATTCGACGTCGACATCCGCATCGGCGCGGGCGCCTTTGTCTGTGGCGAGGAGACTGCCCTCATCGCCTCGGTGGAGGGTCGTCGCGGCACCCCGAGACCACGCCCGCCCTTCCCCGCCCAGTCGGGCCTGTGGGGGCGGCCCACCCTGATCAACAACGTCGAGACGCTGGCGAGCGTCCCGGCCATTCTCCGCAATGGCGCCACCTGGTACAGGGCCATCGGGACGCCTAAGAGCGCCGGCACCAAGGTGTTCGCTCTCGCCGGCCGAGTCGTCAACACCGGCCTCATCGAGGTGCCGATGGGTGTCACCTTGCGAGACATCGTCTTCGACATCGGGGGCGGCATCATCGGCGGGGCCAAGTTCAAAGCCGTGCAGACCGGCGGGCCGTCAGGCGGGTGCATTCCCGCCGAGGACCTGGACATGTCGGTTGACTACGAGTCCCTAGCCCAGGCCGGCTCCATCATGGGCTCCGGCGGCATGATCGTCATGGACGAGACCTCTTGCATGGTCGACGTCGCCAAGTACTTCATGGACTTCTGCCGGGACGAGTCCTGTGGGAAATGCATCCCCTGCCGGGTGGGCACGGTCCAGTTGTACGGCCTGCTCGACAGGATCACCCGGGGCGAAGCGGAGCCGAAGGACCTGGTCACCTTGGAGCACCTGGCCGACATGGTGAAGAGCACGAGCCTGTGCGGGCTGGGCCAAAGTGCGCCCAACCCGATCTTCAGCACGCTTCGCTACTTCCGCGACGAGTACCTCTCCCATATCGAAGACCGCATCTGCCCGGCAGGAGTGTGCCCGATGACATCGGCGGTGACATCGTGAGCGTAAGGACCCTCGTCATCGACGGCCTGGACGTGGCCGGCAACGACGATCAGACGATCCTGGAAGTCGCCCGTGAGAATTCAATCCCTATACCCACCCTTTGCCACCTCGACGGCATCTCCGACGTCGGTGCCTGCCGGCTTTGCGTGGTCGAGGTCGCCGGGTCCAGCAAGCTCCTCGCGGCCTGCGTCACCACGGTCCAGGAGGGCATGTCCGTAATCACCAACTCGCCGAGGTTGCACGAGTACCGTCGGACAACCATAGAGATGCTCTTCATGGAACGCAACCACGTCTGCTCGGTGTGCGTGGCGAACAACCACTGCGAGCTGCAACGCCTGGCCAAACAGCTCGGCTTGACTCATTTCGACCTGCCACCGCTCGAGCCGATAGTCGATGTGGACGCCAGCCACGAGCGCTTTGTCATCGACCACAATCGCTGCATCCTCTGCACCCGTTGCGTGAGGATATGTGACGAGATCGAGGGTGCCCATACATGGGACATCTTCGACCGTGGTACCGGCTGCCGCGTCATTACCGACATGGGAACGCCCTGGGGCGAGTCGACTACCTGCACCAGCTGCGGCAAGTGCGTCCAGGTGTGCCCGACCGGTGCCCTGTTCGAGAAGGGCCGTTCCGTAGCCGAAGCCAAGCCCAGGAGGAGATTCATTCCCTACCTCAGGGAGCTGGAGCAGGAGTCCAAATGACAAAGGCAAGCCTCGCGACTGTGTGGTTGGACGGCTGCTCCGGTTGCCACATGTCGTTTCTCGACATGGACGGGCGCCTGCTCGACATCGCGGGCAGGGCCAACCTCGTTTACAGCCCACTCGTGGATATCAAGGAGTTCCCTCGCAATGTCGACGTGACGCTTGTCGAGGGTGCGGTAAGCAATGAGGATGACCTGGAGAAGATCAAGATGGTCCGATCTCGCACCCGCATCCTCGTGTCCCTCGGCGACTGTGCGGTCACCTCTAATGTCCCCGGTCTCCGGAACCCTTATGGCCCCGCTCCGCTCCTGCAGCGTGCCTACATAGAGAATGTCACCATCAATCCGCAGCTGCCAGGGCCCCTCGTGCCGGCGTTGCTGGCCGAGTCGCGTCCTGTGCACAAGATCGTCGATGTAGATGTGTTCCTACCGGGCTGCCCCCCGTCGGCAGATCAGATCTTCTGGGTAGTCGACGAACTGCTCGCCGGTAGGATTCCCGATACCGCCACCATGTCGCGTTTTGGCACCTGAGCTCGGAGAGACAATGTCGGAGATCATCATCGACCCTGTGACAAGGATCGAAGGCCACTCCCGGATCAGTATCCAGCTCGACGAGCAAGGCCAAGTGGCCGATGCCCACTTTCACGTCACACAGTTCCGGGGCTTCGAGAGGATCAGCCAAGGGCGCCCGTTCCACGAGATGCCGTCCCTCATGGCGCGCATCTGCGGTATCTGCCCCGTCAGCCACCTGATCGCATCGGCCAAGGCATGCGAAGAGGTCATGGCCGTCTCGATCCCCCCCGTTGCGGTCAGGCTGCGCCGGGTGATGAACCTGGCCCAGATCGTGCAGTCGCACGCCCTCAGTTTCTTCCACCTGTCGTCGCCCGACCTCCTCTTGGGCTTTGACGCCGACGCCGCCGGACGCAACTTCTTCGGCGTCGCCGAGGCCGCGCCTCAACTTGCCCTCGACGGCGTGGCGATGCGGAAGTTCGGCCAGCAGATCATCGAAAGACTGGGCGGCAAGCGGGTCCACCCCGGATGGATCGTGCCGGGAGGGGTCAGCCGCCCGCTGGCGGCCGAGCAGCGTGACGAGATCCTGGCCGGAGTCCCCGATGCCCTGGAGCGGATCCGCAGGACGCTTGGCTGGTACAAGGCCAACGTGGCACGCTGGGCCGACGAGGCGTCTGCGTTCGCCAACTTCCCGACCTTGTACATGGGCCTCGTGCACGAGAACGGCAACGCCGGCTACTCCGATGGGGACATGCGAGTGGTCGACGGCAACGGGAGACTCCTGGCAGATCACCGTGACCCTAGGCCGTACTGGGAGTACCTCGGCGAGGCCGTCGAACCGTGGTCGTACCTGAAGTCGACCTACTGGAAGGAGTTCGGCTACCCGGAAGGTCTCTACCGGGTCGGACCTCTGGCGCGGTTGAACGTCGTCGACCGTCTCGGCACTCCCGAAGCCGACGACGAGCTCCAGCTGTATCGCGACCGGCTGGGCCGTTACCCCGCCAGCTCGTTTTACTATCACCACGCCCGACTGATCGAGATCCTCCACTGCATCCACTCGATCGCCGAGAACCTCTCCGACCCGGGGATCCTGGACGACCGCGTGAGAGCGGTGGCCGAGCCCAACCGCCCCGAAGGTGTCGGCGTGTCGGAGGCGCCCCGAGGCACCCTCCTGCACCACTACCGCGTCGACGAGAACGGATCTGTCCAGTGGGCCAATCTCCTCATCGCCACCGGGCACAACAACCTGGCCATGAACCGCGGCGTGCTCGAGGTCGCCCGCAAGTACGTCCGCGGGACCCAGATCCCCGAGGGCATGCTCAACCGCGTCGAAGCGGTGATCCGCTGTTTCGACCCGTGCTTGAGCTGCTCGACCCACGCCATCGGCGAGATGCCGCTCAAGCTGCAGCTGCTCGGCGCGGACGGGCAGGTCCTCGACGAGCTGGCTAGGTGAGCCTCGCGAACGACGTTCTCGTCATCGGCTACGGGAGCCCGCTGCGCGGAGACGACGGTGCGGGCTGGCGGGCGGCGGAACTGCTGGCCGAGGACCCTCGCGCGGCCGGGGCCCGAGTGCTGGCCTGCCACCAACTGACCCCGGAGCTGGCCGAAGACGTGAGCCGCGCCAGCCTGGTCGTGCTCGTCGATGCCTCAGAAGAGCCAGGGACCGCCGGTTCCGTGTCGACCCGCTCCCTGTCGGCGGGGCCGCAGTCCGACTCGGTGTTCTCTCATCATGTCGATCCGGCCCGACTTCTCGAGCTTTCCGCCAGTTTGTTCGGGCACTCACCCCCGGCGGTGCAGGTGAGCATCCGCGTCGCCGACCTCGATCCGGGAACGGAACTGTCTGCTCCCGTCGGCGCCGCCATGCCCGCGCTCGTCGATGCGGTGATCGGCGCGATCGAGCAACACCGGCGACGAAGTGCATGAGCTGTCGCTCGTCGCCGAGCTCGTCGAGGAGTGCTGCCGCCGCGCCGGCGGTGAGCGGATCTCGGTGGTCAGGGTGCGCTGCTTCTTGCCCGACATGGACGCAGAGTTGCAGCAAGCCTTCACGATGATGACCGCTGCGACACCTCTAGAGGGCGCCGTCCTCGAGATCGAGACCGCCTCGTCCAGCCTCAGCTGTCCCTGTGGGTACCTCGGACCTGCCGAGGACGGGGTCGTGGGTCATCTCTTCATCTGCCCCGCCTGCGCACGGGTGGGCGCCATCCGGTCCCCGAGCTTGGAGTTGCTCGAGGTCCGGATGTGGCAGTTGGGCCGAAAGTTCGCAGAATAGCCCCAGAGGCCACGGCCCGGGCGGAAAGGCCCTATCAGCGGGTGCTCAAGGCCAGCGCCTCGTAGTTCTCGTAGAGCCTCGGCTCACCGTGTCGCTGCCGGGCGCGCTGCGCTGCCGGTCCGACCCGGGCCCAGGTGCCGTGGACCGACCAAAGGTCCAGCGCCAAGTCCTTGTCGAGGATCTGGTGCTTGACCAAGGTGCTCAAGGTCTCGCCGAATGCCAGGACGCAGCTCACTGACGGATCGTCGATCGAAGCCAGTTCGGCGTCGAAATCGTCCGCGAAGACGGCTCGGCCGGCCTCGTCAAGGTTCATCTCCGTTCCCCATCGGACAAGCTGCATGATAAGGGCGGCGTCTTCATAGGTAGCTGCCATGTGGTCCTCCCCCTCGGTTGCACAGCGCGACCTGGATCATCTGAGATCCGCGCGCTGTGAGGTCGTTGTCGACCCCCGGAGCGTAGCTTCGGCGGGCTTGTCGTGCCTGAAGGACCACCAGTTGCAAGGCGCAGCGTGCCGGGTCGTGCTCCCGGTGTCGGGTCAGCCCTCCCTAGGCGCCAGACCGACCGGGCAGGAGACCCCGGTGCCGCCGAGGCCGCAGTAACCGTTCGGGTTCCGCTCCAGGTACTGCTGGTGATAGTCCTCGGCGTAATAGAAGGGCCCAGCCGGCTGGATCTCGGTCGTGATCTCTCCGTAGCCCGCCGCCTCGAGCGCCAGCTGGTACTCGGCGCGCGACCGTTGCGCAGCAAGCTGCTGGGCGGGCGTCGTCGTGTAGACCGCGGATCGGTACTGAGTACCGGCGTCGTTTCCTTGACGCATGCCCTGGGTCGGGTCATGGCTCTCCCAGAAGATCGAGAGCAGCCTCTCGTAGGAGGTCTTCGCCCCATCGAAGACCACGAGCACGGCTTCGGCGTGGCCGGTCCTGCCCGAGCAGACCTCCTCGTAGGTCGGGTTAGGCGTGTAGCCACCGCTGTAGCCGACTGCGGTCGTGTACACGCCGTCCAGGGCCCAGAACTTGCGCTCGGCGCCCCAAAAGCAGCCCATGGCGAATATCGCACGCTCGAACCCGTCCGTGGACGGCGGGCGCAGAGGCGTCCCGAGCACGAGGTGGCGCTCAGGAACGACCATCTCTGCCTCCCTCCCCAAGAGCGCCTGGTCCGGCGCGACCATCTGCGACTTGGGTTTGAACCAGCTCATGACTGCCCGGCTTCTATCCTGAGCGACAAGGAGTTGATGCAGTAGCGCTGGCCCGTCGGACGCGGGCCGTCGCCGAACACGTGCCCCAGGTGCGATCCGCAGGAGCGGCAGAGGACCTCGGTCCGCTCCATCCCGAAAGACCTGTCGCGGTGAAGCTCCACCGCGCTCGCCAGGGCGGGCTCGGTGAAGCTCGGCCAACCGGACCCGGAGTCGAACTTGGCATCGGAGGAGAAGAGCCTGGCGCCGCAACCGGCGCAACAATAGGTGCCGTCGAGATGGCACTCCACGTACTCTCCGCTGAAAGCGGGCTCGGTCCCAGCCTTGCGCAGGACACGGTACTGCTCAGGAGTCAGTCGGCTTCGCCACTCGTCCTCGGAGAGCGCGACCTCGCGTAGCGCTTCCTCGGTCGTGGCCGTCTTGGACCCTCGAGATCGGAACATGCTGATCAGTCTCGCCCGGTGGGCTTCCCGTTACACGGCCACCACACGGTGAGGCCCGATGTCGGGAGAGACCTCGGGACGGTCCTCTACTTAGGACGTGCCCGAAGCCACGTCCTCGCCGCAGTCGAGCGACGGCGTCGCCAGCCCCATTCCCTCGACCAGAAAGAGGGCCGTGGCCTTCAGCCGGCTCGCATGAACGGAGAGCTCGAGCACTCCTCCACCGACCACGCGCAGCGTCTCGAAGACCCCGTCCCCGAGCTGAAAGCTGCGGTCTGTGACGCTGAGCAAGGCCTTTTCGGCCGGCTCGAGAGTTCCGTTGACCCATACGACTCGGGGCCTGCTCATGGCACCATCGGACACCACGAGCGGCTGGTCACCTCGCCCGAGCGCACGCTGGCCGAGTCTCTCAACGGCTGCCGAACTGCTCGAGCCGCGGGTCGCGCACCTCGGCCCTGACCGAGTCGGACGCGGCGTCAGTGAGCAGCGCCTGTGCCGCGGCCTCGGCCTCGAGCCGCGCCCGGTAGTGGGCGGTCTCGCGACCGACCGCGGCTTGGTCCCAGCCCAGCACCGGTGCCATCAGCCCGGCGACGCCGTCGGCCGCCAGCTGCCCGCGGTCGGGAGCCTCGAAGGCGATGTGCGTGCGGCGCGTGAGCACGTCATCGACGTGGAGCGCGCCCTCCTGCGCGACCGCGTAGCGGACCTCGGCAGCCAGATAGCGATCGGCTCCCTCGAGAGGGGCCGCCAGGCGGGGGTCGAGAGCAACCAGGTCGAGCACCTCGGAGGCCAACGCGCCATAGCGGGCAACGAGGTGGTGCAGTTGACCGGGCCCGAGATCGGTGGCGCCCGGATGGCTCCTCAGCCGGAGCTCGGCACCGGCCAGACCGACGGCGCCCAGGAGCGGGACCTCCGCGCTGCGGCTGGGACCGACCGGGAAGCGAAGGTCGCGAGCCGCCAGATCGACGGCGTCGCGTGCCATGAGCCGGTAGGTCGTGTACTTGCCGCCGGCGACGCTCACCAACCCGGGAGCGCTGCGGCGCACGGCGTGCTTGCGAGACAGCTTCGCCGTCTCTTCGGCCGTGCCGCCGAGCAGCGGGCGCAGGCCGACGTAGACGGCGATGACGTCGTCGAAGCCGAGCGGGTCGCTAAGCACCTCGTTGGCGTGCTCCAGCAGGTACTCGATGTCGGCACGGGTTGCCGCGGGATGGTCGAGCCCGTAGTTCCAATCGGTGTCAGTGGTGCCGATGATCCAGCGGTCCTCCCAGGGCAGCACGAAAAGGACGCTCTTCTCCGTCCTCAGGATCAGCGCGTACTGCGAGTCGATCCTGTCCTTGGGCACGACGAGGTGGACGCCCTTGGACGGCCGGACGATCATCGGGTCCGCGACACCGGCCAGGCGCTCCATCGCGGTGGTCCAAACGCCCGTGGCGTTGATCACGGTGCTCGCGCGCACCTCGAGCTCGCCACCGGACTCGAGATCGTGGGCCCGCACCCCGGCGACGCGCCCGGCTTCGTGAAGGAAGTCGACCACGCCCACGGCCGAGACGCACAGCGCTCCTTGGGCTGCAGCCGTTCGTGCCAGCACCAGAGAGAAACGTGCGTCGTCGACCTGGGCATCGAAGTAACGGATACCGCCGGTCAGCGAGTCAGGTCGCAGGGCGGGCACCGCCTGCAGGCAGGAACGGCGCGTCATGTGCCGGTGGTGCGGCATGGCTGGGTGCAAGCCAGCGAGCGCGTCGTAGAGGAAGAGGCCTGAGCCCATGTAGAAACGGTCCCAAGCCCTGTGCTTGAGCGGGAAGAGGAAAGGCGTCGGATGGACCAGGTGCGGCGCGATCTTCTCGACCAGCAAGCTGCGCTCGTGCAGCGCCTCTCGCACGAGCTCGATGTCGAAATTCTCGAGGTAGCGCAGCCCGCCGTGGATCAACTTGCTGGAGCGGCTCGAAGTGCCGGCCGCGAAGTCACGTTTCTCGAGCAGGGCAACCGACAGGCCGCGGCTGGCGGCGTCCAGTGCAACACCACAGCCGGTCACGCCCCCGCCCACGACGAGGACGTCGAACGTCTCGGACGCGCACCGTTCCAAAGCCCGCGCCCGCGCCTCAGGTCCGAGACGACCTTCCCCTTCCGACGCCATCAGATCCTCAACCTCCACACTTGCGCCACACGGGCGCGAACTGCCCAGACGGCGCTTGCTCGGGCGAAGCCACGCCTCTCTGCTCACACGTTAAGGCAGGCTCGGGGCGGGAAGGCGCGGCTAATCCCTCGAGAAACCCTCGGGCAGAAGTTCGCTGAGCGAGTCGATCAAGTAGTCGGGCTGAACGGGAGCGCCGAAAACGCTGTCCGCACTGGTCGCCCCGGTCAACACCAGAATGCCGGTCATGCCGAGTGAGCGGGCCATGGCCATGTCTGTAAGAAGGCGGTCCCCGACGACGGCGACGTCTTGAGCCGGCATCCCGAGCCGGCCGAGCAGTGCCCGCGCCATGTGCACGCTCGGCTTGCCCACCACGGCCTCCGCGCGGGCACCCGAGCAGGCCTCGACCGCCGCCAGCATGGCGGCGCAGTCGGGTATGCCTCCTTCGGGCGTGGGGCAGTAAGGGTCCGGGTTGGTGGCGACGATCGCCGCACCGCCGTAACGCACCGCTTGGAAGGCCG
Organism: Acidimicrobiales bacterium; assembly: GCA_052146595.1. Taxonomy (GTDB): domain Bacteria; phylum Actinomycetota; class Acidimicrobiia; order Acidimicrobiales; family Bog-793; genus Fen-455. Next base: position 37,345 of record JBKQMT010000099.1, read on the forward strand.
CGTTCAGTTTCTCGTAGTTGAAGGTGCGATCGAAGGAGACGACCACGACCTGGGCCAGCGAGGGTGTTGTGGTCAGCGTGAAACCCGCCGCGGACAGCTCCTCGACGGCCGACTGCTCGGCCACCGCGAGCAGGGTCGCTCGCGGATGCTCGCGCCCGAGGTAGTCGACGAGCGCGTCCACCGACGTCACGACATCCTCGCGAGCCGTCGGCACTCCAAGGCGCGTCAGCTTGTTCGCGTAGTCCGCCGCCGTCTCGAGCGGTTTGTTGGTCACATAGACGACGCGCGAGCCCCTGTGGTGAAGCTCTCCGATCGTCTCGGCCGCGTGCGGAAGCAAGGAGTCACCCAGATACACAGTGCCGTCGAGGTCGAATACGTACCCCGGGTAAGTACGGCTGGGCGCCGTCAGCGATCGGGCATCACGACTACTCACGGCGAACCTCCGAGCAGCTCGAGCTCGAACGCACCTGTCATGGAAGGGCCACTTTCACCTGGTTCCGGAGACTCGAGGGGACTGCGGGGACGATCTCGCTGCTAGATCTCGCTGGTCGCGCTCCCTGGGCCCACCCGTTCGAGCTTGAAAGTGACCCAGTCGGGGACGTGATAGTCGACCGAGTACACGATGGCACTTCCATGCTGGTCGAAGTCAACCTGTCTCATGCACAAAAGCGCCGTCCCGGACTTGACCTGCAGAAGACCCGGCAGCTCCGCGCTCGCTCTGCAGGGAAGAAACTCTGCTTCGCCCCGGTGGACCGCCACCCCCCGCCGCTCGTAAAGCAGATGGTAAAGAGACTGCTCCTTCCCGGACACGAGAGCGTCCAGGTCCGCGGGTGCGACCAGGTAACTGGGAAGCGAGTCGATCGAGAAGACGATCGGGCGATCGTCTGCCAGCCGGAGGCGTTCGATCTGCCACAAAGGATCTCCGGGTGTGAGACCGAGCCGTTCGGCCAGATCCGCATCGGCCATGATGGGGACGACACGGCCGTGCCGGGTGGAGGGCTCGCAGCCGGCGGCACGGATCATGCTCGTGATGCCGAAGTTGCGGTTGAGCGCCTCGTGCGGGGGGCGCTCACAGACGAACGTGCCTCGCCCGTGATGGCGCCGGATCGTCCCGCGTTCCTCCAGCAACCGCAAAGCCTCGCGCAGGGTCGGACGGGAGACCGCCAGCTTCTCCGCAAGCTCTGCCTCCGAGGGCAGGCGACCACCGGGTCGGTACATGCCGAGCTCGATCGCCTCCTCGAGCGCCTCGGCGCATGACTGGGTGAGTGTCACCCGGTCGCGGCGAACCACCCTCAGTTCAGCCGCCGACCGCGCGGGTTCGCGAGGTGCGGGGCTCACAGTTGGCGTTATACGGCAGAGCCGGTCGGCAATCAAGTCGGCAGGGCGCGCATCAGAGCTTGCTCGCCGGGCGCTTGGCCATACGGCACGGGATGTCGGCGTCCTCGTCGATGTAGTAGCTCGCGCAGATCCGGTGATAACCGTCGGCAATCTCCAACGGTGACTGCCTGCTCAGATCGCCCTGGACGAGGAGAACCGGAGACAGTTTCTCGTCCCTGGAGATCTTCCCAAGATCCTTGGCAACATGTGGGTTCTCCTTGGGCAGCAGAGGCAGGCGGCTCGCGCGAAGGAGATCTTTGGCCTTCCAGTGGCCGAGCTCCGCTGCACGCAGCTCCTCGACAAGGTGATCGACTACATCTTGTGGCAGGAGCAGTGAGAGATAGCTCGCGGCGGCCGGATAGTCGTGATCGTCCGGCTCCGGCTTCCAGTGCTCTTTCCCATTCACGTCGTTCTCCCTTTCTGGCCGCTCTGGCCGGTCTGGTCGCTCTGTTCGTTCTCGCCGGTCTGGTCGGTCTGGTCGGTCTCGTCGGTCACGGCCTCCTCGACCTGACGCACGCGTCTCATCAGCTCCTCCAGCGTCCCTTGCGCAGAGGCCGCCGCCTTCGGGTCGGCACCGGGGCCGCGAAAGGCGAGCGCCAGGAGCACGGCCACGACCGCCCCGACGAGCGGTCCCAGCGAGTACACCCAGTAATGGTTGAACATCCCGAGCACGGCGTCGGGCCCGAAGGTCCTCGCCGGGTTCATCGACGCACCGGTGACCGGGCTGCCCCAGATGCCGGCGACGGTGATGTAACCGCCGACGGCCAGTGCCGAGAGCGGTCCGACCTGTTGCGCCCCCGAGGCCGTGCCGAGGATGACGGTCACGAGGCCAACGGTGAGGATCGCCTCCAACAAGAACGCCTTGGGATCCGAGACCCGAGGTCCCGGCAACGTCGCCCCGAGGAGCGCCAAGCGCCCGAACAGTGCCCTCAGGAGAAGGCAGGCGAGGGTGGCGCCGGCAAGCTGGGCGACGACGTAGCCCGGAACGCGTCGCCACGGGAACTCCTTTCGGAGCGCGAAGGCGATGCTGACAACGGGATTCAGGTGCGCCCCGGAGATAGCGCCCAGGGACAAGATGATCGCCATGACCATGAGCCCGGGAGACGCCACCGCCAGGGCGTGCGGTACCGAGCCGGGAATGAACGTGTTGACCATCGTGGGCCCGGCCCCGGCAAGAGTGAGGGACAAGGTTCCCACCAGCTCGCACAAGAGCCGCCGCCACTCGTGGGAAAGGTTGTCGAACTCCGCCACCCAGGGCGGCTCGAACGCCAGCAGCGCCCGCAGGGAGCTGGGCCGCCTCTCGGCGCCGGTCCCGGTGACCTGAACCCGCCTGTTGCTCGTACCCGCCATCGGTCCTAGGTTGCCAGAAAGAGCCACGAGCCCGCGGACCTCTCCCGGCCTCAGTTCGCTGTCAGGACGCGGCCACGGCGGCTTCCCCGAGCGCCTGGTGCTCGAACTGGGTGCGGTACAGGTCGGAGTACGCCCCACCCGTGGCGAGCAGTTCCTCGTGGCGCCCTCGCTCGACGATGCGGCCGTCGACGACCACGAGGATCTGGTCGGCACCGCGAACCGTCGAGAGCCTGTGCGCGATGACAATCGACGTCCTGCCCTCGAGCGCTTTTTGCAGCGCTCGCTGCACCGCCACCTCGGACTCCGAGTCGAGATGCGCCGTGGCCTCGTCCAAGACGACAACGTCGGGCGCTTTGAGGAGAAGACGGGCAAGGGCGACGCGTTGTTTCTCGCCGCCCGACAGGCGGTACCCGCGATCGCCGACGACGGTGTCGAGCCCGTCGGGCAACGACTCGATGAAGGACAGGATCTGCGCGCCGGCGAGGGCGTCGCGGATCTCTTCCCCGGTGGCGTCGGGCTTTGCGTAGAGCAGGTTCGCCCGGATGGTCTCGTGGAAAAGGTGGGCGTCCTGGGTCACGACCCCGATCGAGTCCCGGAGCGACGCGAAGGTGGCGTCGCGCACGTCGACGCCGTTCAGGCGGACCGCTCCGCTCCGCACGTCATAAAGGCGCGAAACGAGATGGCTGATCGTCGTCTTCCCCGCCCCCGACGGCCCGACGAGCGCCACGAGCTGGCCCGGCTCGGCACGGAAGCTCACATCGTGGAGAACCTGGGCGGACGGCGTCTGGTCCAAGACGGCGACCGACTCGAGCGAGGCGAGCGACACTTCCTCGGCTGTCGGGTAGCTGAAGTCGACGTGGTCGAACTCGATCGCAACAGGACCACGGGCTATGGCGACCGCGTTCGGTCGCTGCGCGATAAGCGGAGGGAGATCGAGCACCTCGAAGACCCGGTCGAAAGAGACGAGCGCCGTCATCACGTCGACGTTCACGTTCGACAAGGCAGTCAAAGGACCGTAGAGGCGCGTCAGCAGGGCGGCGAGTGCCACGACGGTGCCGACCTTGAAACTGCCGTCCACGGCAAGCACGCCGCCCCAGCCGTAGACCAGTGCCGTCGCGAGCGACGAGGTGAGGATGAGCGACAGGAAAAAGGCCCTGCCGTACATCGCCGTCTGCACCCCGATGTCGCGCACGCGAGCCGCGCGGTGGGCGAACTCCTCGTGCTCTGTCTCCGGTCGGCCGAACAGCTTGACGAGCAGGGCGCCCGAGACGTTGAAGCGCTCCGTCATCGTGTTGTTCATCTGGGCGTTGAGGTTGTAGGCCTCCCGGGTCAGCTGCTGAAGCTTGCGGCCGATGCGGCGCGCCGGGAAAACGAAAAGCGGGAGCAGCAACAGGGCGACGACGGTGATCTGCCAGGAGAGGAACGCCATCACCGTGACTGTGAGAATGACAGTGATGAGGTTGCTCACGATCGACGAGAGGGTGTCGGTGAACGCCTGCTGGGCGCCGAGCACGTCGTTGTTCAACCTGGAGATGAGGGCGCCGGTCTGCGTGCGCGAGAAGAAGGCCAGCGGCATTTCCTGGATGTGGCCAAAGACCTTCTCGCGCATGTCGTAGATCAGCCCCTCGCCGACGCGCGACGAGATGTACCGCTGAGCCAACGACAGCAACGCGTCGGCGAGGGCGAGGCCCGCCAGGAGAACGGCCAGCAGGACGATCAGGTGAACGTTGTGCTCGGCAATGCCCCCGTCGATGATCTGGCGATAGATCAGCGGGTTCCAGACCCCGATGAGCGCGTCGACGACGATCACGCCCAGGAACACGCCGAGGCTCCTGCGGTAGGGGGCGGCGAACCTCATGATCCTGCGGAGCGTGCCCGACGGCAGCTTCTGTTTGGTCACAGAGCTGTCTTTCATGAGCGACCGCATCCCGATAGCACCGTGACCCATGGCACCTCCAGGTCCCATGCCTCACCGCCCCCTTGTCACTTGTTCATGGCGCGGCCGTGGACCGCTGGCGGCGCACTGGCCTTGCGGCTCACCGCAGGGGCCGCAGAGGACCCAGAGCAGCCGCATCAGCTCGGCGCGCTCCGCCGGCGACAGCTTGTCGAAGGTAACTTCGGCGGTTCGTCGCCGAGCCTGCGCGATCCGATCGAGCAGGAGAGCGCCTTCATCGGTGAGAGAAACCAGGATCGAACGGCGGTCATGCGGATCGATCGCTCTCGCGACCAGATGCGCTGCCTCGAGGTCGTCCACGACCGAGGTCGCCGTCCGCGGCACGACTTCGAGGGCTCCGGCGATGTCGGTCATCCGCACCGGGTGTCCCGCGGCCTCAAGGTGCCGGATGACACGCGCTTGCGCTCCGGTCAACCCGATCGGGCCAAGCTCGGCCATCGAGCTGCGCTGCAGGCGCCGGGAGGTGCGCACGAGGAGCTCGGCCAGCTGAGCCGGGTCTTCGGGGCTCGGCGAGGTGCGCTCGGCCGCCTCGGGCCGATCGGAGGACAGGCCGTGACGTTCGGATGGCGGGCGATTAGTGAGCATCCCTCAATATAACGGTCGCTCAGCGATTTCATTCCGTCGCCACCCGCGGTCCCCGGCTGGTGCCGAACCTCGGCGCGAAACCATCCTGCTTCTGTACAGTCGCCTCACCCATCTCGGACCGGCTCAGAAAGGAAACTCTTCGATGCGTTGGAACCTTCCATCCGGACAGATGCCCGAGGCGTGGTTCAACGTCGTGCCGCAGCTGCCAGAGCCCCTCCAGCCCGACCTTCATCCGGGCACGCGCGAGCCGATCGGGCCCGAGGATCTCGCACCGCTCTTCCCGATGGCCCTCATCGGTCAGGAGGTCACCTCCGAGCCTTGGGTCGACATTCCGGGAGAGGTCCTCGACGTGCTCCGGCTGTGGCGCCCGACGCCGCTGGTACGTGCCCGGCGTCTCGAGAAGGCGCTCGACACACCGGCGAGGATCTACTACAAGGACGAGTCCGTGTCGCCAGCCGGCTCCCACAAGCCGAACACCGCCGTTCCCCAGGCGTTCTACAACAAGCAGGCCGGAATCGCGAGACTGGCGACCGAGACCGGCGCAGGCCAGTGGGGAAGCGCCCTTGCCTACGCCTGCGCCTTGTTCGGGCTCGAGTGCAAGGTGTACATGGTCCGCGCCTCGTACAACCAGAAGCCCTACCGCCGGATCATGATGGAGACCTGGGGCGGATCGGTGGTCCCCTCCCCTGTCGACGATCCGGACAGCCCCGGATCTCTGGGCTCGGCCATCTCCGACGCGGTGCGCGACGCGGTCTCGCGCGAGGACACGCACTACTCGCTCGGCTCGGTGCTCAACCACGTCCTATTGCACCAGACGGTCATCGGGCTCGAGGCCAGGGAACAGCTGGCCCTCGCCGGGGAGCACCTCCCAGACATCGTGATCGGCGCCTGCGGCGGCGGGTCGAACCTCGGCGGTATCTCGCTTCCCTTCGTACCCGAGCCCGAAGTAGGCCTACTGGCCGTCGAGCCGTCCTCGTGCCCGACGCTCACAAAGGGGACCTTCGAGTACGACTTCGCCGACGTCGCCGAGATGACGCCGCTCCTGCCGATGTACACGCTCGGCCACGAGTTCATCCCGCCTTCGATCCACGCCGGAGGCCTCCGCTACCACGGAGACGCTCCGATCATCTGCGATCTTGTCAAGAACGGCAGGATGGGAGCAGTTGCCTATCCCCAGGGCCAGGTCTTCGAAGCGGCCGTGCAGTTCGCCCGGATTCAGGGGACGATCCCGGCGCCGGAGACGGCGCATGCCATCCGGGCCGTGATCGACCAGGCGCTGGCGGCCAAGGAGGCCGGTCAAGAGAGGGTGATCCTGTTCTCCTACTCGGGTCACGGGCTGCTGGACCTGGCCGCCTACGACGACTACCTGCACGGGCGGCTCGAAGAGGGCTGAGAAGCAGGCGGATTGCCCGACGCATCGCCGTCGCGGCTCAGCGCGGCGGATCGGGGTCGAGCTGGTGAAGGAAGAGCGCGCATCTCTCCTCCTCGTCGGACTCGCCGATCGCTTCGGCGGCTCGGCGCAGGGCCTCGAGCGAGCGGAGGAAGCCCCTGTTGGTCTCGTGGCGCCAGCGCACATAGCCCGAGCCGCGCCAACCGGCGGCCCGCAGGGCGTCGAGGCCCCGGTGATATCCGACGCGGGCATAGGCGTAGGAGGCGACGTCGTCATCGGCGAGCTCGGCCAGCACGGCCCACGCCTCGAGGTGGCGCGGGTGCGCGCGGGCGACGGCCTTGACCGCCTCGGTGCCCGCCGCGCCCGGCGCGGCGCTCGCCTCGGCAAGGGCGCGTGCCCACTCCTCAGGTGGAGCAGGCAGCACCGTCTCGGGAAGGCCGGGGCTGAAGTTGACTGCCGAGTCGTCTGTCATTGCTCCATACTCCCGCGGCGGGCCGCGATCGCGGAGCCGCCCGGCACCTATTAGCTTTCACGACATGCCGAAAGGTCCGTCGGACAAAGCCAGCTTCTCGACCCGGATCGTCCTCGGCGGCGTCGTGGCCCTGAGCGTTTTGCTCCTTGGGGGATGCGCAAGCCAGGCCTCCGGCCGCGGCGCCTCGAGCGCTTCCGGCCGAACCCTGGCCAAGAGCACGTCCGCCACCTCCACCTCGACCACGACGACCACGATGGCCTTGCCACAACCGACCGCCGCCAAGCCCGTCACGATCCTCGATGTCGGGGACTCCCTCGGCGAGGACCTCGGTATCGGGCTCGGCAACACGCTGGGCACCGACCCTCTGGTACGTGTCGTGCAAGCGGCCTACGGCGACAGCGGGCTCGCCCGCCCCGACTTCTACGACTGGCCCGCCCATCTGGCCGCCGACCTTGCCGAGTACCACCCCCGAGTCGTGACCATCCTCATCGGGGGCAATGACTCGCAGAACTTCGACGTGAACGGCGAGCCGGTCGTCTTCGGCACTGCCCAGTGGCACACGATCTACTCCCAGCGTGTCGCCCTCATGATGAGCGAGACCTTGAAGGCAGGGGCGAAGATGGTCTGGGTCGGTCTGCCCATCATGTCGAACCCGGTGTTCTCCGCCTCGATGCAGAGGCTCAACGCCATCTACGAGGCTCAAGCCGCGCTGCACCCTGGCGTCGAGTTCCTGCCGACCTGGTCCCTGTTCTCGAACGCCGAGGGCCAGTACAGCGCTTATCTCACCAACAGCTCAGGTCAGACCGTGCTCGCCCGCGACCCGGACGGCGTTCATATCGCCCCCCCGGGAGGCTGTGACATGGTCGCCGAGGCGGCGACGAAAGAGATCCAGAAGATCTGGCACGTGCACCTGGGCGCGTGAACTGGGTGCAGGCAGGAGTCGGCACCTGGTCGCCAGACCGCCGCCTGCCCGGTGGCGAGCCGGGGAGCGCCTCGGTGAGGCCTAGACGGAGGCCTTATCCGGCCGCCTCTCGGGCTCGAGTGTCACCTTGAGCTCACCGACGCGCTGTCGGACGCCGAGCTCGTGATCTCCCCGGCCCTGCCTCGTCACCCTCAGATCGACCGAGGCATCGCCGACGCGAAGGTTCTCGAGGTGAACCTCGGCCAGCCACTTCGGCAGGAACGGGTCAAGTGTCACCTTGGCCTCCGTGGCATCGACGCTGAGACCGAGCAGGGTGGTGACGAGATGCACGACGGCACCCGAAGCCCAGGCCTGGGGGACGTTCGCACCGAGATAAGGCACGGGGAAGCCGCCCTTGTCGCGAACCAGCCCCGCGAAGAGCTCCGGCAGCCGGTAGTCGGCGAAACACTGGGCTGCCTCGAAGATGCCCTGGGCTACGCGCACGGCTTCGTCGTCGAGACCGTAGTGGCGAAAACCGGCCGCGGCGATGGCGTTGTCGTGCGGCCAGACCGTCCCCAGGTGATAGGCGAACGGATTGAAGGCGACATGTGACGAAGCCAGGGTACGTATCCCCCAGCCGGTGAACATGTCCGGCTCGAGCATTCGTCGCCCGACCTGGCGTGCCCGCCCGAGATCGATGGCGCCTGCCCAGAGAAGGTGGGCCGGGTTCGAGGTGACGCTCTCGATCGGGCGCTTGTCCCCGTCGAGGCCGAGGTAGTAAGTGCCCTCCGCCTCCCACCAGAAGCGTTCCTCGATCATCTGGGCGAGCCGATCAGCCTCAGAGCGCAGCCGCCGGGCACCGCTCTCGTCCGAGAGCGCCGATTCGAGGACGTCGGCCCAGGCACGTTTCGCGGCGACGACGTATCCCTGATGCTCGCAGAGCGCGATCGGCAGCGGCGCCTTCTCGCCCTTGGAATCGAGCACGGCATCCTCGGCATCTTTCCAACCCTGGTTGTAGTAGCCGTGGCGCGAGCGCGTAGCGTACTCCTGAAGGCCGTCACCGTCCGAGTCGCCGTAATGCTCAATCCACTCGAGAGCGCGCTCGACGTTCGGGCGGACCGAATCGAGAGCGGCGCGGTCTCCGTGCCATCGCCATGCCTCGGCGGCCGTGAGCACGTACAAGGTGGTGGCGTCATGGGTCCCGTAATAGGGCGTGTGAGGGATCAGCCCGAGCTGGGCCAGCTCGCCGTGGCGGATCTCGTGCTCGATCTTGCCAGGCTGCATGTCGCGTTCGTCATCGGTGGCCGTTGCCTGCAAGGCGGCTAGCGCCCGCAACGTCGCCAGCGCGAAGCGCGGCGACAGCATGAGGGTCTGCAGCGACACGATGAGGGCGTCGCGCCCGAACAGGGTCACGAACCAGGGCACTCCTGCCGCCGGCACCCAGGCGTCGCCGTTGTCACGACTCGGCGCGTCGCTACCGGCATCCGAGCTCGGCGTCATCCGCAGCGAGGACAGGTCCTCGACCGAGCGCGAGATCGTCAGGTCGAGCAACGGGTCAGAGGTCCCGATCTTGGTGACGTGAGCGACCCAGTCGTGATGGGCCGCTCCATGAGTCTCGGTGTCGTCGACGAGGGCGTGGCACAACGAGGTGGGGCGGCGGCGCTCGGGCAACATCGGCACCCACTTGAGGCAGGTGTGCCAACTGGCTCCGGGCTCGATCTGGAGCCGGAAGCTCAACGATCCGTTGGCGAACTCAGCAGGCGAGTCGCACCGCTCGACCGCCAGCTCGAGCGCCCGAACGAACTCGCCGTTCCGGTAGGTGGTGACGAGGAGCGCCTCCTTCTCGTCCCAGGTGCTCTGCATGATGCCCCGGCGGCGGACGCCGAGCTCGCGCAGGTCGAACACGTCGGCGAAATCACACTCGACGTGCACCTCGAGATCGAGCTCGACCCCCGCCCGCGAGTAATTGGTGACCTCGTAGTCCTCGTGCACCCCCCCGCCGAGGGTGCGGTCTATGCGCAAGTGCAGCGCGCTCGCCTCGATCTGACCCCAGGCGGTGACGAGGGTCGGGTTCGTGAACTCGAAGCGGGCCGAGCAAGGCTCTGTGCTGGCGCCTTTCAACAGCACGGGAGCCAGGCCGCCGAGCAGCAGGCGATAGCCCGAGACGAGCCGCGTGTCCTTGACGATGTAGCCGCGCTCGGTCCCGGTCGGTATGGTGGCTTGACGGTCACAGACGAGAACCTCGTCGTCGACATGCAGTGTCAACCCGTCGGGGGTGATTCCGAACTCCATTGCCTTCCCATCTTGCCCGAGGCGGGCCTCAGGCCGCGCTCTCCTCGACCAGGTGGTCGAACCGAGGCGGTGTGAGCTCGCCGCTCAGCACACGCTCGAACAAGGCGACATGGGCGGCCACCATGGGTTGCAAGGAGAAGCGGGTCTCCGCCGCCTTCCGGCACTGCGTCCGCTCGATCTCGCCGACGCTTTGCAAAGCCGCCGCGAGATCTTCCTCCCTGCTGCGGAGATACCCGGTGACGCCGTCATCGACGAGCTCTGGCGCCGCTCCCCGCGGCGTTGCGACGACGGGCGTGCCCGATGCCAGCGCCTCGATCATCACCATGCCGAACGGTTCGTTCCACTGGATCGGGTTGAGCAGGCAGAGAGCCCCTCCGAGGGCCTCGAATTTGGCGACGCCGCCGACCTCGCCGATGAACTCTATGTCACCGCCCAAAAGGGGCCGCACGCGCTCGTTGAAGTACTCGTACTCGGGCTGCTCATTGAGCTTCCCCGCGATCTTGAGGGGGACACCGGCCTTGCGGGCGACGCGGACGGCCGCGTCCACGCCCTTGTCGGGACTCATTCGCCCGAGGAAGAGGGCGTAGCCACCACCGCCGGCGCCGAAGGGGTACTTGTCGACGTCGAGGCCGTGATGGATCACCGCTGCCACAGGGATGTCACCTGCGGTGGACGCCTGATGGTGCGAGATGGCGATGATCCGGACACGATCGGCGATCGCCCGGTAGAAATCGTGAAGCTCGCCGTCGAAAGGCCCGTGGTTGGTGGTGACCACCGCCAGGTTCGGGAGGCGCTCCGCGTAAACGGGTCCAACCAGAGTGTGATCGTGCACGATGTCATAGCCGCTTATCGCCTCGTAGGCACGGATGACATGGCGCATCTCGCTCACAGCACCGCCCACGCCTACGCCGCAAGCCCTTTCGAACACCCAGGCCTTCGGGACGGGGCAGGTGCTGTCGCCGGTCGTGTACAAGAGGACGTCGTGACCCGAGGCGGCCAGCCCACGAGCCAGCCCGTCGAGGACCACCTCGGTCCCGCCGTAAGCCACGGGGGGAACTGCTACCCACGGCGGTGCCACGATTGCGATTCTCATCTCACTCCTCGTCAGTCCTTGTCGTCCCACGAGCGTGAAAGGCCAGGCGAAGGCAATTCAGGTCACGGCGCGGGCGCTGCCCTGGCCACCGGCTCCGACCTCGGCCTAATGTCGGCCTTTCCATACCGAACATCGGACGGCTCCCCGATGTTCCGAGGAGGGCTCCGACCTCGATGGCGCTACTCGGACGACGGCGCCCTGGCGTCGAGGGCCGCGAGGGCCAAGCCATCGGGCTCGCCGCCGCCGTCCCAGTCCTCGATGAATACCCCTGACGCGTTCCGGCGAAACACCGGGATGGCGCCGAGCGCGTGCACGAGCTCCACCGTGTCGCCGAGCTCGCGGCGCCAGGTGGACGCCTCGGTGACAAGGGTGCCGATGGCGACAGGCTCCGCCCCGACCCGGTTGAGCAGGTTGAGTGCCGCCCGCATCGAGGCGCCCGTCGAGATGACGTCGTCGACGAGCGCCACTCTCTTGCCCTTCACGACGTCGACTCTCGCGGCGTCGAACAAGAGACGCTGCTGGGCACCGGTCGTGATGGACTTGACCGGTTCGGCGATGGCATCGCGCAGGTGAAGTTTCGGTGTCTTCTGCAAGATCAGATAGTCGTCGAGGCCCAGCGCCCTGGTCACCTCGATGGCGAGCGGGATGCCCATGGTCGCCACGGAGACGACGAGGTCGAGCTCGTAGGGCGCCAGCTGCTCGGCAAGCTCTGTCGCGGCACGCTCGACAAAACGAACACCGTGGTCCACCGTGATCAGCAGCGCTATCGCCAGCTCGTCGTTGATCGGGATCAGCGGCAGGTCGATCTCCTGGGAACCGACTGTCGCGTGATACGTGCCTGCAGCTATGACCATGTTCGCGATGCTCGCCCGTCCGGCGCCCGAGCGCAACTGGAGACCAAGCGGGAGACAGCTAGGGCGGGCCCCAGATCAGGCGGGAGGCCCGAAGAGCCGGTCGCCGGCGTCGCCGAGGCCGGGAACGATGAAGCCTTGTTCGTTCAGCTCCTCGTCGACCGCCACGCAGGCCACCTTCACCGACGGGTGATGAGCGCAGAAATGGTCGAGGCCCGGCCGCGAGGCGATCACGCACAGGGCACTGATCTCCGTGGCACCACGTTGCTTCACGAGATCGCAGACCTTCACCAGCGATCCTCCCGTCGCCAGCATCGGGTCGCAGATGATCACGCGCCGGCCGGACAGATCGCGGGGAAGCCTCTCCAGGTAGACGCTGGGGACCAAGGTCTCCTCGTCGCGACGCAACCCGACATGGGCGACCTCTGTCAAGGGGAGCATCTCTTGGATGGCGGGGATCATTCCAAGCCCCGCCCGCAGTATCGGCACCAGGAGCACCATCTCGCTCACCCGCTGGCACACGACGTCGCGCGCCATCGGAGTGTCCACCCGCTGCTCGGCCGTGCGAAGGTCCCGCAGGGCCTCGTAGGCGACGACAGCAGAAAGTTCACCCATGACCGTCCGAAACGTGGCGTTGTCGGTCTCGGCGGCCCTCAAGTACGACAGGCGGTGAGCGACGATCGGGTGCTCGACGACGAGCACGCGCTGGCCTCCTGCCGAGGGATGCCGGGCCGGCTCGGTGACGAGTCGGAGTCCCCTTCCCGAATGTGACATCTCCCGCAGGCTACCCGAGCGTACCGGTGGCCGCCTCTCCGCAGGCTGGCCGAACCGGCTATGTGGCCTTGCGGTCGAGCGCTCAGGAGGAAAGGTCCCTGAGGGCGACCTCAACGGCGCGATGAAAGGTCGGGTAGGCGTAGATCATCGTGCAGAGCGCTGCGATCGGGACGCAGGCATGGACCGCGAGCGTGAGCATCGAGAGCACTTCGCCGCCGCAGGGCCCGGCCGAAGTCGCCCCGACGAGCACACCGCGGTCCGCATCCTCGACCAGCTTTATGAACCCCGCATTGTCGACCTTCTGGATCCATCCCCGAGCCGACGAGGGCAACTCGGCGTGCCCGGTTCTCACGTTGATCCCGGCCGCCCGGGCCGTCGCCTCGTTGTGCCCCACGGATCCGATCTCGGGATCGGTGAAGGTCACCCGGGGAAGGGCCCGGTAGTCGGCGGGGGCGGCGGGCAGGCCCAAGATGTCGGCCAGCACGATCTCGGCCTGGTACATCGAGATGTGGGTGAAGGCGCCCTCACCGGTGATGTCTCCGACGGCCCAGAGCCCGGGGGCTGCTCGACACATGCCGTCGACACGGATCGAGCGCGCCGTCTCGTCGAGGCCGACCGATCCCACCCCGATCGATGCGAGATCGGCCCGGCGCCCCGTTGCCACGAGGAGACGCGCCCCCTCCAGCCATTCGTCCGTGGCGAGCTGCACGGCGATCCCGGGAGCGCTGTCGCGCACGGAGCTCACCTCGGCCCGGGTCACGATGCGCAGACCCTCGGCCTCTAGCACCTCTTTGAGCAGCTGGCCGGACTCGGGCTCCTCCAGCGGGAGCAGGTTGGGGGCAGCCTCCACAATGGTGACAGCGCTCCCGAAGCGGGCGAAGACCTGCCCGAGCTCTACCCCGATCGCCCCGCCCCCGAGAACAAGGAGAGACGACGGCACCTCGGTCGCCTCGATGGCGTCGCGGTTGGTCCAGTAGGCCACCTCCCCGAGTCCCGGGATCGGGGGCGCCCAGGGCTGGGTCCCGGTGTTGACCACGATCCCGCGCGTCGCCTCGAGCTCCCTCCCGCCCACCGAGACCCGCCGCGGACCGGCCAAGCGGCCCCACCCTCTCACGAAGCGGCCGCCTTTGGACTCGAAGCGCTCGACCGCCACGCGATCGTCCCAGTCGTCGGTGGCCTCCGTCCGGATCCGCTTGGCGACCGGTGCCCAGTCCGCATTCACCGTCACCGTCCCGGCGATCCCGGGCACTCGCCGCGCATCGGCGAGGAGGTCAGCGGCGCGGAGCATCATCTTGGAAGGGACACAGCCCCAATACGGGCACTCACCCCCGAGGAGCCGGCCCTCGATGCCCACGACGTCGAGGCCCTCCTCCGCGAGCCGGCCGGCGAGATGCTCACCGCCTGGGCCCATCCCGAGGACGATCACGTCCGCACGCTCGACCATGCCCGATCGTAACCTGAAGCCTTCGGCGCAGGTCGGGTCGCTTAGACTGCCGCCCCACGATGAGGATCACGGCCACCGGGCACGCCGGCTTGTTTCTCGACACGGCGATGGGAAGCGTCCTCTGCGACCCGTGGCGCAGCCCGGCCTACTTCGCCTCGTGGTTCGTGTTCCCGGACAACAGCGACGTCGCTTTCGAGGAGTTCAAGCCCGACTTTCTCTACGTCTCGCACCTGCATCGGGACCACTTCGATCCTGAGCTGCTCGCCCGGAGCGTGCCTAAGTCCACCACCGTCCTCCTCCCGGAGTTCCCCACCGACGAGCTGCGCTCGACCTTGGGCGATCTCGGTTTCCGCTCGTTTGTCCAGACACGAAACGGCGAGCCGATCGAGCTCGGCGGTCTCCGGGTGATGATCACGGCCATGGTCTCGCCGAGCGACGGCCCCATCGGCGACTCGGCCCTGTCGCTCGACGACGGCGAGGTGCGGGTGCTCGACCAGAACGACGCCCGACCCCCGGACCCTGCCCACCTCAACGCCTTTGGCGCCTACGACGGGCACTTCCTGCAGTTCTCCGGCGCCATCTGGTGGCCCGTGGTCTACGACCTGCCGGAAGCGAACAAGACCGAGCTCGCCAAACGCAAGCGACTGAACGGCATGGAGCGGGCACGCCGCTTCGTCGACGCCGTCGGCGCCCGTTACGTCTTCCCGACGGCTGGACCGCCCTGCTTCCTCGACGACGACCTGTTCGAGCACAACGACTTCGCGAACAGCCCCGACAACATCTTCCCGGACCAGAGAGTGTTTCTTGCCTACCTGGCCGACGGCGGCCTCGACAACGGACGGCTCCTGGCCCCGGGGAGCACCGCCGCCATCGGCCCCACGGGCTGCGAGATCTCCCACGCCTTGGCGGAGGCCGACCTGCAGTCGATCTTCACCGACAAGCGCACTTACCTCGAGGCTTACGCGGCCCGGCAACGACCGGTCCTCGAACACGAGCGGCTTTCCCGGCCCCGCTACGAGGGTGACCTGCTGGCGGCGCTCAGGGACTGGTGGGAGCCGATGCTGGCGCTGGCAGATCACATCTGCGAGGGTGTCGGCGCCCCGGTGCTCTTGGACCTCGGCGACGAGCAGATTCTCGTCGACTTCCAGGCGCGAGAAGTGCGCGACTGGGCCGGCGAGGCGTGCCGCTACCGGTTCAGCATCGACCGGCGCCTTGTCGAGGCACTCGTGGCTGAGCACGAGATCGACTGGGTGAACAGCCTGTTCCTCTCGATGAGGTTCCGCGCCAAGAGACGAGGTCAGTACAACGAGTACGTCTTCGCCTTCTTCAAGTGCCTTTCCCCCGAGCGCATCTCCTACGCAGAGGGTTGGTACGCCGAGAAGTCGAGCAGCGAAGACCTCGTGAGGCTCGGCGACTACATGGTTCAGCGTCGCTGCCCACACCTGAAGGCAGACCTCTCGCGCTTCGGCACGGTCTGCGACGGGGTGCTCGAGTGCGCCATGCACGGATGGCGCTTCGAGCTCGCCAGTGGTCGCTGCCTGACGGCCGAGGGCCACGAGATCGTGGCCGTGCCGATCGAGGCTTCAGGCTGAGGCGAGCTTCTCGCCGACAGGCTCCTCGCGGAACTTACGTTTTTTCGTTGCTGGCGTTCCCGAACCGGGGTGCTTGTCGAGCCAGATCGTGAGCTCCTCCGGGGGCACAGGCCTGCTCAGGTAGTAGCCCTGAGCGAGATCACAGCCCAATTCCGCCAGGCGCTCCATGACGGCACGCTTTTCCACTCCTTCGGCCACCACCTCCAGGCCGAGGTTGTGGGCGAGCTCGATCGTCGCGCGAACGATGGCCTCGTCCTGTTCACGGGCGATCGTGGCCGACACGAACGACCTGTCGATCTTGATCTCGTCGATGGGCAGCCGCTGCAAAGCAGCCAGCGAGGAGTAGCCGGTCCCGAAATCGTCGAGCGAGAGGCGCAGCCCCATGGCGCCGAGACGCTCGAGCACGTCCTCGGTCCTGGCGGGGTCGGCCGAGACGGCGCTCTCGGTGACCTCGAGCTTGAGCATCGCCGCGGGCATGCGCCACTTGCCGAGCAGCGCCGCGACTTCGCCGGGCAAGGTGGGATCGGTCAGGTCCCGCATGGAGAGGTTGACCGCGATCGGCAAGTGGCGCCCCTCTTCCGCCCAGGCTCGCCACTGCCGAGCCGCCTCCTCGAGGACAGATTGGGTGAGCGCCCTGATGAGGCTCGTCTCGCGCGCGACAGGGATGAACTCCTCCGGCATGACGAGGCCCCGGACGGGGTCCTGCCAACGCACGAGAGCCTCGACTCCGACGACCCGGCCACCTCGCACGGCGACCTTGGGCTGGTAGTGCAAGACGAGCTCGTGCTCGTCGATCGCCCGCCGCAGCTCACCCATCAAGGCAAGACGTGTCGCGGCGCGCGTGTCAACCGAGGCGTCATAGAAGGCGTAGGCGAGCTTGCTGTCCTTGGCGACGTACACGGCCGTATCCGCGCAACTGAGGAGAGAGTCGGCGTCGAGGCCGTCGCGCGGCCAGCAGGCGATACCGATGCTCACCTCGACGTTCAGAGCCAGTCCCTCGAGATCGATCGTCGGCTCCATCGCCCCGCGGACCCGATGCACGACCTCGAGCGCCTGGGGCCGGCCTGCTCCGGGCACGAGGACGGCGAACTCGTCGCGGCCAAGCCTTGCTATCGAGTCACCCTCCCGCAGCACGGTCCTGAGCCGGTGCCCGACCTCTTGCAGCAACCGGTCGCCGGTCTCACGGCCGAGCGTGTCGTTGACCTCTTTGAACCGGTCCAGGTTCATCACGAGCACGGCCAGCTCGGCGTCGCTGTCGGGCGCATCGGAGATGGCACGGGCAAGGTTCTCGCGGAAAAGGACCCGGTTCGGGAGCCCGGTCAGCCAGTCGTGCAGCGCCTGACGGCGGATCTGGCGTTCGAAGAGATCGCGCGACCCCTTCGCCACTTTCTGCCGCGTGACGTCCAAGATGATTCCGGCCGTCCATTCCGGCCTGCCGTCAGGGCCGAAGACGGGCCGCCCTTGCTCGGCAACCCATCGCTGCTCCCCGTTCAGGTGGAGCACCCGGTACTCGAGCGAGTAGCCGGAGCCTCGCTCGAGGGCATCGCTGACCTCGGCGACCACGTAGGGCAGGTCGTCGGGATGAACGATCGAGTCGTAGCTGCGCACCTCGTTGTCGATGAAGTCGCTCGCCGGGTACCCGACGAGATCTTCGATCTGGCCACTTAGGAACTGGATAGTGCCGATCGCGTCACACGCGCAGCGGTAGACGACGGCGGGGATGTTGGCGACGGTCGAGCGGAGACGCTCCTCGGCGTCACCTGGGCGCGCCTCGGTCTCTTCTCGCGGCGAGACGTCGAGGCAGTGCCCGTAGAGCGTCGCCCTTCCCGCGGCGTCCACCACTGGCACCGCGTCGTCGTATATCCACAGCACGGTCCCGTCCTGGCCGACCATGCGGTACTCGCTCACAAGCGGCTCGCCCCTGGCCGCGGCGTCCCAGTGCTCGGCGAGGACCCGGTCCCGGTCGTCTGGATGCAGCAGCCTGGCGAATCCCCCGGGATCGTCGGCGACGGTGTCGGGCGGGGTCCCGAGGATGTCGGCGGCGCGGGTGCCGAGCCCGGTGACGATGATCGGGAGCCCCTGGGCGGCGCGGTAGGAGAGCACGAAGAACTCCTCGAAGACCGACCATGCCTCGATGGCCTCGTCGACCGCCGCCACCCTGGAGGCCGGCGGTTCGGACTGCGGGTCGGACGCCACTGGACTACTCATTCTCCGCCCTCACGACTCTAAACATCGGCCCGCAGCTGGCCAGACTTGAGATCGGTCCCAGCTCAGGACCATCGATGGAACGCTTCGGGCTCTCTGGCCGGCGGCTCACAGGTAAGGCGTGCGACCACCGTCTCCGATCGCGGCCTGCGGGTCCTTGGACGGCCCAACGCCTCGCATCTGCTCCAACTGGCGCTGGGTGGCCGCCTGCTGGACGAATAGGGTTGCCTGGATGCCCTGGAAGAGCCCCGCGAGCCACCCGACCAGCTGGCCCTGGGCGACCCGGAGCTCCGCATCGGTGGGGGCGCCGTCGTCGAAGGGAATCGCGAGGCGATCGAGCTCCTGGGCGAGCTCGGGAGACAGCGTGCTTTCGAGCTGGCGAATCGACTCGCCGTAGATCTCCTTCATCCGCGTGCGACTCGCGTCGTCGAGTGGGGCCATTCGCACCTCCTCGAGGAGCTGTTTGGCCATCGACGCAATCCTCATCAGCTTGGCGGGTTGGGCGATGAACTCTTCTTCCTCGTACGCGCCCGGCTGGGAGATCTCGATCGGCACGAGAGGTCGCGAGTCGGGGCCTGCCTGCTCATCCTGGGCTGAATTCTCGGAGACGGCTGGGTTCTCGGAGACGGCTGGGTTCTCGGAGACGGCTGGAACGTCGGGGACCGCGGGGTCGTTGTTCATGGACCAATTCTGCCCCAAGCCGGCTGACGCATGTGTCGGCGCAACGAGACCCCAGACAGGCCCGGAACGACGCCTGAGCGGCCCGGGAAAGTCCCAGTCCCGGTGGCTTGCCCTCAGCGCCAGAGATGATCGAGATCGACCGAGATGGGCGGGTGCGCGGCCGCGGCGGCCGGCGCCGGCGAGCGAGGTGGCGACTGCTCTTGGATGTCGAGAACCGAAAGCACTGGGTCCCCGAGGAACCTGCTCGCCGGGGCGAGGCAGTGCCGGTCGTCGCGGGCCCGGCGGTGATATGGCATGCGAAGGGGGGTGTACAGCGTGAGCCGGTCCCGGGCCCGGGTCGTGGCGACGTAAAAAAGCCTTCGTTCCTCGGCCAGTCCGGCCTGCGAACCGAGCGCCATGTCCGAGGGGAAGGCGCCGTCGACGAGATGGGGGAGGTGCACCGAGGCCCACTCGAGGCCCTTGGCGGAATGAACCGTGGATATGACCACGAAGTCCTCGTCGAGGTGGGGCGGCCCGGCGCGGTCTCCTGTCGACATCGGCGGATCAAGCGTTATCTCGGCGAGCCATGCGGACAGATCGTCCATGGCCGAAGCCGCGGCGGACAGGCGGTCCAGGTCCTCGACCCTGGCCTGGCCTTCGCTGTAGCGGCTGAGGACGAGCGGGCGGAGGAGCCGGAAGATGGCCGTCACCCGTGCTGGAACGCCAGCCTGCCCGCGGGCGGCGTCGAGGCCCTGCAGCGTCTTGGTGAGCGCGACACGCGATCTTGCCGGCGCCGCGGCCACCGCCTCGGCCCACTCGTGCGCGCTTGTGCCGGCCTGAGGCGCGACAAGCCCGAGCAGCATGCGGCCGCGTGCGGGGCCAATGCCGTCGTGCATGCGCAAGAGGCGGAACCACGCGAGCTCATCGGCCGGGTTGTCGAGGAGGCGGACGGCGGCGGCGAAGTCCTTCACGTGTGCGGCCTCCACGAAGCGGAGGCCTCCGTACTTGCGGTACGGGACGCGGCGAGCGGTGAGCTCGAGCTCGATGAGATCGCTGTGGTGAGCGGCGCGCACGAGCACGGCCTGGTCACACAGCCGCATACCTTCCTCATGGGCATCGAGGATCCTGTCGACGACGGCACGGGCCTCACTCGCAGCGTCATGGCAGCGAACAAGGACCGGGCGGCGACCCCCTGGTCTGTCTCCCTGCAGCACCAGGCGAAGGCCCGCCTCCGACGGCCGGAGGAGATTCGCCAGGTGCAAGATCGGCTGTACGGAGCGGAAGTTGCGCTCGAGCGCGATCACCGCCGCCCCCGGCAGCGAGCTCGCCAGTTCGTGCAGGTAGCTCGCGTCAGCGCCTCGGAAACCGTAGATGGCTTGCGCATCGTCACCGACGACCGTCAGCCCGCGCCCGTCGGGGCGAAGGGCACGCACGATCTCGACCTGCAGGGCGTTCACGTCCTGGTACTCGTCGACGAGCACGTGATCGAACATCTCGATCATCCGGGGCCCGAGCCGATCGTCCGCCAGTGCCGCTCGCCACAAGAGCAACAGGTCGTCGAAATCGACCTGACCCTTCGCCCGCTTGCGGTTGACGTAAGCCCTGAACAGGGCGGCAATAGCCTCGGTATGGGGCTCACACCAGGGAAAGTCCGTCGCCAGCACCTCAGAGAGGTGGTGGCGGGTGTTCACACACCTCGAGTACACCTCGACCATCGTGGCCGAGCGCGGCACCCGGACATCTGTCGTCTCGAGGCCCTGCTCGTCTCTCAGCAGGTCCATCACGTCGGCGGCGTCAGCTGGATCGAGAATAGAGAAGCCCGGTTGCAGCCCCAGCGCCTCCGCATATCCGGCGATGAACTGGTGTGCAACGGCGTGGAACGTGCCCCCGCGAAGCCGCCTCCCCCATTCCCGGTGACCGCTCAGGGCGGCCGCCCGGGCGAGCATGTCGTCTGCCGCCCGCCGTGTGAAGGTGAGGAGCAGAATCCTCTCCGGTGGCACCCCGCGCTCGAGAAGTCGTGCCACGCGCGCCGTGAGCGTGCGCGTCTTGCCGGTGCCGGCACCTGCAACGATCACGAGCGGATCGTCGCCATGGACTACCGCGGCCAGTTGAGCCTCGTCCAAATTGGCGTCCCAGCCCGCCTCGTCGTACATATGTTCGATATTATCGCCGCCTCGGCCCCGAAAGGGAGAAAGCCACCTCCAGAACGGTTCGGGCCAGTACCGTCACATGGGTGGCGCCAGTGCTCAGGACCAGGTCGCGAAGGTGATGTCCTCAAGGACGGCGCCGAATTGCCGATAACTTCTCTCGTGGCCTCACAAGACCGCTACGAGGAACGCGCTTTCGCGCGATCGAGGGTCGCCCCCGAACCAGCGGACTCACACGGTCTCCTAGACGGTCCGACAGCGACTGCCTCGTCTGCGGGCAGCTTCCAACTCAGGCCCGCACCCGCACCGCCTCCGCTCAGTGCCAGGATAGGGGTACCGGTACTCGACACCCTGCTCGCCGCGGGCACCGTCGCCCTCCTCGTCTGGGGGCCGGTCGGAGCCGAGGCGCCGTATCGGAACCTCATAGCTCAGCCCGTTGTCGCCCTGTTGCTCACCATTACCTTCGCGGCCGTCATGCTCGGGCCTATCACGGTCCACTACCGAGGCCAGACCTACTTTTTCGTCTTGAGCGAGGTGCCAGTGCTGCTCGGGCTGGTGATGGCGGCACCTGTGGTCCTCGTCATCTGCCGCGTGCTCGGGGAGGCATTCGCTCTCGGGGTGGTCCGACGACAATCTCCGAGCAAGCTTGCCTTCAACCTTGCATCCCACGCCATCGCCTGCGTCGTCGCGATCATCGTCTACAGGGCCCTCCTCGGAAAGTTCATCATCTCCCACGGACCGCGCGTCGCCGTCCTCCCCATCGGTTGGATAGCGGGAACGCTTGCGCTCTGCGCGGCCTTCCTGTGCTGTCACCTGGCGGTCACCCTCGTCGTACGCCTGAACGGGCAACCCCAGCAGCGCAAGTACGGCTTCGAGTTCACCACTGTGGCTCTGATGCTCATAGCGAGCATCGCCCTTTCCCTGGTGGTGCTCGACGCTGCCTGGTGGGACACGTGGGCGGTCCTCCCACTCGTGACTGTCGGCGCCCTCATCGTGTTCGCTTACAAGGGCTATCTCCGCTTGACGAATCGTTTCGGCGCTCTCCAGCAGCTGTACGACTTCAGCAAATTGGTAGGAGGCCCCTATCTCGAGACCGCGGGCACCGCATGGGCAGTCCTGGAGCAAGTGCAGTCGGTGATGCGGTCCAACCGGGCAGAGCTGGTCATCGTCGACGACTGGCCTTCAGTGCGACACGTCGCGTTGAATGGGGATGTCCGCTCAACGGTGCAACGGACGATCGTTGACAGCTCGTCGGCGATCGCGAAGGCCATCACCAAGCGACAAGCCAGCTTGCTGGTCGGCGCTGCGGGGAACCACAAGCGCGATCCGGACGTCGACCCTCTCCTCGGCGATTTCCGTGGTGCCATGGTCGTGCCCCTCGCCAGCGGAGAGCGCACCCTCGGCGCCCTTGTCGCCCTCGACCGCGACGAGGGCTTCGCCCCCTTCGACGACGATGACCTGAGGCTCTTCGAGGCGCTGGCGGCGCATGCGAGCACGACCATGGAACGGGCGCAGCTGGTCGAGGAGCTCCGTCTCGAGGCCGAGAGCAAGTGGTACCAGGCGACCCATGATCTACTGACTGGGCTCCCCAACCGGACCCTGTTTCTTGACCGCGCCACGTCGGCGCTCGCCGAAACGGGCAGGGCAGCTGTCGCGTTGTTGGACCTCGACCGGTTCAAGGAGGTCAATGACACCCTTGGCCATGGCACCGGCGACCGGCTTCTCTGCGAGGTCGCCGAGACCCTGGTGCGTACCGGTAGCGGCCGGGCCACGGTCGCTCGACTCGGCGGCGATGAGTTCGCCCTCGTCGTGCCCGACATCATCGGGCCTGAAGAGGCCACAGGAATAGTGCGTGACCTTCTCGCGGCGATCTCCAAGCCAATGAACATCGACGGGGTCATGCTCGCCATCACCGCCACGGCAGGAATCGCTCTGGCTCCCGAGCACGGAGACAACGTCGCAACCCTCCTGCAAAGGGCCGACATCGCGATGTACCACGGCAAGGCCAAGCGCTCGGGCATCGAGCTGTACTCGCCGGCGCACGATCAGAGCATGCAGCGAAAGCTCCTCCTCGGAGGCCATTTGGCCGAGGCGCTCGCGAGCGGCCAACAGCTGAGCGTGATGTACCAGCCGATCGCCGGGCTGGTCTCGGGCGAGGTGGTCCGTGTCGAGGCGCTCGCGCGCTGGTTCCATCCCGTGCACGGCCAGGTCCCGGCAGACGAGTTCATCCAGATCGCCGAGCAGATGGGGCTCATCGGCCAAATCACCGACTTCGTGCTCAACGAAGCCTGCAAGCAGGCAGCTCAGTGGCGGCGCGACGGGCTCGAGATCGGGCTCGCTGTCAACCTGTCCGGGCGAGATCTCTCGAACCGCTCTCTCGTCCGCAACATCACCGCCCACCTCGGGGCCAACGGGCTCCCGGCGAGCGCTCTCTCGCTCGAGATCACCGAGACAGAGGTCATGGCCGATATCGCCGAGGCGAGCGACGTGCTGGGCCAGCTCTCCGAGCTCGGGGTGCGGATCGCCGTCGACGACTACGGGACCGGCTATTCGTCGCTCGCCTACCTGCACCGCCTGCCCGTCAACGAACTGAAGCTGGACCGGTCGTTTGTCGCCAACGTCGCCGCCGATCAGAGCAATTCGATCATCGTCCGTTCCTCGATCGCGATGGCACATTCGCTGGGCCTGACCGTCGTCGCAGAAGGCGCCGAGGACGAGGTCACCTGTGCGATCCTCGCCGAAGCAGGTTGCGACGCCGTCCAGGGCTACTACTTCTCGCCGCCATTGGGACGTGAGGACCTGCTTCGCTGGTTCGCCACGCATCCCCGCCTCAAGTTCTCCCGTGAGATCCCTTCGACGAGGCCACTTCGCATCATCCCCGGGCGGCTAGAAGACGGGCCAGAAGCCGAGCTAGAAAAAGGATCCCAGCTCAGGGGCTAAGTTTTTCGCTCGACCGGGTCGATCGCGGCCTGAGTCACGTTGACCGCCTGAAACCGCCCAGCTCCCTCCTGGGCCGGCTGTTGACAACGTGATTAGTGTTGCCATTGTACTGCACCCCACTGACCTGGGATGATCTTGGACGCGGGGGAATCGAGGGCACCGGTAGCTCGGTGTTGCGCCCTCGTCTCCCCCGACCGTGGTCCCCTGTCTGGAAGGGAGGTGGTCGAGATGGTTCGTGACGTCGGTTGGGGTTGAGTCACGCGGCTTTGACCGCTTGAACTCACAGTGGGACCCGCTGTTGCTGACGTGACGGCTCTTCCCATTTGTTATCGGAGCGGCAGGTGGAATCCTTTAGCGGTATGGGGCTTTCCGCCTGCCGTTTTCCGTGCCGGGGTGGGGAGGGTCCTTATCTCCTGCGAGGTCGTCGCGGCCGTGGGAGCTCGACTTCGGCCCGGGAATCGCCAACGCAGGTGTCGATTCCGCGCCATGATGTGAAGCACTGTGACCTCCGGGCAGGACGGCTACGAAATCCGGGTTGCACCTAGAGCTTCCCGGTCGCTAGGGCCACGGTTCCGCTATCTCTGGGCGAGCTTTGTCGTAGCCAGCCTCGGCGACGGCTTCGGCTACGGAGCCATGCCGCTCCTTGCCCTCTTCGTGGACCCGCATCCCCTCCCGGTGTCTGGAGTGGCGGCCGCCGACTCGTTGCCATGGCTCGTGCTCGCGCTTCCTGCTGGCGCGCTCGCCGACCGCTACGAGCGAGGGCGGCTCATGGCGGTGACAAACATAGGGCGCGGGCTCCTCCTGGGCTCGCTGGCAGTGCTGGTCGCCACCCACCACATCGACTACTTGCTGCTCGTGATCCTCGTGTTCATAAACGGCGGGGCGCGTGCGATCTACTACTCGGCATCGCAGGCGACCGTGCCGGAACTGGTCAGACCCAGGGCCTTCTCACGCGCCAATGGGATCTTGACCGGCACCGAAGCAGCCACCGAGCACCTCGGCGGACCCATCCTTGGAACACTGGCCTTCGTTGCGGCCAAGGCCATCCCCTTTGTGGCCGATGCGGCAGCGGTCGGGTTGTCCGGCTTGTCCCTGCTGGGCTTTCGCACCGAGCGGCTGAAGCTCAGGGCCGCTCACGGCTCGATCCTGGACGGTGCCCGCCAGCTCATGAAGGACCGTTCCCTGAGACTCCTCGTGATCCTGCTCGCGGCACTGTCCGGCCTGCAGGGGCTGGTGACGGGCGTGCTCGTGATCATCGCCACGGTCGACTGGGGAGTGTCAAAAGGCCTGTACGGAGTCTTCTTGGCGGTTGGGGCGGCGGGCAACGTCCCGGGCGCCCTGCTCGCAGATCGCATCGCCAACCGGATCGGCAACGTCCCGACGATTATCGTGAGCGCGCTCGTCTCGGGCTCGGCCTATCTCGTCATGGCGACGGCAAAGGGATGGCCGATAGCCGGCCCGGCCTTTTTCGTGGTCAGCTTCGCCGTCTGCGCCGGGGGCGTCGTCGCCATCTCGCTTCGCCAGCGCCTTTCCCCCCGGAACTTGATGGGACGGATCGGCTCTGCCTGGCGCGGCATCGTGTGGGGCGCGGCCCCGATCGGTTCCCTCCTAGGGGGCGAACTCGCCGACAAATGGGGAGTCCACCTTCCGCTCTTCATCGCAGGGGTAGCCCAATGCGCCGTGGCCATTGCCCTCGCAGGCCCGCTCACGCACAGCCTGGCCGCCTCGGCGAGAGCCGGGGCTGAAGCTGGAGCTGGAGCTGGAGCGGAGGATGACGGAGTCCTCACGGGCTCAGTCGACGGCGGACAGCCCTGGCTGGAGCCGACCGGCACCGCACATGTGCTCTCTCAGGCTCTCGAGATCGATGCGTCACGGATGGATGCGCTACGACCGAAGGGGCGCCGCCTGCACAGCCGGCCCGGTCACGGGCCTCTCTACTGGGGCCGCTCGTCGAGAAGCTCGCGGCGATGATGCCAGCGCCGGTGCCTGCGGTCCCGTACCCAGACGAACAGCGCCACGAGCAAGATCAGCAGCCACGGTACGTGAAACCACCCGAGCGTCAAGAATCGGCTCGAGGCGGCGACGAACGAGAGGGCCCACAAGGCCAGGACCGCGAAGAGCACGACCTTTAGAACGCCATGACGGTGGCGAGGTGGTTCTCGCAAGGCTGCCGCCTGCTCCGGGGTGCGAAGGCTGGGAAGATCTGCGAGCAGACCCGACAGGTCCGCCCGTGTCTTCGCGCTCATGGCCCGGTCCAGCCGCTCCTGGAACTCTGCGGAGTCCAGGCGCCCGTCGCTGTAGTGCTTGGAGAGCAGCTCGCTGATCTCGTTGCGCTCGGCATCTCCGATCCGCAGGTTCGGATCGTTGTCACGTCTCGGTGGCGATCCCCAAGGGACATCCCATCGTGATTGCATTTCCTTCCTTCCTAGAGAACGAGTGGGTTCGATCGATCTGGACGCGCTCAGCGGTGCCAGGAGTGGTTCAAGATCTCGCCGGCGATGGCGACCTCCGAGCCTTCCTCGGGGATCAGAAGCCATGCGGCCACGTACAGCGGCACGCCGGCACCTCCGAGGAGCGTCAGCGCCACGAGGCCGATGCGCACGAGCGTCACGTCCACGTCGAAGTAGTCGGCGAGCCCCGCCGCGACGCCGGCCAACATCGCTCCGTCGCGTGACCTGCGGAGAAGCCCCTGCTCGGTTGGGTCCTTGTGATCTGTCGTTATGTCCATACGATCATGGTGCTCCCCTGGGGACCTCCTGGAAATAGGGGATGTCCCGGATCGAGCCCTGAGAAGGCGAGGACCCGATCAGGGGCTCCCCCGATGGTTGCGCTGCCTCAAAGGCGCGATCATCGTTGCATAGGCGATCAGTTCAACCCCTGGCAGCATCACTTCGAGGGCATGCAGGCAGAGCGCGCCTGGGGGAAAGGGCGCTACCGGCGCCATCGCCAACGCCCCCGGCTGCAGCGAAGCCGGGAGGACCGGATCATCGCCGGCATCGCCGGAGGCATCGCCGCCCGTCGCGGCCGGGACCCGACGATCGTGCGCATCGTGATCGTGCTCCTTGGCCTGGCGAGCGGGTTCGGCGTCGTCGCCTATGTGATCGCCTGGCTCTTGCTCCCGGCCGAGGGGTCCACCGAGACGATCGGCGCCCGTGCCGTCGCGGACCGCCAAGGCATCACCATCGCCCTCGCTCTCGTGCCCGCACTCGTGCTCGTCCTGCTCGTCGGCTCGGCACTGCACGCGAACTTCGTGTCGTCCTGGGGGCTGCCACTTGTCATCAGCGCGGCCGGGCTCGTCCTCGTCTACCGAAACGCCGAGGCGGACGAACGAGCGTGGCTGACCGAGTCGGTCAAGGCCTTGCTCCAGCTGGGTTCCGAGCCGCGCCAGTCGCGCCGCGCCTTCGTGGTCCGTCTCGGTGCCGGCGTGCTGCTGTTCGTGCTCGGCGTGTTCGTGATCTCCCACGGGGCCCTGAGCCGGTCCTGGCTTCGGCCCCTAGCGGGCACGCTGCTCATGATCGGTGGCACCGTCGTTCTCCTCGGCCCCTGGTGGCTCAAGCTGGCGCTTGACCTGCTGCACGAGCGCCAAGCACGAATTCGTGCCGAGGAGCGGGCGGACATGGCCGCCCGGGTGCACGACTCGGTGCTGCAGACCTTGGCCATGATCCAACGCTCCGCCGACCAGCCCCAGGAGGTGGCGAAGCTGGCTCGCGCCCAGGAGCGGGAGCTCCGCTCGTGGCTGTTCGAAGGCCGGGCGCCCGGGTCCTTCGGGGCCGAGGGAGCGGCGACGCTGTCGGCGGGAGTCGAGCAGATCGAGCGCGAGGTCGAAGCCGCGCACGGGATCGCCGTCGACGCCGTCACCGTCGGGGACGCCCCGCTCGACGACGAGCTGCGGGCCCTGCTCGCCGCCGGCAAGGAGGCGACGGTGAACGCAGCCAAATGGTCCGGCGCGCCCGCCGTGTCCATCTACGTCGAAGCCGAGCCGCGCCGGGTGTCGATGTTCGTACGGGACCGCGGGGCCGGTTTCGACTCCGAGGCGATAGCCGACGACCGCAAGGGGATCGCTGAGTCGATCCGCGGCAGGATGCAACGCCACGGCGGGACCGCCGTCATCCGCTCGGTGCCCGGAGAGGGGACCGAAGTCGAGCTCAGCGTGCCCAGGCACGCCGGCCGCACATGAGCACGGGTGCCAGCCGCCCCAGGGTCTTCCTCGTCGACGACCACCACCTGTTTCGCGCCGGGGTCCGCGCCGAGCTCGGCGACGCGGTCGAGCTCGTCGGGGAGGCGGACGAGGTCCCCGCCGCCATCGAGCTGATCGCCGAGCGTCTGCCCGACGTCGTGCTGCTCGACGTGCACATGCCCGCAGGCGGAGGCAAGGCGGTGATAGAGGCCATCAAGCCGAGCCATCCGAGCGTGTTGTTCCTCGCCCTCTCGGTCTCCGACGCGCCCGAGGACGTGATCGCCGTCATCCGGGCCGGAGCCCGTGGCTATGTCACGAAGACGATCTCGGGGCCGGAGCTCATTGACGCCGTCCTGCGCGTCGCCGGCGGCGACGCCGTCTTCTCGCCGCGCCTCGCCGGATTCGTGCTCGACGCCTTCGCCTCGATGCCAGCCGGCTCGCAGCCTGCGGGCCCGCTCGATCCCGAGCTCGACCAGCTCTCTCCTCGCGAGCGCGAGGTGCTGCGTCTCATCGCCCGGGGCTACACCTACAAAGAGATTGCCCGCGAGCTGACGATCTCGGTCAAGACGGTCGAGAGCCACGTCTCGGCCGTCCTGCGGAAGCTCCAGCTGTCGACTCGCCATGAACTGACGAGATGGGCGACCGAGCGGCGCCTGATCTAGCCTGAGCCGCACGACCAGGACCTTCCATACCGTCATCGAGCCGTTCCGGATCCACGCCGTCGAGCCGCTCCGCATGACGACGGCGGACGAGCGCGCCGCGGCCATAAGAGCTGCCGGCTACAACGTCTTCAACCTCCTTGCCCGTGACGTCCTCGTCGACTTGCTGACAGACTCCGGCACGGGAGCCATGAGCCGCGACCAATGGGCGGCGATCCAGCACGGCGACGAGTCCTACGCCGGCTCGCCCTCATGGGTCATCTTCCGCGACGCCGTCACCGAGCTGTTCCCGTTCCGCCACGTGATACCGACCCACCAGGGCCGGGCGGCCGAGAAGATCCTCTTCTCGGTGATCGGCGGCCCCGGTCGGGTCGTGCCGAGCAACACCCACTTCGACACGACGCGGGCCAATATCGAGTTCACCGGCGCCGAGGCCGTCGACCTCCTCATCGCCGAGGGTCGCGACCCGGCCAACCTGCACCCGTTCAAGGGCAACCTTGATGTCACCGCCCTGGACGAGCTGATCAGGGCGCGGGGACCCGATCACGTGGCCGTGGTGATGGTCACAATCACCAACAACTCCGCAGGCGGGCAACCGGTCAGCCTCGCCAACCTGCACGAGGTGCGGGCCGTGTGCGACCGCTATGGCCTGCCGCTGTTCCTGGACGCCTGCCGTTTCGCCGAGAACGCCTGGTTCATACGCGAGCGCGAAGAGGGCCAGTCCGGGCGCGAAGTCGCCGACATCGTGCGCGAGATGGCCTCGCTCGCGGACGGGATGACGATGAGCGCGAAGAAGGACCCGCTCGCCAACATCGGCGGCTGGCTGGCGTGCAATGACGACGCCCTCGCCGAGTCCTGTCGAAACATGCTGATCCTGACCGAGGGGTTCCCCACCTATGGCGGCCTCGCCGGGCGCGACCTCGAGGCCATCGCGCAGGGGATCCGCGAGGCCGTCTCGCACGACTACCTGCGCTACCGGATCCAGTCGACGGCTTATCTGGGCGAGGCTTTGCATCGAAGCGGTGTACCTGTCTTCATGCCGATAGGAGGCCATGCCGTCTATCTCGACGCCCGTGGGCTGCTGCCTCACATCCCGCCCCTCGAGTACCCGGGCCAGGCGCTCGCCGTGGCGCTGTACGAGACCGGCGGCATCCGCGGCTGCGAGATCGGCACGGTGATGTTCGGGCTTCAGCCGGACGGCACCGAGAAGGAGGCGACGATGGACCTCGTCCGCCTCGCCATCCCCAGGCGCACCTACACCCAGAGCCACATCGACTGACATCGGATGTGTCGTCGGTCTGATCCGCATGGCGGATCACGATCAGGGCGCCCACCAGAATGATGGCGATCACGATGAGCCCCAAGGCGACATAGCGCCGGGGAATCGTGTGTATGACTGGCGGCTCCGCAGGCTCGGGGGCGTCGAGGCTCATGGGAGGCATCAGCGTAGACCAGGGCTTTGGCCATTCTGGGGGCGGTCCGGCGCA
>JBKQMT010000100.1:0-6101 GCA_052146595.1 Acidimicrobiales bacterium
AGGCGAGGAACGCGAAGACGAAAAAGCCGCCGAGCGTGTTGGAGCCGATGGGGGTGTAGATGATTCCGGTGATGATCGAGGTTGCACCGTCACCGATAAGCGGACCCACGTGGAACGAGAAGCTGCCGCTTCGGATCTGGGCCGCCACCTGGGTGCCGACTCGGTTGTAGCTCCAGGCGTCGGCGACACCTCCGTAGTAGTGGTCGATCACGTAGATCCACAAGGGAGCCGCGGCGAGCTTCAAGGCACCTGAGGCCATGACGATGGGGAACATCCTCGCGTCATGATCCAGGCGGGCGAGCCATTGCGCGACGGTCGGGACGGCGAACACGAGCAGGGCCAGGCCGATGATCAGGCCTACCCAGGTGGCCGAAGAGATGTTCACCGTGGCTGGGTGAGACCGGCGCCGGTCGCGAAACTCGGCCACCGGTCCAGCTCGAGCTCGGGGTGGGCGGCGGCGAGGCGGCGAAGATCATCCTGGTAGAGCTCGGTGAGCTGATCTCGAGTCCGATCCGCCAGCCGGAGCGGCGTCACCTTCGTCCGGTTGACGCTCTCATGCGCGCCTGGCGGGACGAAGGAGTCGTCGAGGCCGAGGAACCGGAAGGTCTTGGCGAGAAAGCGGGCAGTCTCCTTGGCGCAGGCCTCGTACTGGAGCACGAGGACCTGTTGGCGGGGGAAGACGCTCTCGAGGCGAGCCAGCTGCTCTCCGTAAAGGCCGCGAGCGAAGGCATCGCTGACGAGCAAAGGCGTCAGGGTCTCGCCACGCTCGCGGTGATGATCGAGACCGGATCGGAACCGCGCCACCGGGTCCCGCAGCAGGACCAGCAATTTGGCCGACGGTGCCGAGGAGGCGAGCATCGGCGGCACCCAGTGCTGGTGGATGTAGTCGGGGGTCCACTCACCGGTGAGGCGACCCGGAGGCCGAGGGAACCAGCGCTGATACTCCCGGGCGTCCTCTGGCGAGAACTCGGCCACGCAGAAACGCCCGAAGAAATGGCGTTCCTTGTGGAACCCGTCGTGGTGGTACACGCCGGGGTGTTGGTTGATCAGGCTGTACCACCAGGTGGTCCCGGCCTTTTGTACACCGACACCGACGAAGTCAGGGGGACCGGTCCCAAGCTCAGCTCCCACGACCGGTGCGCGGTGGTCGAATCCCGCCTCCCAGGGGGCGAATTTGCCGAGCGCGTGCAGCGTCCTTTGCTGAACCGAGGCCGGCAGCCTGAGAAATGTCGCGGTGGCGCGCTCGCGGGCCGACATAATGGGTTCAAGTATGGCGCAGGGGGGTCATTTCGTCACCGGGTCGGCGCGACTCCTCTCCTTCGTGGCCTTGGGCGCGTCACTCGCCACTGCGAGACC
Source organism: Acidimicrobiales bacterium (assembly GCA_052146595.1). Lineage (GTDB taxonomy): Bacteria > Actinomycetota > Acidimicrobiia > Acidimicrobiales > Bog-793 > Fen-455. The sequence continues at coordinate 1,357 of JBKQMT010000100.1, forward strand.
GGGCGCCGTGCCCTTGCGAGCGCCCCTCGCTCACCACCAAGCCGCCACTGCAGCGCGTTCCATCCCGTCGGACTGCTCCAGCGATGTCACCCGGTCGCTGAACAGGCTCCTGGCCGCTGCCCGCAGGGGAGCCGAGGTCACCCTGGTCCGCGACGGCTGCTACCTCGCCGAGGGAACGGTGCTCCTAGCGCACCACACGGACGTCTCGATCAACGGCAACGGCGCCACGATCGAGCAGCCCTTCTATCTCGGAGGCGGCGAAGTCCTCCCGATCCTGCAACTGTCACAGGACAACGACGTCACCGTCAGGAACCTGACTCTCCGGGGTCCTCACGGGGTGGGCAACGAGTACACCGAAGGCGATTACGGCATCAAGCTGGACGGCGACAACGGTGTGTCGATCGCGCACGTAGCGGTGAAAGACGTCGAAGGCGACTGGCTGGCGCTGTACTCGGGCCCCGGCGGCGCGCTCGACCGGAACGTCTGGGTGATCGACAGCAGCTTTTCAGACGCCGGCTATCACGGCGTGACCATCGAGTCCGTGGACGGCGTGACCTTCTATCACGACACATTCACCGGCGTGGGCCTCGACGGAGTCGACCTCGAGTACGACATCTATCCCACGGTCTTCGTCAAGGGCGAGCCGACACAAGGTGCCGAGGACAACGTCACCTTCGAGGACACGACCTGGAGGTCGGTAGGCGGGATCTGGGTCGTCTCCTACCAGGGCCAGCAGGTCCAAGAGAACAACTTGGCCTTGCTCGACAACAGACTGATCGGTGTGGGCCTGAGCGTCGGGATCATCGGCAACCGGCTCGTCCCCAACTCCGGCCTCTTCATCGAAGGCAACCTCAGCACGGCCCCTGTCACAGGCGTGTGGGGGGGATCAATCGTGCGCCCCACTTCCTCGGCCCCGATCTGGCTGACCTACGTGGACAACGTCCAGATACTCGACAACAAGATGACCCTTTTCGACGGAACGCCGAGCTACTACCCGAACCATCCCTACATGGCGGCGGTGCAGCTCTACGGCAGCGCCGGAGCCCTGATCTCGGGTAATACCTTCAAGGGTGCCGAAGCCCCACTCAAGGTGGACTCGTTGTACTACCCGACACACCGCCACTGGTCCGGCACACCGAGCCAAGAGATCACCGAATGCGGAGACTCCTATGGGGTGAGGGGTCGGCTCAGGTCGCTGCCCTGCTCCTAGCCGTACGGCCCGGGCTCGTGCCGCCAGGCTCGCAACCATGAGCCGCCGTTGCTGTCATTGGCCCGAAGTCGCGCCGGTGTTACACCAGCTTAAGGGGCGATTCGACCACTTCCTCCTCGATGTTCTTCTTCAGCTCTTGTTGCGGTGGTTGAGTTACTCGCTCAAGGTGCCGATACACGCAGTGTGGGACCTGCGTTTAGGTGCACGGATGTGGCATCCAATAGGAGGCCCTCTCTCGTTGTCTTTGCCCTTGCCGGCGGCGGCGTGCAAGGGCAGTACTGCGCTCGCCCTGGCGGCGAAGCCTAACAGTGACCCGAAACCGATCCTGGTTGGCGGCTCTTCTAGCCGTCGCCATCGTCATCGCAGTTGCTGCTCTTGGTGGCGCTGGCGCCCGCGTCTGGCCAGCGATGCCGTACTCGCAAGGGTCAGGCAGGAACGCGCTTTCCTACTCCGATTCGCCAGCTGGCGACGCCTACATGGCCCTGGTGCCGAGGGGGCTCACGACCTCTGCCGGTCGCATCGTGAAAGCCCACGCTGCTGTCAATCTGACGGTCGCGGGCCTCGACAGCGTTCCCAAGGGCGCCAAAGCAGTTGCGCTCGAGGTCACGGCCACCGATACCAGCGCGAGCGGCTATCTGTCCGTCTATCCGGCAGGCACCAGCAAGCCTGCCGTCTCCAGTCTCGACTGGACAAAGGGCGAGACGCTCACCAACCTCGTAATCGTCCCGGTCGGAAGCAATGACCAGGTGAGCCTCTACGACTACACCGGCTCGGCAGACATCGTCGTTGACCTCGAGGGCTACTTTGCCCCGGAGCCCTCCGGCGACACATCGGGAAGCTACGTGCCACTGAAGCCAGCCGGGATCGCCGATACCCGGCCCGGGAGCGGCTACCCCAGGGCCGGTGCGACCCTCCATGCAGGTGAAACCCTGCAGGTCCAAGTAACCGGTGCCGGCGGCGTACCGTCGGCTGGCGTCGCTTGCGCGCTGTTGGACCTCACCGTCACAGACACGACCGCGGCGTCCCACTTGACGGTTTGGCCGACCGGACAAGCACGGCTCCCCGTGTCCGACTTGACCTGGGTGAAAGGCGACACCGTCGCCAACCAGGTGATCGTGCCGGTCGGTTCGACTGGCCGGATCTTGCTCTACAACAGTGCGGGCGACGCGGACGTCGCGGTGGATGTGGACGGTTACTTCACCAAGGATGGTTTGGCGCCCAAGGATGCGAGCCTGTTCACTCCGATAACCCCGGTGAGAGTTCTTGACTCAGGATGGGCGATAGGGCCTGGCCAGACCATCACCCAGCAGATCGCCGGAACAGGTGGCATCAGCCCGACCGCCACCGCCGCGGTGACCGACGTGACGGCGATCGACACCACCGCAGCCAGCTACTTCACGGTCTACCCGGGCGGGACCAGACCGGCCGCGCCGGATGTCCGCTGGAGCGCTAGCGAGATCGTCTCGAACCTGACGGTGATGGCCCTGAGTGCCAGCGGCGCTATCAGCATCCACAACGACGCTGGCCACGCGGTCGTGGTCGTGGCTGCCTTCGGCTACTTCGACCCCACTTCTCAGCCGGCCGCGTCTCCGCTTTCGGTGACGACGACTTCCCCGCCCTCTGGCACGGAGGGGACCGCCTATTCCGCCACCCTCGGCGCCTCGGGCGGCACGGCCCCGTATTCCTGGAACCTCACCTCCGGTGCGCTGCCCGCGGGCTTGAGCCTGTCCGCAGGCGGCGCCATCACCGGCACGCCGAGCACAGCGGGAACCTCAGACTTCACGGTGCAGGTCACCGACTCGACGACCCCGACCGCTCAGGAGGCGTCGGCGTCGCTCGCGATAACAGTCGCTGCGGGCGCGTCTACGACACCGACGGTGAGCCCGCCATCTTCCATCGCGTCGAACTGCTCGATCGATGTGACGGGCGCCCTCAACGCGTTCTTCGCCAGCTTGCCGAAGGGCGCGAACGTGGCGCTGCCCTCCGGCGCCTGCTACCTCGTGAGCAACTACGACCTCTACACCAGCGCGCCCCTGACCCTGAGTGGCACTAGCGGCGTCACGGTCGCTGGCGACGGGGCGACCCTGAAGCAGTCCTTCTTCTCGTGCGGTGTCTACCCGGGACCGGGTGGTGTGTGGCCCATCCTGAACGTCGTCGGCAATACGGATCTGACTGTGGAGAATCTAACCATCGAAGGCCCGGCTTCGTGCTCGGGCAAGTACAACGAAGGCGACTACGGCCTGATGCTGGTCGGCAACACGACCGCGACGTTCAACGGGGTCACGGTCGAGAACACCGACGGCGACGGGCTCGCCGTGTATCCGGACCAAGGGACCAACACAGCAATCAACACCGACATCACGTTCGAGAACGGCGTCCTGTCGAACATTGCCTACCACGGCGTGACCATCGAGGGTGTAAACGGGTTCGACTTCACGGGCAACAGCGTCACGCAAGTCGGTAGCTTCATGGATCTCGAGGTTGACGCCTCTTGCAGCCCGAACTGCTTCGATTCGAGCGGCAACCCGGTCGGTGCAGCCCAGTGGAACGTCACGGTTCAGAACAACACTTTCACTGACGGCACGGGTGGCCTCTGGATCGAATCCGAGCAGTCAGCCTGCGTCCCGCAGAAGAACCTGACCATCGAGGACAACACTCTCGATGCCACTGTTTCACCGGACATAACGCTGATGGGCTCATGGTCCAGCGCATGCCCGTTCGACTCTGGCCTCACCATCTCCGGCAACGTGGGCACCAACCCGGCAAGTCCTGGTAGTGGGCCTGAGTGGACGATCCAGGACTACGCCAACGTCTTGATAAACAACAACACTTTCCTGGCTTTCGATGGCTTGTCCACCTACTACGCGAACACACCTTTGTTCATCTGGGCGGGTCTTTGCAGCGTAAATGGGGCCAGCGTGCAGAACAACGTCTTCAACAACGCCATTGCTCCCCTTGAAACCACCGGATGCTGGAACTGGGCAGCAGGAGCCCCACCATCCACCGGCGTCTCCGAATGCGGTAACACCTACTGGCTGACCGAACCTATCTTGGGCGTGGCGGCAGATCCGAAGACGGATGCCGCCTGCGAGGGGTCTGCTCAGGTCGATGCCCTCCCCTAGCCGCAGAGCCGGGCTCGCGCCGCCAGGATCGAAGCGATGAGTCGCAGCTGACAGGCCCGAGCTCGCGCTGGGCGGCTGCTAGACGAGCCTGAGGGGCGAGTCGACCACTCGTTCCTCGATGCTCTTCATCAGCTCTTGTTGCGAGCTCGACCGCAACGGGACCGCTCGGGTCTCTTCGAGGAGCCGTCCGACGGCGGCGATCACCCCTCCGAGCTGGTCCGGCGAGCCGGTCACGGCCGGGAGAATTCCTGCGACCGCTCTGGCCCGGGTCGGCGTTACCGAGCTTCCGGCCGGTTCCTCGTCGAAGGTCCATGCACCGAGGCGGTAGCGGCCCGGCTCCATCGGCAAAAGCTCGCTTCGCGACGGCGCGAGCCCGGTGAGCTCGGCGAGTACCTCCTGGGCGATCTCGTCCT
>JBKQMT010000101.1:0-7983 GCA_052146595.1 Acidimicrobiales bacterium
GTTCAGCCACATAGGTCTGCGCCGTGCTGAGGTGGGCGGCCAGGCCGGCGTAGGTGGTCGTGTTGCCTTCGAGGTCGGCTGGGTTGCCGATCCCGCCTGGCACCGCGGGGAAGGCCCCGATGCCAAGCTTGCCGGCGTTGACCCACGCCGGGGCGTCGGAGGTGAAGAAGCCGATGTCCCAGTCCCCCATGAGCTCCATGCCAGCCACACCGTTGTAGATCATCGCTGTAGTGAAGCCAGTTCCCCAGTCAATGGCGTCGTAGCCCTGTTCGAAAGCCTTGTCCTTGACCAGGGTCTGGATGTCGGTGAGGGCCTTGATGACAGCGGGGTTGGACCACGCCCCCGCCTTGTTGTCCTGGATGTTCAGGAACACTTGCGGGCCGCCCTCTCGGTCCGTGAAGTACTCCAGGTACATGAGGCCTTCCCACTCGCCGTTGTTGCCCAGGGCGATAGCGGTGACGTTGTGCTTGGCCAGCAGCGTGACGTCGGCAATGAGCTGGGTCGTCGTGGTGGGGAAGCTCAGGTGGTACTGGGCCAGCAAGGGCTTGTTATAGAAGAAGAAGACAGGCTGCGTGCCCGTGAAAGGCATGCAGTAGAGGACCCCGCCGTAAGTGCAGCTACCGAGGGTCGATCCCAGAAAATCGCTTTCCCAGGTGGGGTGACCAGCATCGCTCTGGCCGGCGTCGCCGAAGGGCTGGACGACCTTGGCGGTTATGTACTGCTGGAAGATGCCGCCGCCCCAGGTTTGGAACAGCGCCGGCGGGTTGTTGCCTTGGAGTTGGAGTAGGAGCTTTTGTTTGTAGACGTTGTTGGTGGGGACGACGTCCATGTTGACGTGGTCGCTGGGATTGGCCTTGTTGAAGGCCGCAGCCTGCGCCATGTAATAGCTGTCAAGGTTCGCGCCTTGGTCTTGGACCTCAACGCTAATGGTGGCTGTCGGCGCCGACGAAAGTCTGGCGCCGGACGAAGCTGTGGCGGGGACTGCGACGGCAACAGTGGCAGCAAAGCCTACCAACAGGCCGGCTCCCAAAAGGGCGGTTACCCCGCGACGCAGCCGTGGGTGCTCAAGCGATTCTCGAGACAATTCTTCTCCCCTTCTTGCTCACCCCTTCCGGGGCGAAACCGAACTCTCATGATCGCCTCTGCCGGAGGGCAGAGCAGACCGAACCCCCTTTCTTGGACGGCTCATCTCAGTTAAATCAGAACCGAAATGTTTCGAGCCTTTTGCTCTGTTGTTACGAATGACACGATACACCGGGGTCTTTCGGGGGTCAAGGGTTAGATATCGGTGTTTACCTGCGGTTATGCAAGGACGCCGCTCACCGGTCTCGAGGTTCCGCAGATGACCTGGCGTCTAGCTCAGCTCCTGGAGCCTGCTCGAATTGGCAGCTTGCCAGACGAGAATTCGGACCGCTGCCTAGCGAGGAGCCCGAAAGATTGAAGCCGAGAGGTACCGCTATCATCTTGTACGAGATGACAGGACGTAATTCGTACGCACGCCGCTTGCCGAGCGAGGCTGCCCTGGCCGCGCCCGAGATGCAGGTCCCGGCACCAGCACTGCCTCATGGCGGCCGTCGCCGTCGACCAGTCACGATCGCACAGATAGCCGAAGAGAGCGGCCTGTCGACGGCGACGGTGTCCAAGGTCCTCAACGGCAAGCCCGACGTCTCTCCCCGCACGCGCAAGCTGGTCCAAGACGTCCTTTTGAGCTCCGGGTACCGCAAGCGGGGGAACAGCGATACGCCGCCCATCATCGACGTCGTATTCAATGACTTCGACAGCCCTTGGGCGATCGAGATTGTCCGGGGGGCTGCTGCGGCCGCTCAGGCACAGGGGCTCACTGTCGCTATCACGGCGCTGTCGGAGGGAGATGAGCGCCGAGTCTGGTTCAACCACATCACTTCCCGCGGCACCCGAGGGATCATCCTGCTGCTCTCTCAACTTTCCGAGCGCCAGAGAGGAGAGCTCGCCGTGCGGAGTCTGCCGCTCGTCGTGATCGACCCGACTGCGGAGCCCGGTCCGGAGGTGAGCTCGGTCGGTGCCACCAACTGGTCGGGCGGGCTGGCCGCCACCAAGTACTTGGTGGACGTGGGGCACCGGCGGATTGGAATAATCACCGGGCCCCCCGAGCTGCTCTGCAGCCGAGCGCGCCTCGACGGTTACCGCGCCGCCCTCGAGAGGGCGGGGCTCTCGGTGGACGACCAGTTCGTGAGACCGGGCGACTTCCGCGTCAAAGCCGGGTATGAGCAGGCGAAGGTGCTGTTCAACCTGAGCGAGCGCCCGACCGCGATCTTTGCGGGGAACGATCTTTCTGCTCTGGGCGTCTTGCGTGCAGCGCGCGAAGCCGGTCTTCACGTTCCCGAGGATCTGAGCGTCGTCGGTTTCGATGACATCCCGCTCGCCGAGTGGAGCACACCCCCACTGACGACGGTGCGCCAGCCGCTAGCGGAGATGGCTGCGGTGGCCGTACGAACGCTGCTCGAGGGCGGCGAACGCGGCGAGTCGCTCAAGCGTCGTGTCGAGCTAGCCACCGACCTGATCGTGCGCGAGAGCACGGCACCACCCGGAGCGACCTCCTACACGTCCGCCCGCAACCTATAGGTCCCGGGGACAGGAGCATCGAGGGCGCCCAATCCCGGCTCGCCGGTTGGCGAGAACCTGGTGTCCACCGGCTGATCCGCGGCGAGCCGGAGCAGGGTATGGCAACGTAGCTTCACCACCCGGGCGCTCGGCACGTCGAGGCGGACCTCGGTCACGTGCCCTTCCTTCCACGTGACGCCCACGGCCAACCCCCCCCGGGCCCGAAGGCCAGAGACTTGGCCATCCGGCCACGCGCTCGGCAAGGCAGGCAACAAGTCGAGGCTGCCCGCATGGCTCTGGAGCAGCATTTCGGCGATGGCGGCCGTAGCCCCGAAATTCCCGTCGATTTGGAACCAACCCGGGGGATGGAGATCGAAAAGGTTGTTGGATACATGCTCCCTGAGCATCTCCCTCAGGTGCTTCCAGGCCAGGTCCCCCTCAAGCAGCCTCGCCCATAGCGCCACCACCCATGCTCGGCTCCAACCTGTTGCTCCGCCGCCGTTTGCCAGCCGGTGCTCGAGGGAGCGCCGGGCTGCCGCCGCCAGTACAGGAGCCGACCTCGGTGTCACCTCGTCACCTGGGTGGAGGCAGAACAAGTGCGACAGGTGACGGTGCCCCGGCTCTGGTTCGTCGAAATCCTCCCACCATTCCTGCAAGCGGCCGTCGCTGGCCACTTGAGGCACATGAAGCTTCTCCAGGGCGCTCGCCAGTCTTGCTCTCAGCTCCTGATCCGTACCGAGGATCTCCGAGGCGGCGATGCAGTGGCGGAAAAGGTCCGCAGTCAACCAAATGTCCAGTGTGGACGCCGCGCTGACGGCGGCTTGCCTGCCGTCGGGGCCAAGGAAAGTATTCTCCGGGGAAGTCGATGGGCAGGTGACCAGTTCCCCGCCGGGTCCCTCGACCAAGTAGTCCAACAAGAACAGGGCCGCCCCGCGCATGGCCGGGTAGCACCACTCCAAGAATGTGCTGTCCTCGGAGAAGGCGTAGTGCTCCCACAGGTGCTGGCACAACCAGGCGCCGCCCATCTGCCAGTTCACCCAGAACGGGTGAGCCTCTCCGTTGCCGACCGGCCAAGTCGAGCGCCAGAGATCCACGTTGTGGTGCGCCGTCCAACCCCCGCAGCCATAGAAGTCGCGTGCCGTGCTGACACCGGCTCGTGAGAGGTCGGCCACCAGCCCCATGAGCGGCTCATGGCACTCGGCCAGGTTGGTCGTCTCGGCGTGCCAGTAGTTCATCTCGGTGTTGATGTTGGTCGTCCAGTTGCAGCTCCAGGGGGGGCGCACTTGGTCGTTCCAGATGCCCTGCAGGTTGGCCGGCTGGCTGCCCGGTCGTGAGCTCGCCATCAGGAGGTAACGGCCATAGTGGAACAAGAGCGCGAACAGCCCCTCGTCAGCGGCGCCATCGCGCAAGGCCTTGAGCCGCTCGTCGGTCGGCACCCCGCCGGCGCCGCCCTTCCCCAGCTGCAGCCAGCACCGGTTGAAAAGCACCTGATGCTCTCGCACATGCCGCGCCCGTGTGGCCGCGTAGGTTTCGACGAGCAAGGGGGTGAGCATCTCCCGGCAAGTGCGCCGGAGCATGCCAGGGTCCTCGACCGGCGGGAGGCCGTAGCTTGCGTACCCGGTGGCGGAGGCCACGTACAAAGTGACGGCGTCAGCATCCTCCACCCGGAGAGGCCCGTCGCTTTCTCGCCGCACCACACCATTCGTGACGCTCAGGACCAGACCAGCGGCAAAGCGCAAACCGGAGCCGGGATCGTAAACAACGGCCGGCTCTTCGGCCCAATAGTGCGGGACGACGTGCACGGGCGCCCTGCCTTCCAACCACGCAATGCCCTCGTCCCCGTGGGACTGCTCGCTTGGATGGGGACTTCTTAGCTCGAGCGTCAGGTTCAGTTTCGCCACCCCCCGCACCCTCAAGTGCATCACGAAGGCGCGATCAGGGACTGAGACAAACGCTTCCCGCTCGTAGAGGCTTTCGCTCATCTCGTAACGGACCGAGGCCACGCCCTCCAGGAGATCCAGCGATCTTTCGTAGTTGCGGAGCTCGCCCGCACCCTCCATGTCGACGGTGAGCCATCCCAGTGGCTGGTACGCCTCGTTGAACGGGCCCTGGAGACCATGGACGAGAGCGTCGGCCTCAACGTAATCACGCCGTTCGAGCACGGCGGCGCGTAGCTCGCTCAGCAGCGCTCCAGAGTTCTCGGCGTGGGCAACCCGGGGACCGCCAGACCAGAGGGTGTCGACGTTGAGGTCGACTCTTTCCTTATTGGGCAGGCCCCATAGCATCGCACCGAGGCTGCCGTTGCCGAGGGGGAGCGCTTCGAACCACTCGTGCGCCGGTTCCCGGTACCAAAGACGGAACTCCCTACCGGAGACCAATCTCGCCCACCTCCTTCACGACCGCCGAACAATGCGCCCAGGACGACGCGCCCAGAGCCGGCCGCTCGGGCCCGCACCTCACCGGCCACGCCTCGACAGTAACCCCGGGTCACAGCGGCGCACCCGTTGCTGACTCTGCGAACCGGCTCGCCCCAGCGCGCCCCTTCTCTTGTGACGAGGTGCGACCTGCCGGAGGGACGGCTCCGTACGATGGCGGCGATGACCGAGGATGCCGACGAGCAGCAGCCCCGGCGCCGCTCGTACATGACCGACGCAACCGTCGTTGTTGACCGAACTGCCCTGTTCCGGTGGCGAAGGGCGATCATGACCGCCTTCGGTCTCGGTGGCGTCACCGTTGCCGCCTGGGGCCCCCGGCTCCCGGCAGTCAAAGCAGAGCTCGGCATCGGCATCGCTACGATCGGCCTGCTCCTTGCCGGCGTCACGGTCGGGGCCATCGCCGGGCTTCTCGCCTCGACAGCGGTGCTCCACTGGCTCGGGAGCCGGGGTGGCGTGACCGCGTCGCTCCTGGTCGTCGCCGCGGCGATGGCTGCCATGGGCGTGGCCATAACCCTGCGATCGGTTCCACTGGTCAGCGTTGCCTTCCTGGTCGTAGGTTTCGGGATCGGCACCCTCGACGTGCTGATCAACGTGGAGGGGTCGGCGATCGAACGGGCCGCCGGCCGCACCCTCATGCCCCTGATGCACGGGGCGTGGTCGATCGGTGCCGCAGTGGGGTCGGGAATCGGTGCGGCGTGCGCGGCGCTCGCGGTCACTCCCTCGGTGCAGTTCATCGGCGAAGCGGTCGTCATCGGGGTGGTGGCCCTTGCCATGGCCCCGGCCATCCCTACCGGGGACCGCACGCGGGACGCATCGCCCACCGAGACGCGCCTCGCCAAGGTGCGCCGATGGCTGCGTGGCTGGACGGATTGGCGCCTACTGCTGATCGGCGTTGTCATGCTCGGTGTCGAGCTCGGTGAGGGGTCCGCGAACAACTGGCTCACCCTCGCTGTCCGCAACGACCATGGCCAGACCGCCGCCATCGCCGCGCTCTTCTTCACGGCGTTCGCCAGCGGCGAAGCTCTTGCTCGGATCTTCGCTGGCCCTGTCGTCGACCGGCTCGGGCGCGTTCGCACCATCCGGTACACCACCGCCCTCGGCGTACTGGGCGTGGTGCTCTTCATCCTCGGTCGCAACTTCTGGACCGTCCTCTTCGGTGTCCTGTTCTGGGCGGTCGGGGTCTCGATGGGCTTCCCCCTCGGCATGTCCGCAGCCGCCGAGAGCGGGCCGGACCCGGCCGCACGCGTCAGCGTCGTCGCCTCCATCGGCTATCTCGCCAGCCTCGCCGGGCCACCAGCCATCGGCTTGCTCGCCGGAGCCGCCGGTCTCCTCAACGCCCTTTGGCTCGTCGTCGCGCTCTTCCTCGCCGCGTTCGCCGTCGCCGGCTCGCTCCGGCAGCCCGCGGCAACTTCTGGCGACTCGAAGTAGAGACCAATGGTGTCTTACCAGGCCCGACTGCGGCGCGATGCGGTGTCCAGTTGACAATCAGAACACAAGAAGCAGGTCACTGCTTCTCTGTGGGAGCCTCCGGTGCGCTCGTTCAGACGGGGGAACAGCCGTTGGGCGTTGCGGGTGTTGCGTCAGAGGACTTCGATCAGGGTCTTTCTTCTTGTGGGCCGCCACCGTCGCCGTTCTTACGCTGATCTCGCGGGTTACCCGGTTCCATGGACACGCGGTGGAGAGCGAGCAACTCGATGCCGAGTGCCTCAAACTCGACCAGCACGCCGTGCAACGCTGCCTGATCTGGGAGCGCCCCCCTCAGAATGGTGTCCCCGCCAGACGTCTCCGGCTCAAGCTCGGGGAAGGCGAGCAGCAACACGTCCCCTAAGTGGCCGCGAACGAGAATCTCGTAGCCAATGGGCCGGGTGGGGTCGTGCAACTCGCCTGTCATGTGCACTGATCGTCCCCTATTAGCGGTGACGCGGCATCACCTGAAACGGGTGATCGCCAGTCCGTCGGCCGTCGACTCTTCCGGAAGATGTCGGCTGTTGCCCGACCACGGGCGCGCTCGAGAGGCACGGCAGATATCACTGTCCTCCAAAGCGAAGTCCTGGTGTTGGGCGAGACCAAAGCCATTGGGCTCAGCTTGCGCTCAAGAGTTCGTAGTGCTCCCAGAGGAGCCGGGCGAGTTCGACTCGGGAACTGACGCCGAGCTTGCGGTAAAGGCTTCGAAGGTGGGAGTCGACTGTGTGGTGGGACCTGAGTATCCGCTTTGCTGTCTGCTTGTTGGTCAGGCCCTGAGCCACGAGGTCGGCGACGGTGCGTTCGGCGTCGGTCAGTTCGGTCCACCCCGTCAGCAGGTAAGGGTCCAGCGGCACCGGAGACCCCTCGTCCTTCTGTCCCGTCGCCGTCCGGTCGCTTGCCCGGTCCCGCTTGGGATCGTCCAAGGACAGGTGGAGAACCGCCCCGACCAGGTGGCCCATATGTGCTACCGGCTCGCAGCGGGCGGCAACTGCTACGCCGTTGCTCAGAGTTATCTTGGCAGATGAAGCCGAAGCGCGATTCATGAAGCCCCGCGCCCAGTCCCACAGGATGCGCCGGTCCCGCGATTGGAGCAGCTCGGACGCGCTCACATTCGCCATCATGGTGCGGTCGGTCAGGGCTACCAGCGGCCCCTTGGCCCGGTTTCTGGCTCGGAGGAAGGCTTCCAGGACCAACCGGTCCGTCTCTGAGGCCTGTACGGGCCTAAGGTCTTCTTGCGAGCGCGCCAGGTGGCCCGTCGCCCTGGCGAAAACTCGCCGGGCGTCGCCTAGTCCGGCGACCGCCTCATCGAGCCTTTCTGGCGCACTGGTGTATCTCAACATCCGCTTGCTCCTCGTGGTCGTTCAATTTCGTTCTGGTCGAGTGGACAGCTGCTAGGTCCGACCCCACGGCTGCCACCGTGGGTACATCCCACTTCTACGCCGGGAGAGGGTGAACACTCATCACCGCAACCAGGTGACTTCGTTGATCGCTCCTGTTGGAACGC
>JBKQMT010000102.1:0-4687 GCA_052146595.1 Acidimicrobiales bacterium
ACAGCCCACGAATCGAGACACTCCGTCACTGGTTACGTTCCGCTCGGTGATCGGCTTCGAGCTCGGAAAGGAGACCCCGGCCGGCCAAGCTCCCGCGAAGAAGTGTTTGCTCCCGAACGGGCTCGACCCGTACGCCTGCTCCGTCGAGGAAAAAATCCTTGTCACCAGGTGCGATCCCCAGACGGTCGCGCATCGATTTCGGAATCACCACCTGCCCCTTGGGGCCAACACGGGAAGTCATACCGGCAAGTATAACTTCCGGCGAGCATCCTCGACAGCCCCAGCGAACGGAATGCAAGCTACGTGGTCTCAACGCTCTGAAACGGGGTCTTGGACCGAAGGTAGAGCATCACTACTTGCATAAAAAGCAGCCGATGGTGGCTGCACCGTGCAAGTTTCTAACCAAGAGCCCTGCTAGAGAGCGGACGACGGGATTCGAACCCGTGACCCTCACCTTGGCAAGGTGATGGAATCCGTGCATCCGGTGTTGCTGCGTCCGTCGACGTGGGCTCCGTCCGTCTCGTCGTCCGGGAAGTGCTGTCAAATCCGCTCCGTAGTAACACGCGTTACCACGGGTGGATAGGCCGAAGACCACAAGTCGGCCCGCACCGACCAGCAACCATACGTCAGCAAATGGGACATTGATGTTCGTTATACTGAACATGTGGACTACGTACGGCCGATCGAAGCTGTCGTCCCCGGAGCGACGGGTCGAGTCCTAGCGGCTCTCGCTCGCGTGGAGGCGGAATTACCGGTCTCCGCTGTGGCCAACATCGCAGGAGTGGGCAGAACTCGCGCATCGGGGATCATCGCGGAGCTTTCGGCCCTGGGTGTCGTCGAACGCCGAGAGATCGGCCGCACAGTTCTGGTGTCCCTGGCGAGACATAGTGCCGCCGGGGAGCTCATAGATCGCCTTGCCCACCTCGACTCGGAGGTGATCGCTCGGCTTCGCTCGCTTGCCACCAAAGTCGAGCCGGCCCCCGAGACGCTGCTGATCTTCGGATCGTTTGCGCGAGGCGAAGCCGAAGCCGACAGCGACCTCGACGTACTGGCCGTACGCTCGCCGACAGCCGATCCTGAAAAGTGGGCGGTCTCGCTGTCCGGCTTCGCCGAACAGGCGCAAGCCCTGGCTGGCAATCAGGTCCAGCTGCTCGACTACGAACTCGAGGAGCTGCGTCGCAAGGCGGGCCCGCAAACCAAGGAGGGACGCGACTTTTGGCGCGCGGTTCGCCGCGATGCGATCGTGCTCGTCGGCTCGCAGTTCGACGACCTTGTCGGCGGTACGCGATGACTCCACGCCGTAGCGTCCGTCACTCCGTCTCCCCAAGCGACGCCCGGGCGTACTTGTCCAAATCGGAGGCGTGGCTCGAAGCTGCAGTCGAAAGCCTCGACGCCTGCCGATGGGATGTCGCTGCCGGCAGCGCAGTGACCGCCGGGATTAGCGCGTGCGATGCCATCACCGGCGCCCTCGTCGGCCAACGCGCAGGAGGCGAGCACGTCGAAGCTCTCAGTCTGCTTGCGACCGCGGGTGACGATGGACGATATGCGGCTCGCCAGCTGTCCCAGCTGCTGCGGTTCAAGACCCCTGCCCAATACGACCCCGCTCCGCTCCCCGCAACGGACGCACGAAAGGCCGTAGAGTTGGCCCGGCGGCTCACCGTCAGAGCCGCCACGGTCATCGCACGACGACGCTCCTAGGCGTCTGCTTGGAGCGGCAAGCGCGCCGGTTCTTCGAGCCGCGTTTCTGGAGCGGACGACGGGATTCGAACCCGCGACCCTCACCTTGCCAAGGTGTTGGAATCCGTGCATCCAGTGTTGCTCAGTATAGGTGGGCCCCGTCCGCCTCTTCGTCCGGGAAGTGCTGCCAAATCCGCCCCGTAGCGACACGCGTTACTACGGGTAGATCGGCCGGACGGGGGCCCCACGTGCAGCCCTACTAGCCAGTAGCGACGCGTCAACGAATGGAACATCGATGTTCGATACACCGGACATATGAACTACGTGCGGCCAGTCCAAGCAGTCATCCCCGGAGCCAAGGTGGACTCCTAGCGGCTCTCGGTCGCGTGGAGGCGGAATTACCCCTCTCGACTCCGGCCAACATCGCCGCAGTGGGCAGAAGCGAAGAGTGTATCACCGGTGATACACTTCGTCATGACCAACGTTTCGATACGTGACCTCCGCAACCACGGTGGTGAGATCATCGACCGGGTTGAGCACGGCGAAGCCATGCGAGTCACCCGTGACGGTCGACCGGTAGCGGAGCTTCGACCCTTGGAAGCTCAGCGGCTCACCCTTCCTGCGATCCTCGAGCGGTTCCGCTCCCTACCAGCAATGGACCCGATCGCACTGCGCGAAGACCTCGATTCCGTCATCGACATGAGCCTTTGATGCGTCCCGGTCCGGGAGTTCTAGACACGTCAGTGGTTATCTTGTTAGATCAGCTCGCCGCCGACGCTGATTTGCCCGAGGAGCCGCTTATCACCACGGTCACCCTCGCCGAGCTTTCTGTCGGTCCCCTCGTCACCGACGACGAGTCTGAACGCGCCGTTCGCCTGGCGCGGCTACAAGTGACTGAAGCGACCTTTGAGCCGATCCCGTTCGATGCGCCAGCGGCTCGCGCGTTCGCACGCGTCGCAGTCGAGTTGCGAGGCAGCGGTCGCCGGACGAAGGCCCGTTCCTTCGATGCGATCATCGCGGCAACAGCCCTGTCAAGAAACCTGCCGATCTTCACAGCCAACCCGGAGGACTTCACCGGAATTGAAGGGCTCGAAGTAGTTCCGATCAGGGCGAACTGACACCTCGCCAACCGGTGTTGCTCTCGCGGGCAACAATGGCGGTCGTGACCGTCACAGCCCGCACCTGGCTCGTTCTCCTCCGCGACATCTCGCACGCCGTGCGCATCCCGGACGAGCCGAGAATCGTCGCCAGCCTCGTTGTCGACATGGAGACGGGCGTCGTCCTCGCGTCCGCCGTCGCCGGAAGCGAGGAGCAGGTGCTTCAACAGGCCTGTGAGATGGCTCTCTTGCGGCCAGCGGGCGGGCTTGCTCCGCGTCGTCCCGATCACGTCCTCTGCAATCCCGGACTCACCTCGCTTCTGAAGGCCCAGCTCGGCAAGGTGAGCCAGGCCGCCCCGTTGCCACCCATCTCCGAGGTGCCGGTCGTGCACGAGGCGGAGGACATCTTCGATTCCTTCGTCGGCCACCTGGCCGGCCGGCGTGACGCCAAGGAACTTGCCGCGCCACGCGACTGGCAGCTGCTCTTCGACCTCGTCCTCCACCTTTACGAGCGCAAGGTCTGGAGC
The DNA here is from genome assembly GCA_052146595.1 of Acidimicrobiales bacterium. Lineage (GTDB taxonomy): Bacteria > Actinomycetota > Acidimicrobiia > Acidimicrobiales > Bog-793 > Fen-455. Next base: position 3,302 of record JBKQMT010000102.1, read on the forward strand.
AGGTGGGCAGACGATGTGGACCTGCTGGTCGAGGTCAGGATCGGTCCGCGGAGTAGGAAGTACGCCGCGGTCGTGCTCGGTCATGAGGGCATCCAACATGGCGTCGTCTTCTACCCGGGCACCAGGCCGCCGGCCGGTCTCCGAGAAGGTCACTCAACGCGTCCGCCGAGCATGCCCAAGGGCACGCTCATGCTCAACTTCGACCCGTCCGAGGACGTGCCCGTAGAGTTCGTGATGAAGGCGGGCCGGTACGGTTGGCCGGCCGCCTTAGAGCTGGTGCCGGTCATCTTAACCGTCGACGGGAACGAACCCGGCGAACCAGGCAGGGACGACGTCAGGGTGGTTGCCGTGGCGCTGGCGGCGCTGCTCGAGCATGACGCGACCGGACCGACGCTCGTCGAGGTGGGGCCGAAGGTCACGAGTGGGAGCCTTGAGCTAGCCGAGGGTGAACCAGCCTCGTTCAGCATCCGGCAGCTGCCCCGATTCGAGGATGACGCAGACGAGTCTCTGCGGGTCCATGTTGCCGGCACTGATCTGTTGCCGCTCGGCACTCCCGTCGTGATGGGTTCGACTCTGACCGCTGGACTTGGGTCGCTCCGTCGTGCTGCCCGTATCCACCGCCCGCTCCCCGCCGGCTCACCCCCGCTCACCGAGGGCGAGGTGGCGATGATCATCGTCATGACTGACGAGAAAGAGGGCGACCGCATCGCCGGGCGCGTCGCCGCCTTGGATCCCTACGGCATCACCATGTTCGAGGCGGAGGCCCAAGCGGTCGTGGCGCTCGTCGGCGGTGGTGGTGCCGAACTTCTTATGAACGTCCCGGCATCCGACCCGGCCGTGCGCCGATTCCGATCCAGGCTGAAGGCAAGAAAGGGCGTCCACGCCGTGCTCATCGCCGACGAGGCGACGGCGACCGGCGCAGGCAATGTTTACGGGCTCTTCGAGTGCCATCTCCCACCGAGTCCTCCGGCGAGCCGTTGACGGTCATCCTCACGCGGCAAAAGACCAGGAACCCTTTGTTGACGACCTGACTTTCTGAGCATTTTGGGTATGGCCATCGGCCGTGCTCTTTGACGACGGTTGCATTGGCCGACGCATGGCCAAACTATGGCTACGTTGTCCTGAGACGTGGTCCACCGAATGGGATACAGGCCACTTGGAGCGGACGACGGGATTCGAACCCGCGACCCTCACCTTGGCAAGGCGTTGGAATCCGTACATCCAGTGTTGGTCCGTCCTTCGACGTGGGCCTTGTCCGACTGTTCGTCCGGGCAGTGCTGCCAAATCCGCCCCGTAGTAACACGCGTCGCTACGGGTAGATGGGCCGGGGGCCCCACAGACACGCGGCGTAATTTCCAGTCGATCACCGAAGCACCCGACGACGCG
>JBKQMT010000103.1:0-4535 GCA_052146595.1 Acidimicrobiales bacterium
AGAGGGCCTCGGAGGATCGTGCTGGCGGGAGAGCCTATCGTCGTCATGTGTAGGGCCGGCTCGCCTTCGGGGCGACGGGCGCTTAGCTCAGGTGGTTAGAGCAGCTCGCTTACAACGAGCAGGTCGGGGGTTCGAGTCCCTCAGCGCCCACAAAGTGCCATCGGGAGAGAGGGGGAAGGAGGAAGAAGGGACAGGAAAACCAGGGACGGAGGCCGCCGGCAGACCGGCCAGGGCCGGGGCCGGGGCGCCAAGGGACCACAAGCACACCCACCCACCCAGAAAGACGCCCGCGGGACGACGGGAGGGACGCACAGTTAGGAGCGGGGGGTGGGAAGCAACGTTCGACCGCGTAGGGGCGGGGGGAGAGGCGCGGAGTAGCCGGACGACGACCAAAAGAAGACTAAGACGCCCGAGCTGGAGAGCGCGCCAATCCTCGGTGACTTAGGCGCCTAGGCTTCTTGACCGATGACGCACCCGATGGAAGCGGTAAGGGAGCGGTATCTGCTCTTGCTGACGCAAGTGAAGGCGCGCCTTGATCTCGCACATGCGCTGCTCACTCAACCCCCGGATATTCTGCGTGTCGAGTTTGCCGCCCTCAACATTCGTAAGTCGATCGAGCTTGTTGCCCTGGGAGCCCTCGTGAACAACATTGAGGAGGTCCGGACAGTGTCCTCCGCCTTCGATCAGAAGGACTGGAAAGACGCCCGAAAACTCATAAGCAGAGTGAACCCGAACTTCTGGCCCGTACCGGCGGTGCAGGCACGAGACGCTTCTTCTGGCGTCGTAGACCTAGCTGATGTAGATGCGCCTTACCTTACCGAAGCCGAGGCAGGCCGCGCTTGGGGACTTGCCAGTGAGTTGCTTCACGCTGCCAACCCTTTCCAGCCGGCGCCAGACGCTGCTAAGTGGGTCGCAATTCTGCTGGATATCCTCAACAAGCTGGTTACGTTGTTGAACTATCATCAGATCTTCTTCAAAGACGATCGTTACATGGCGATTGCCAGTCTGCATACCGTAGGAGTAGCCGGCATGCCTGATGGTTTCATACAAGTGGCCCTCTTTGATCGAGTCGACGATGGAGCATAGAAAGACTGCCCGCATGCGCTTCCATCGGTGGGTGCCTGGCTCTCGTTTTGTTGCTTGTTTACCGTGAAGGTGGCTAGGCGGCGAGGCCGGCCAGCTTGGTGCTGGCCCTTTTCGATCGATCCGGGGCTGTCCGCTCCCGGGTGGTCGGATTCCGCTCGCTTCGAACAGACCTCCAGACCTCCACAACTCACCTTTTACGACTCGTCTTGCTCATAGGTCACGGTGAAATTAACTGAGGCACCCGAGCCCTGTATCGAACTAGGCAACGCCTCCGCTGATCCGTCCGGATAAGTCATTTCCTCGGCGTCAGAGTATGGCAATGTCCAAGAGCCGACCCCGTACAAGGTCATGTCCGAAAATGTCACGGACCCGAAGTTCGCGAAGGGCCAAAGCTCGGCACCGCCGTTGGTCCAGCAATAGCTCTCGTCGCTGGCGCAGCCCGGGTCTTCCTCTATCCATTCGGCCTCCACACCTTGACCTGAGTAGGACGTAACCTCAGCCTGGCCAGGAGCCGGGTATGTCTCACCGCTCGTGACGTCTGTGATCGAGTAGGCCCAAAAGCCACTCGTGTCCTGGAAAACTTCGGCACTAACGGCATCGCCGGGCGAGATCGTGAGACCGAGACCGGGAAAACTTGTGCCGAACCCGAGCGCAGCATCGGTGAACCACGCGTAATCGCTCTGCGTCCCGTCAGTACATGAGTCGGTCACACCGGTTTGAAATAGGTCGGGGGAAGTCACACCGTTGACTCCAACCCAGTCGCTCGAAGTGCTCATCGTCACTCCGGAACAGTCGAGAGTAGGCACCGTCCAGTTCCCGCCTACACCATCGTTCGCGCCCTCGATGACGTATCCGGACCAGTTGGCCGAAGTCTGTGCCGGCGTCGCCGGTACAACTGGCGGAGGCGGCGTGACCGGCGGCGGAGGCGGCACAGCCCCAGCTTCGACAACTTTGAGATGGTCGACCGTCGTCACCTTGGAGAGCACCGTCAAGGTAAGGGTGTAGCTCTCCGCACTCGTCGAACCGTTGGCCTCGAAACGGGCCACACGGGAAACCGGGCCGGTACAGCGGACACTGGCGTTGAACTTGGGCACCCTTGGCGATGAGGACCAGGTGCACCAGCCAAGACGGGTGCCGGTCGGCGCCCAGGTCTTCCAGGTGACGACACCGCCGTTAGCGGCGACGTGCTGGGTTGAAACCATGGGCGCCGCGATCGCGCTCAGGCGACTAGCGCTCGCTGTCCCAGTCAGTCCCATGGCGGCTAGCGCTCCTACCAATACAACACTTATCCAAAGGCGCCGTGTCATGGTAGATGTATCGGCAGCGCGAGCGGTGGACTCAACCTTTTGGTCGTCTCTTTCCTGTTGGCCCCCGCATCGCCGGATCGTTCACCGTTCCCGGCCACCCTCGCACCGAGCGGCAGCTGGCGTCCATTCGACAGGCACGTACGGGGAGCGATGCCGGGTCGGGCAGGGGCGCCGGTTGGCCATCACTCGACACGGACTATGTAAATCTGACTCTGCACCAACGTGGCGGCGCTGGCATTGTTCACGTTCAGGTAGACGGTCGTCACAGCGCTGAAGGTGACCACGGCCGCTTTCAAGGGCACCGCTGTTCCGCCGCCGACTTCCAATGTCGGCCAGCTGTCCGACGCCACCCCGCTGGCGGTGTTGAGATAGGGGGTGATCCAGCTGTTGGCGCTTATCACCATGCCAATTACGACCCAGGTACCGGGGGCGATGGCAAGGCTGTTGATATTGCTCGCTCCGGCCGGCACGGACCCGTCGTAGACTCCCCATGGTTGTTGGGGCAGAGTGTTTGATCCAACGGCGCACAAGCCGAACTGGATCAGTGACGGCGGTGTGCCGCCGCTCGGCGAAGTCATATGAGGCCGGGTCACTGGCTACTCGTCTTCAAAAGACACCGTGGCACCCGCTGCCGCGGCGATGCCGTACCACTGGACCTGACTGGTCACGGTCTGACTGAGCCCCGGTTCGATGGCGTGCCCGGTGGCGGTCGTAACGGTGTTCGATGGCCCGATGTAGACAATCTGCGTCGAGGCGACGAGGTTGTGGATCGTCATCGCCGTGCGGCCGGTCCGGGTCGTGCCGATGGCGGTTGCCGTGTTGCCGATGGCGACCTGTCCTACCGAAGGGTTGGTGGCGGCGCCCGGTAGGAGCTGTCCCGGCAGGTTGGTAAGGAACTGACGGGCACCGCCGGCCAGGTCGATGCCGCCGCAAATGAGGACGTTTGTCACGCCGGCCGCGTTGCCGATGGCGACGACGGGGAGGGCCATGGCGTGTACCGAGTCCGAGCCGGCTACCACCACCACCGAAGACGGCAGGGCGCCGCCCGGCTGAGCTTCGGCGCCTGAGTAGACCGCCAACATGCGAAGGGCAGTATCGGCCAGGACCCACCAGGGCTCGCCGTCGGCAGTGGAAATGACGACGTTGAAGCTGGCGTCAAGAGCCTCGACAATGGACGCCACGTAGAAGTAAGCGGGCACCGTGAAGAATGGCGGCGAGGCCGTGACGGGATAGAAGACACCCGAAGTGGCACCTTGCACCGTGACTGACTGCGGGCCGGCGAAGCAACAGATAATGAGCGAGGCTGCGTTCGCTCCTGGCGTGACCGTGACGGTGGTCGACCCTGAGCCCTCCGAGGCGAGAAGACTCTGCGCCGAGCTGATGGAAACGAACGAAGTCGCTCCGATTGCCTGGCTTGTGAGAGCCAGCGGGAAATACCCGCTCGGCGGCGCTCCCCCGGCGGCGAACCAGTCGACCACTATGAAAGTCGGCGCTCCGGTCGGGGCGAGGGCCGACCCGCCGGGGCCGACTGACGTTGTGGCGGTGAGAATCTGATTGCCGCTCACCGTACAGATGTCGGCCGAGTACGGCATGATCGTGACAGTCCCCGTAGCACATAGCACCGTACAAATCCAGGGACTTGCGTTGTAGACAATGGCCCAGGAGTACCCGCCGTGTGATTGCTGTACGGGCGGTGAGAGGGTGACTGTGAGGTTGGCGGTGACAGCAACCGCCGGGGAGCTGACCGAGTAGGGGATACCTGTCGGCTGGGGCTCGCTCACAGCGTACGGTGAGGGTGCCGGCGGTGCCGAAGGTGCGCCGAGGGCGGTGACAGCGTTCTTGATTCCGTCAAGGAAGGACATCGGCTTACGCTTTTCCTAGATGTCGGCATCAAGAACCATCGTTCACGACGGCCTTCTTCTGCCTGAGACCAAATCGGTGCCATAGGGATGTGCAGCCATGGCGCTTACAACTGAGAGACGGCTCGCTCGCGTTTAACCTCGATCATTCGTGCACCCAGAAGCTGGAGGTGATGCCTTTGAGCTGAACCGACAGCGAGAAGCTCGTCGTCGCCAGCCGGGGCAGGTCCGGCTCGGGTAGCTGCCAGGAGGCCCGATAGCAGGCTGGCGGCTCGGCTGGGTA
>JBKQMT010000104.1:0-4438 GCA_052146595.1 Acidimicrobiales bacterium
TACCCAGCCGAGCCGCCAGCCTGCTATCGGGCCTCCTGGCAGCTACCCGAGCCGGACCTGCCCCGGCTGGCGACGACGAGCTTCTCGCTGTCGGTTCAGCTCAAAGGCATCACCTCCAGCTTCTGGGCGCACGAATGATCGAGGCTAGGTGTCGCGTCGTCCACCAGTTTCCAAGGTTTGAGCCGTGGAGGCCTCGAGCCGTCGCCGGAGTCGCCATAACGGGGATGTAAGCGCCGCCCTGTTCGACCACCGTGCCCTAACGGGTGCGCCCGCCTGGTGCATGGGTGCCGGGAAGGGCCGCGCCTGGGGAACGCCCGGTCGGGTCGTTGCCGGATAACCAGCGGAGAGCCACAGGCGCAGTACGTTCGATCGCGATCCGCAGATCCGGGTTAGTACCCATTGCAACTTGTCAGGCGCGAACAGAATGTCGCACCGAATACCTACAGGCCTTGAGTTCTCCGTCCGGCAGGTGACTTTCCACTCGCCGCGCGACGACCAGCCGTCGAGTTGCGAAGAACTCGTCTCATTCACTCCCGGGAGATCCGAGCACTCCGACCTCGACGACTGGAGATTCGAGGCGTTCCTCGACCGTTCCCAGTTGAGGTGGCATAGGCTGGATCGGCGCTCAGGGACGCCTGGGAAAGCGGAGGAACAAATGCGAGCGATCAGCAGCTATCTCGACTACTCCGGTCGGGGCGACGTCCTGAGCGGGGGCGTGCGGCTGATCCCGGTGAGCACGCCGACGGGCAGCTATCGGGTGTGGACGAAGCGGATCGGCAACAACCCCGACATCAGGCTGTTGCTGCTTCACGGCGGACCCGGGGCAACCCACGAGTACCTCGAGGCCTTCGACAGCTACCTGCCGGGCGCCGGAGTCGAGTACTACTACTACGACCAACTCGGCTCGGGTCACAGCGACCAGCCGGAAGAGCCGGCGCTGTGGGAGCTCGACCGCTTTGTCGACGAGGTGGAACAGGTGCGCCGCGCCCTCGGACTGGACCAGGACAACTTCGTCCTCTACGGCCAGTCCTGGGGCGGGATCCTCGCCACCGAGTACGCCCTCCACCACCAGCAGCAGCTGCGCGGACTCGTCATCTCCAACATGATGTCGAGCGTCCCGGCCTACAACGCTTACGCCCAGCAGGTGCTGATGCCGGAGATGGACCAGGCTGCCCTCGCCGAGATCAAGTCGTTAGAGGCGAACGGCGAGATCGAGAACCCGAGGTACATGGAGTTGCTGTACGAGCACCATTACGTCCGCCACGTCTTGCGCATGCCGATCGAGCAATGGCCTGAGCCGGTTCAGCGCGGCTTCGCCCACATCAACCCGTCGATCTACGTGAGCATGCAGGGCCCGAGCGAGCTGGGGATCAGCGCGGACGCGAAGCTCGCCCGTTGGGACCGGACCGACGACCTCCCCTCGATCGAGGTGCCGACCCTGGTCATCGGCGCCCGCTACGACACGATGGACCCCGCCCACATGGAGATGATGGCCAACCGCTTGCAACGTGGCCGCTACCTGTACTGCGCGAAGGGCAGCCACCTGGCGATGTACGACGACCAGGAGACGTACTTCGGCGGCCTCGTCGAGTTCCTCCATGGCCTCGCTGGCTGCTGAGGCGGCGAGGACATCGGGCTAGCTGGAGGTCGCGAGCACGTCGCCCATCACCTCAGGCGGAAGGATCTCAGGATCCCTTCGCCAGAAGGTGGCGACGACGAGATTGCGTGCGCCCGACGGGAGGAATTGCCAAGCTAGGTCGCCACATGACGCCGGTCCGCTACCAAGTGAACAGACAGCTCCTCCGCACTCATCCCGCGCCGAGCGGCATCGGCCGTCGGCGGTCGGCCAGGTCCTCGGGCAGCTGCATCGTCGCCGACGTGCCGACCAGTTTGCCTCGCGGCCGGCTGTGGGGCCAGTACCCTGGCGGCAGTCGAGAGGAAATTGACATGAACGAGCCCGGGGACAAGTTGGCACGGGTGCTCGCGGTCTGGGGTGAGATGTGTTGCAGCCAGACCATGGCGCCGCTGGTAGACGCGATGGCGGAGGACGTGGTGTGGCAGGGCGTGCTGCCTGAACTTGTCTGCCATGGGCGGGACGAGGTCCGCAACGTGCTCGGCTCGGCCCGCGGTGGACAGTTGCCGAGGGTTACCCGTATGGAAGCAGAAGAGGCGGGCGACCAGGTGGTCATAACGGTCGAGGGGCCCGACTTCGGGCCAGGGCCCGCGGGTTCCGCGCTCGAACCAGTTGGAGGGCCGCGCACATTCGTCCTCTCGTTTGAGGAGGGCAGGATTGTGCGCATGCAAAGCTTCCCTACCCACCAAGAGGCTTTGGGTTTAGCTATCTGAGCCTGTCAAACCTATGTGCTCGCCCTCCCCTAGCTCCTCATCCTCGCCCACGGCGTGCCCGACTTGGCCGTGATGCTCACAGCAACAGACGCGGTCTAGCCATAGCTAACAACGGTGGGCGATCCGCGTTCGGGGGATGACCAGCCTTCCTGTCGGGATCGGTTAGGACCCGGCGACCAGCCTCTCGAGGTTCTCCAGGCTGGCCTCGATCTCGGGCCGCCACCGCTCGCCCCCTTTGACCGCCTTCTGCAGCCAATCAGGTGAGCGGCTGCAGTCGAAGGTGCCGAATCACGATCGTGCTGGAGGGTCCCGGCACACCCGACCTGGCGGCCGGCGACGAGCTGGCCCGGTGGCATCTGCTCGGCCACCGGCTGGGTGGTCGGATCGTCCTCGATCAGTTGTCACTTGAGATGACAGAACTGCTCGAGCTCGCCGCGCTCGGCCTAGAGGTGCAGCGGCAGGTCGAACGCTGGGAACAGCCGATCGTGGTCCAACAGATCGGGGAAGAACGCCAACTCGGCGAGCCTGGCGAGCCGGTATGCTTTCTGCCTGACCGAAACGGAACGTGACCTATCGTGACGACACACTACCTTCCTGCCGGGAACCGCTACGGCCCGATGCCCTACCGTCGCTGCGGTCGCAGCGGCCTGCTGCTGCCCGCGGTGTCGCTCGGGCTCTGGCAGAACTTCGGCGACGACCGGGCGCTCGACACCCAGCGCGCGATACTGCGCCGGTCCTTCGACCTCGGTGTCACCCATTTCGACCTGGCCAACAACTACGGGCCCCCCTACGGCAGCGCCGAGGTGAACTTCGGCCGCATCCTCCGCTCCGACTTCCGGGACCACCGCGACGAGCTGGTCATCTCGACCAAGGCCGGCTGGGACATGTGGCCGGGCCCGTACGGGGATCTCGGCTCCCGCAAGTACCTCCTGGCCAGCTTGGACCAAAGCCTCGGGCGCATGGGGCTCGACTACGTCGACATCTTCTACCATCATCGCTTCGACCCCGACACCCCTTTGGAAGAGACCCTCGGTGCGCTCCACTCGGCTGTGCAGCAGGGCAAAGCCCTCTACGTGGGGATCTCTTCCTACTCCGACAAGCGCACGGAGGAAGCAATCGCCGTACTCAGGCGCCTCGGCACCCCGCTGCTCATCCACCAGCCGTCGTACTCGATGCTCAACCGGTGGATCGAAGACGGCCTGCTCGAGGTCCTGGGGGCACAGGGCGTCGGCTGCATCGCCTTCTCTCCGCTGGCGCAGGGAATCCTCACCGACCGCTACCTCGACGGCATCCCGGAGGGCTCGCGAGCCTCGAGGGACGGTTCCCTGTCACCCGGGATGCTGAGCGATGAGACCCTGGCCCGCGTGCGCGCCCTGAACGCGCTCGCGCAACGGCGCGGGCAGCGCCTGGCTCAGATGGCCATTGCCTGGGCCTTGCGCGACGCCCGCGTCACCTCGGTCGTGATCGGGGCGAGCAGCGTCGCTCAGCTCGAGGAGAACCTCGGCGCCCTCGACAATCTCGGCTTCTCCAAAGAGGAGCTCGCCGAGATCGACCGGTACGCCGTAGAAAGTGGCATCGACCTGTGGCGGGCGCCTGCAACTAGCTGACGCGAGGGCCGGGGTTCGCGCCTTTTCCGAGGACGGCCGGCCCCTCTGAGCGTCGGGGCCCGATCGAGCGCAGCATGCGGCTTGTGGGACGAGTGCCCTTCAGACCCGCTCTTCCTCGTCCAAGGTGAGCTCGGCGGCCAGGTCCGCTTCGAGACGGGCGTCCGGGATGGGCCGCCCGCTTCGCACCGAGTAGCCGAAGGTCCCTTGCTCTATGCGGCGCTCGGCGCGCTCGAGCGCGTCGAGACGAGCGCGCAGTGCCGCGGCGATGACGTCGTCGGTCTCCTCGGCGGTGAGCCGCTCGGCCGGATCGGACAGGTCGCCGCTCTCGTTGGCTGTCTCCCGGTCCTCTTGGCCGGCCACCTCCATCTCGGCGAGCAGCTGTTCCACCCGACGCCGCTCCGCATCGAGCAGGCTCTTCGCACGCTCCTGGTTCATCGTTCGTCCTCCAATGGCGGCAGACCTCGCCCTCCTATGGTAAGTGAGCC
>JBKQMT010000105.1:0-7447 GCA_052146595.1 Acidimicrobiales bacterium
GGGGTAGCTCGATCTCGCGGGTGAAGCGCCCATCGAGCCCGTGCACGCGAAGCGCGGCCCGCGCGTCCTTCAGGTAGCAGCACACGAGCGCGTCGCCACATCGCTTCGCGCCCGCCAACACGTCCGCGGACTCAGGGACGACTTCCTCGAGATGCTCTGGGTCCGAGAGGTCGGTGGCGACGAGGCGCCGACGGTCGGCCCCTTCGCCGGTGACGAGGAAGAAGCGCGGACCCTCGTTGCCCGCAATTGCGAGCTCGGAGGAGAAGTCTGGGTCGAGGACGACGCTTCCTTCACCCAGGCGCTCGAGGTCGAAGATCTCAAGACGTACCTGCGGCCTTGTTCCGCGGGTGACCGCGACGACTAGGTACTGCCCGTCGTCGGTGACCGTAGCGTGCGGCAGCCAGTCGGGTTGGTCCTCCGCGGAGAAGACCACCTCGTCCTCACCGTCCTTCGCGCCGAGGAGGTGGAAGAGGACGCGAAGTCCGCGGGTCTCGCCCTCGAGCTCTTGTCCCAGCTCCGGACGGCGCGGCGCGCCGTAGAAGAAGCCCGAGGCGTCGGCGAGCCATGCGGCCGTCGAGAACTTGGACCACTCGACCACATCGGGCAGACGCGTCTTCTTATCGACGTCGAGGACCTTCCAGGTCAACCAGTCCGAGCCCGCGTCTGCGGTCGCGTAGGCGAGGAGCCGCCCATCCGCCGACGGCACGGCGTCGACGAGCGCGACGGTGCCGTCCTCAGAGAACGCGTTCGGGTCGACGAGTATCTCTCCGTCGGCGCCCGGGCGGTCCATGACGTAAAGGACCGGCTGTGGTTGCAGGCCGGTGTTGCGGTACTGGAACCACCGTCCGCCTCGCTCGAAGGGAACGCCGAATCGTGGGTGGTCCCACAGCTCGTGGACGCGACGTGTGATCTCCTTGCGGCTGGGGACGGCCTCGAGCCACGCGTCGGCGAGGCGATTCTCGGCCTCGATGAAGCCTCTCGTCTCCTCCGAGGAGGTGTCCTCGAGCCACCGGAAAGGATCGGCGACGGTCTCGCCGTGGTAGTCATCGATCTGCGCGCTGAACGGGGCTGGCGGGTACTCAAGGTGCATTCTCCGATTATCCATTGCTGGGGACGCGTACGCCCGCAAAGTGCAACCGCGGGACTCCTCCGACTTGGCTTCAGGCAGGAACCCGGCCCGCTGAGCATGACCGTGCGGGGCTTCCGAACTAGCCCGAAAGTGCCGTACCGGGGCAGTCGCGAACCCAGAACGCTCATACCGAATACCGGCCGCGTCGGTGACGCGACCCGAGAGCGGTCTTCAGCAGGCGGCGCCTTGACGTGCTCAGCAACAAAGGCATACCTTGACTCAGCAATAGTTGAGCACGCAACTATGGAGGACCGAGTTGTTGAAGCTGAAGATAATCATCGCGAGCACGAGACCGACCCGCTCTGCCGATCGGGTCGCGCCATGGGTCGTCAGCAGCGCCACCGACCACGGCGCGTTCGACGTCGAAGTTCTGGACCTTCGCGACTGGCCGCTGCCGATGTTCCAGGAACACCTGGGCACGATTGGCGACTTCAGCGACCCGACCTACTCAGAGCCCATCGTGCGGGACTGGAACCGGAAACTCAAGGAAACTGACGCCTTGTTGGTCGTCACTGCCGAGTATCTGCACTCCATCCCGGGGGTACTGAAGAACGCCTTTGACAACGTGTTCGTAAGCTTCGCTCTGCGCAACAAACCGATCGCAGCGCTTGGCTACAGCGTCGGTGTTGCCGCGGGTGTGCGCGCCGTAGAGCACTTGTTTGCCGTCGCCATCGAGGCGGAAATGGTGCCCGTGCGGGACACAGTGCTGATCGCCAAGGTGGAATCCGCCTTCGACGACCAAGGTGTGCCGACCGATTTCGGCACGAGAACGGCAATGGGAATCATGCTCGACGATCTCGCCTGGTGGGCAGAGCTTCTCCAGTACGGGCGGGCGAAGGGAGAATTGCCACCCGCTGCATTCAGGCTCAGGGCGGCAATGGCGAAGGCCCAGCAGGCGACTGGCGATAGCGCTGAAACCTCTTCGGTTGATGAGCGCGTTACGACAGCGGTCGAACGGAGCCACGGATAGGCGAGCACCCGTACCGGCAGGCCCGTTCATCACCGATCCGGGTGCCAAGTGTGGAGGGCGTCGCGCATGAGCAGCCGCCTAAGCCTCCAGAATGAGGGCCGGGGCTTCGGAAGCGCTCGGATGGCCGGGATGAATCCCGCGTAGACGACCACGACGCCAACGAGATAGATGACTACGCCGACGGCCAGAATCGTGAGTCCAGTACCTGTTGACCACACACGGGTGACGAGACCGCCGATGGCGACGAACAAGCCGAGCCCTGCTAACCGGAGCCCCCTAACTGCCAGTCTCCAGTGTGCGCTGCCGCGCAGGCCGGTCGCGTCGTCCTCGCCAGCGTGGCCGCTGCTGGGCCCCAAAACCATGCGCCCACCGTAACCTCGCGGCAAAGAGAAACCGATGGTGCCTTGGCCCACCCACGTGACCAAGCCATTGAGGTCTGTCTCTGGCTCTGGCCTCAACTACCCGAGGACGGATTTCCTTGGTTCGAACAGTGACCTCAAGTAATCCTCCATCTTGTCGAAGCTGTCTTCCATGCCATCGAATTTGGTCATGTGGTCACGGCCGGCCTTGTCGCGGAACGCCAGCTTCATCGTCAGCTTCGTCACTCCGTCAGTCTCGTGCAGCTCTACCGTCTCGACGGCCTCGGCATCGGGCCAGCCCTCGAACAGCCACGTATCGATGACGCGGGTAGGCGGCTCGATCTCCAGGTAGGTCCCACGAAACGAGCACTCGGTTCCGTCTTCCGTCACGAAGACCATGTGGTAGTTCCCCCCGACGCGCAGGTCGATCGAGCACACCGTCATCTTGTCCTCAAATGGAGCGAACCATTTGCGCACATGTTCCGGCTTCGTCAACACGTCGAAGACGAGTTCGATCGGAGCTTCGAAGTCTCGGGTGAGGAGAATTTCGAGTTCACTCGGAAACTCGATGTTGGCCGTTCCATGCCGATTAGGTGTCACTGCCCCCTCCTTGTCGTTGTAGCTCTTTGAGGTATTCATCCACCCGGTCCATTCGGTCGTTCCACGCCTGCTCGTACTTGGCCACCCACTCGCGCAGCGGCCGAAGGTGCTCCGGTTCCAGGCGGTACAGCCGACGACGCCCCTCCGCCCGGCACCTGACGAGTCCCACCTCACTGAGCACCCGCAGGTGTTTTGAAACCTGGGGCTGGGACATCGAAAGGTCGTTCACGATCGCCCCGACGGCCTTTTCGCCCTCGATCAGCGCGTCCAGGACCTCGCGACGGTGAATATCGGCAATTGCGTTGAAGACATCCGAAGTCGTGGAAGCGCGGGCCACTTGTCCAATATATTCCGTTATCGACATGTGTCAACCCTTTCGGGATGACCGAAGCAGCTTGTTGCCTCTGGCCACGCTCCACGGGTTCAGAATCCGCCAACCGGATTGAGCGTCGAGGCGAAGGGTCGTCTCGTGGGCCGTGCGTCGTGGTCTTACGAACGGACACTGAGACTGCCGCTGAACAGGCAAGACGTTGTGATTATGACAACGAGCGGAGGAAGTGGTCGGAGGAGGTGGGATTTGAACCCACGGACCCTTGCAGGTCACACGATTTCCAATCCCATGGAGCCGGTCTGACGCTGTCTGGGTTCGTCCATTCTCGCAGGTCAAGCGCGGTGTCTCGTGCGAGTCCGTCCGGGTCAGACCGCTGAGGTCCCTCGGTTTGGTGGTCAGTTTGGTGGTCAACCTCGGGAAGGACGAAGCGACTGTGGCTGAAATATCCGTTCGGGTCGGCGCGGCAGCCGTCCCCAGCGGTGTTCTGCATTGGTGTTCGGGACCGATCCAGTCGCTATCTTTGGCGCTATGGCCACGGAGGGCCACCCCTCCGCCCCTACCGACCTAGCGATGCCCGTGGGTCGCGTCCCATGAAGGCGGCGAGGCGTTCCCAGTCGTCGGCGCCGGCCGGTGGGGGAACCTCCGCCCCGAATGGGGCTCCTGGCTCGACCATGTCGCGGTACTGCGGTTTGATCATGGCCCGTGCCCCCTCGAGTGCGGGCGCAGCGATGGAGGGGTCCAACCTGTCGAGCTGTTCGGTCGCCCGGGCTAAGTCCCAGGTGTGTGCGGCCAGCTCTGCCAGGTACATGTCCACCAGAGTGGCCCCCGTGTACTCCTCGCCCCATGGCATGGTGAACGTCGACGAGAATCTGGATTCGTCTTCCCAGGCTTGCTCCGCCTCTTCCGCGGCGCGACGTAGCTGTCCGGGCGCGTCGGGTAGCTCCACGCAAGGGGACTTGTCCCCGGGCGGGGGGGCCTGCCCGCGACGAGAGCTCGGTTCGGACTCGCCCAGATGAGGTATTCGGCACAGAGTGCCCAGACCTCATTGGGACGCGATCACTTGATGTGTCGCCAGCAGCCGCGGGTTCTCACACACTCGATGTGTCGATCGAGACCGTCGCGGGGGCTTCAGGTTGAGCGAACCCTGCCGAGCGCTATGTTGAACCCCTCTTCAACACTGAGCCTTTTGCCCTCGGCGTAGGCGCGTTCGAACTCCGTCTCACCGAGGCGAGCGCGCAGCTCGTTGATGCTGATCTCTCGATGGTGCGCGTCGGATTCTTGCCACACTTTGCCCGCCTGGTCCATGAATACCTGCGCCACACCGTGAAGCAGGGTCGCCCGGTGCCAGTCGCCCGAGTCAACTGAGAGACAAGCGAGCCAAAGGTTCGCGCTGGCAATCCCGGAACGATCTCCGACTCGACGAAGGATGCGCAACCCATCCTGGAATTTGGAGCGGGCACCTTCGCTGTCGCCCTCTTCACGCAGCACCTCGCCCAAGTTGACGATCGGCTGATAGTGGTTTACGTACCCGATCGCATGACTGACTCGAAGCGCCTCTTCAAAGTGTGATCGCGCAGCAGGGATGTTTCCCTCCTCCAGCGCGAAGACACCAGCATTGTTCTCTGTATGTGCGATGCAGTACTGATCGCCGGACCGTTCGGCGCACGAGATGGCTTCGGTGAACAACTCTTCGCTGCGGGCTGGATCGATGATCCTGCTGCTGCAGAGGAGGTACATCCTCAGGCTGTTGGCCAACAAGACCTCGTCGCCGAGCAACCTGGCGCGCGCGACAGCCTCTTTCCCGAGTGGAAACCCTCTCTTAGGGTCGCCGCCGAAGTAACACTTAGCGCAAAGATGACCAAGCGACCAGATGAGTAATCGGTCATCATCGAGCTGGCGCGCGATCTCTACCGCCCGTTCACCGGCCAACAGTGCCGTTCTGATATCGCTGGAGACAAACGCGACGGTGACCAGGGCTGCGGCGAACAGCGTCGGGTCCGCTTGGGCTTCCGGACGCTCGAGCACGGACGTGAGAAGCCTGATCGCTTCCTCGTTTCGTCCCCCGCGCACCGGCCAATAGCGCTGCAGCGCCGCGCCGAAGCGGAGCGCTCGCTCGGTCCCGTCGCGTTCGGCCGTCGCGTGCTCCAGCGCGCGTTGCAGGTTCGCCTGGTCGGCATCGAGCCGGTCGAACCACCGGCCCTGTTCCGGTCCGAAGAGGTGCGGCGCGGCGAGTTCGGCGAGCGACAGGTAGTACGAGGCGTGTGCCGCGCCGATGGCGGCGGCCTCGACCTCGTCCGATTCGACGAGGTGTTCGGCTGCGAACTGTCGGATTGTTTCGAGGAGCCGGTAGCGGACCCTTCCTCCGCTCGGCTCTGTGACGACGAGGTTCTTGTCGACGAGAGACCCCAACAAGTCGTCGACGTCGAACTCCTCAATGTCTTGGAGGCAACAGACCTCCTCAGCGGCTTCTAAATCAAAGCTCTCGGCGAACACGGACAGGCGACGAAGTAGTGACTGCTCGGGACCGTTGAGGAGCGAGTAGGACCAATCGACCGTTGCCCGCAGGGTCTGCTGGCGCGGCAATGCGCTTCGGCTCCCCCCGGTCAACAGGCGAAAGCGCTGGTCGAGTCGGTCGTTGAGGCCTTCCAGTGACATCGACCGCAACCGGGCGGCGGCGAGCTCGATGGCGAGCGGCATCCCGTCCAGCCGTCGACAGATCGAAACGATGAGCGGGCCGGTCTCTTCGTCGAGGGTGCACTCGACGCCTTGTACCCTCGCCCGATCCACGAACAGCGCGACGGCGTCCGACTGCTCAGTCGCGGAGGTGTCGCCGCCGTCGGGATCGGGGAGCGACAGCGAAGGCACGCGGTAGATGGTCTCGCCGCCAATGCCGAGCGGTTCACGGCTCGTCGCCATCAGGTGGACCCTTGGGCACCTCAGCAAGACGGCGTTGGCGACATCGGCGCACGCCCCGATCAGGTGCTCGCAGTTGTCGAGCACGATGAGCACGTATTGGAGCTCGAGGGCGTCGAGCAGGGTGTCGAGCACCGGCCGACCGGCTCGGCTCGTGATGCCGAGTACCTCGCTGATCGCCGACGGGACGGCCCCTTGCTCTGAGACCGAGGCGAGCTCGACGAGCCAGACCCCATCGCCGGACCCGTCGAGGAGTTCCGCCGCCACTTGCAGACCGAGCCGGGTCTTGCCGCATCCGCCGGCCCCGGTGAGGGTGACGAGCCGAGCGGACCCGACGAGACGGCGGACCTCGGCCACTTCGACATGGCGCCCGACGAAGCTTGCCGGCTGTGCAGGCAGGTTGTTCGGCAGCTCCGGGTTGTCGAGCGAGCGGAGGGACGGGAACGCGAACTCGAGGCCCTCGCCTTGGAGCTGGAAGATCTGCTCCGGGCGGCCGAGATCCTTCAGCCGGTGGAGTCCGAGGTCTCGCAGGAAGGCATCCGCCGGTAGCGAGTCCCTGACGAGGGCGGCTGCTGTCGCCGAGAGAAGGATCTGACCCCCGTGGGCAACAGCGGCAATACGAGCGGCGCGATGCACCTCGAGACCGACTAAGCCTGCGCTTGTGTCGGACGCCTCACCGGAGTGGATACCCATCCGTACGCGAAGCTGCTCACCGGACTGCCACTCATGTGTGGCGACCGCCCGCTGCATCTCGATCACGGCTGACACACAGGCTCTCGGTGAGGAGAACACAGCAAAAAAGCCGTCGCCGTGTGTACTTACCTCCTTTCCTCCGTGAGTGGCGAGGTAGGACCTGATAAGGGAATTGTGCACGGCAAGGACCTCGGCATAGACGTCTTCTCCAAGGCGCTGCAGTAGCGCTGTCGAGCCCTCGATGTCTGTGAAGAGAAAGGTGAGCGTCTCCGTGGACAAATCCTAAGAGATCGACCAGATTGCCGCGGCGGCTCGTGGCGGCGATCCGACATCACCGTCCTCAACGAGGACCATCGGCGCCTACCGCCCCTCCCACCTCGGTCACCTAGTGGCCGCGCCAGAACTACGTGATGCCCAACGCCCCGTCGGTAGCACGGGCCGCAAATAATCGG
>JBKQMT010000106.1:0-4403 GCA_052146595.1 Acidimicrobiales bacterium
CTGGCCAATCACCTGCTTGCCTTTTTCAGCCGTCAGACCGGACGCAAGCTAGACGGTTTCTCGACTCGCAGGTATGGCAAACTCCGGTCCGGCAAGACCAGCGCACCGGGACGTCGCAAGCTTCCGCGAGCTCCAGCAGGCTCTGGAACTTGGGATCCCAGGAGACCGTGAGGCCGGCGCGAGCAAATGAAATTCTTGGACCTTTGCCGGGCGGCCCGGCAGGCGCGTGCGGTAGCCGGCGCGGCGCCTTCTTCACACCCGGCGTGATGGACTCGCCTGAACCGAAAATCTCCGTGTGGACGCGATCACGGGCCACGCCCCAACCGCCGAGCCCGGCGGTGATATCCTCAACGAAAGCCGGAGGGCCGCACAGATAAAAATCGGATTCGCGGGGCACACCCAGCTTTTCGAGAGCCGTGACGTTCAGCCGACCGGCAGCATCGTAGTCTACGCCCAGCCGGTCAGTCGCATCGGGCCGGCTGTACTGCACGTGGCTCCGGGCGTGGGGCAGCTTGGCCAGCAGGTCGCGTGCTTCCCGGGCAAAGGTGTGATCCAGGCGGTTGCGTGCTCCAT
Source organism: Acidimicrobiales bacterium (assembly GCA_052146595.1). GTDB lineage: Bacteria > Actinomycetota > Acidimicrobiia > Acidimicrobiales > Bog-793 > Fen-455. The sequence continues at coordinate 574 of JBKQMT010000106.1, forward strand.
GAATCCACCAGACCGGACGCGGCGACGCCTGGACAGCCAGCGCGTGAAGCATGGCCATCACCGGAGTCACACCCACGCCGGCGCTCAACAGCACTATAGGAATATCGCCGCGCTGCAGGATGAAGGCGCCGCGGGGCTCGCTGACATCCAGCACGTCGCCTGTACGAAGCTGTGTGCTCACGTAGGTGCTGGCGATTCCGTGCGGCTCCTGCTTAATGGTGATGCGATAACGACCGGCGTCCGGCAGACCGGACAGCGAGTAGCTGCGCAAGACCGGAGGCGCGTCAGGTTTAGGACGGAGTCGCAGCACCACGAACTGCCCGGGCAGAGGGACGGTCAGTGAGCGACCGTCCACCGGCTCCAGCACCAGCGAGACCACACTGCTGCTCTCGCGATCCATTCCGGCCACCTTCAGAGTCCGGAATCCGGGAACAGCCGTCACCATCTGGTCAGGCGACGCCAGTCCGGCATTCCCTGTGCGCGACCCCGGCTGCGTCATCTGCCGGAGAAGAGCCTCAAAGGAAGACTTCCAGCCCGGGCTCAGGGCTGGGATGCGCAAAGCCCGTTCAAGGTCTTCTTGGGCGGGTCCGGGAAGATAGAGCAGCGCGTCGACCGCGTCGACCGTGAGGCGTTCAGGACCCTCGGCAACCTTGACGATTTCATCGCCGGCGCCCACCTCACCCTCTTCCAGGACGCGAAAATAGAACCCCGGGCGGTGATGCGCGACCAGCAATGCCGCCATCCTGGGCTCATCCATTCGTATGCCAACGCGGTAGCAGGTCACACGCGGCTGCGTCACTTCAAACAGAGCGCTGCCGATGCGATAGCGATCGCCGACGCAGACCTCGCTGTCAGCCAGGCCTTCGACCGTGAAGTTCTCTCCGAATTGCCCGAAGGTGAAATCGCCTCGCTTCAGTTCACGCTGCCAATAGTGATAGGAATCCATCTGGTACACAAACACGGCACGGTGTTCTCCGCCGTGACCGACTAGATCACCCTGTGCGTCACCGTCAATGTTGAGCCGCCGAACCAGGCGCCGTCCCTGCACTGGCTCCTTCCACACGGACGTGTAGACAGTCTCACCGCGCCACGTGATCTCGCGGGGAAGACCCACGTTGACTGACAATAACCGTGCCAGATGGACCCCTTGCATCTTCCTATCTCCTGTTGGGTCTTTTTCTGAACACCTGGCCGTAATCGTCGGCTTTGGCTCCCACACCCGCCAGGCGTAACGCGTACCAGGACGCCACCTGGTTCCGGGTGAGTGGTAACATGCACGAAAAGATGGACACTTTCTAGGTGGAAATGAGTGCAGGAATCTCAACCGCGAGCCGGGACGCTGTTCGCCCTCCGGTCCGGCCACGGCCCCCTCGCACGGCCATTCTACAGGGAGACGACGCCCGCAGCCAACGGTCAGGCGAGGCCCCGCTCTGTACGCTTGTCACCTTCGACCCGTGAACGGGTACGTCTTGCAGTTGACCGGCCGCGGTGCGGGTCGAATGAAGGGCGTCGTCGAGTTCGCGGTAGGCCAGCAGTCTGGCATCGCTCGTGACCTTGGCGCCGAAGAATCGGAGCCGGAGACGGCGGTAGAATTGGGGTCGAAGCGGCTCGGTTGGGCAGTGACCCAAATCCAACCCCCCGGGCCGCCATGAACCTCTTGGGGCGATGGCCCATTAAGGCGTCGAGCTTTACTTCTCCATAGACATGAACAGGATGTTCAATCCCTCCGCCAAGGCTGGATGTGCGAAGATGCCGTCTTCGAGGGCGGTGTAGGGCAGCTTGGCCATCATCGCGATCTCGAGCATCGACATGATCTCGCCGCCTTCGACAGCCAGCACGGCCGCGCCGAGGATCTGCCGAGTCTCCACATCGACGACGGCCTTGATGACGCCGCGGGGCTCGGCCATCTCCAAGGCACGGGCCACCCAACTCGTGGGGATCTTAGCGACGCGGATCGTGCGGCCCTGCGCTCGTGCTTCCTGTTCCGTCAGGCCGATCCGCCCGAGCTGTGGATCGATGTACACGGTGTAGGGAACTATTCGGTCCCTCGTGGTCGATTGCCCGCCGCGGAGCAGGTTGTTACGGATGATGCGATAGTCATCATACGAGATGTGTGTGAATGCTGGACCACACTTGACGTCCCCCAGGGCGTAGATGCCAGCCACGTTCGTCTCGAGCCGGTCGTTCACCAGGATGAAGCCGCGTGCATCGACCTGCACGCCGGTGGCGCCGAGGTTCAGTCCGTCGCTATTCGGCACCCGTCCCGCCGCAACGAGGAGGTGTGAGCCGGCGACGGTTCGGTCCCCTGCCGGGCCGCGCAGTTGCAAGACGACGCCGCGAGCGGCAGCCTGCACGCGGGTCGCTTCGGTCTGGAGCAGGATCTCGATGCCGTCCTCCTGCAGCACCTTGTGAACTTCCTCGGCGACGTCCGGGTCCTCCCGTGCTAGAAGCTGCTTGCCGTGCTGCACCACGGTGACGGCGCTGCCGAAGCGGCGAAACATCTGGCCGAATTCCAGGCCGATGTAGCCGCCCCCCAGGATCAGCAGATGGTCCGGCAACGCGCTCAGCTCCATGATCGAGGTGGAGTCGAGGGCGTCGACGGAATCGAGCCCGTCGATGGCAGGTCGCGCCGGCCGGGCGCCGGTGTTGATGAAAATCGCATTGCCAGTCAGCGTCCGCACGCCACCTGCCTTGAGCGTCACTTCGACGACCTTGGGAGCTGTGAAGCGGCCTTGACCGAAGATGAGCTCGACGTTCTCGGCCTTCTCCATCCGACGCTGCCCCCGCGTTCGGAAGTCGTCCACGATTGTTTGCTTGCGTTGGCGGACTTGCGTCAGGTCCACGGCCACCGGACCACAGCGCACACCGTACTCGGCGGCACGCCGGGCCAGGTAGGCGACGCGGGCACTGGCGACCATGGTCTTGGTTGGCGTGCATCCCACGTTGACGCAAGTGCCGCCAACGTACTCCCGTTCGACGACGGCGGTCCGGCGACCGGCCCCCGCCAGGTCCAGGGCCAGCGGTTTTCCCGCCTGGCCGGTGCCCAGGACGATCGCGTCAAAACGCTCCGGCTCCATGATAATTCCTCGACAACAAAGAAAAGTTGTGCGGTTGTCACGCTACCTGCCGGCCGGAATCGGTTTTCATTCTATGCGCTGATCGCTGGGGACGAACCCCGTTCGAGACAGGGGCGCGAAGAAGTTTGCTGCACGAAGGGATCAGCCAAGCCGGTTGATCACCGGGTCGTCCGCCATACTCTTGCGCGCTTCGGTGTAATCGACCGACGCATCCGGGGAGTAACTTCGCGTCTCGATGTTATCTGTACGTTTGTCGCCATCGACTCGCGAACAGTTACCTCCTACGGTGTATGTCGTGTCCTCATCACGAGCTGGGCGGAGATACCTTGAGCTTGGCGAGGCTTCGCGGGCAAGGTCGTTTAGGCTCGACCCAGAATGATGTTCCGTGATCAACGGGGGTCTGAGCGAGATCATCGGTGCGTTCCCCGTTCCGCCACCTAGAAACAAGCGGGAACGGAACGACGATCCGGGGCAGAAGAGAAGAGGCCACCGGTACTACCGCCCTTTGCAGACCACGGCTTACATCGATTATCGTGATCGGAAGTGGGTCAATTATCGTGACCACTCTCACCAATCGCCCCCCAGCCACCGGGCCCCAATACTGTTCGGCACGGAATTTGCACCACAAGTCGTGTAAATGACGCAACCTATTTCTCAATTAGATGTTACGACTTATAATGACTCACGAATATGTGGCGATCTTGCAATGTGTGTCTCGCCAGTGCCTTTACGTAAGTCTAGGAACCAAAACAA
>JBKQMT010000107.1:0-7726 GCA_052146595.1 Acidimicrobiales bacterium
CAACTGGGCACCAAACTGTCCGTGCCGGTCTCCGAGATCCACCGGGTCACCATCTGGGGCAACCACTCGGCCACCCAGTACCCCGATGTGTTCCACGCCCAAGCCGCCGGCAAATCCGTCGCCGACCAGGTCGACCACGCCTGGCTGACCGACCAGTTCATCCCCCGGGTCGCCCAGCGCGGCGCCGAGATCATCGAGGTGCGGGGCGCGTCGTCGGCGGCCTCGGCAGCCAACGCCGCCATCGGCCACGTCTACGACTGGGTCAACGGCACCCCCAACGGTGACTGGACTTCAGCTGCGATTCCCTCGGATGGCTCCTACGACGTGCCCGAGGGCCTGTTCGCCAGCTTCCCGGTCACCTCCACCGGCGGGAAATGGGAAATCGTGCCCGGCCTGGAGATCAACGAGTTCTCCCGGCAGCGCATCGACGCCAGCATCGCCGAACTCTGTCAAGAACGGGATGCGGTTAAGGCGCTCGGCCTGCTGTAGACGCCTCCCACACAAAGACACCGCAAGGGCGACGGCCGGACCGAACGCCGCCGACACCGGGCTGACGACCCACCCGCATCCGACCTTCCCGGAAACCATCGGCATGGCCGCCGCGGCATCCGAAGGCATCACCACAGACTTGTACCCGCCGACAAAGGGGAGATAGCCATGCTCGAAGCAGCCTATGTGCTGGGGTCACCTGCGGAAGATTACCCAGTCCGGATCCGGGCCCGGGGCCGTGACGTCCTGTCCAACCCGATCCTCAACCGGGGTACTGCGTTCACCCCGGCCGAACGACGGGTGCTGGACCTGGAGGGGTTGCTCCCGAGCGGTGTGTCCACCTTGGAGGATCAGCTGCGCCGGGTGTACGCGCAGTACCAACGCCAGCCGGACGACCTGGCGAAGAACGTTTTCCTGGCGAACCTGCGCGACCGTAACGAGGTTTTGTTCTACCGGATGCTCACCGAGCACCTGGAGGAGATGCTGCCGATCGTGTACACCCCCACGGTGGGTAACGCGATCGAGCGGTACAGCCACGAGTACCGCCGCCCGCGCGGAGTGTTCCTCGACGTCAACCACCCGGAGGAGGTGGAAAAGGCGCTACGCAACTACGGCCTGCCTGGCGACAACGTGGACCTGCTGGTGGCCACCGACTCAGAAGGCATTCTCGGCATCGGCGACCAGGGCGTGGGCGGCATCGACATCGCCATCGGCAAGCTCGCCGTCTACATCGCCGCCGCGGGAATTCACCCCCGCCGGGTAATCCCGGTGGTACTGGACATGGGCACCGACAACCCGGCCCTGCTCAACGACAAGATGTACATCGGCAACAGGCACGGCCGGATCCGTGACCAGCGCTACGACGACCTGATCGACGCCTACGTCACCGCCGCGACCAAGCTCTTTCCGCATGCCATGCTGCATTGGGAGGACTTCGGCGCCAGCAACGCCCGCCGCATCCTGAACAAGTACGCCGACCGGCTCTGCACCTTCAACGATGACATGCAGGGCACCGCGGCGGTGGTAATGGCGGCGGCGTTCGCGGCAGTCAAAGCCGCCGGCGGCCGGATGCGTGACCAGCGGGTCGTCATCCACGGCGCGGGCACCGCCGGCCTCGGCATCGCCGATCTGATGCGCGACCAGATGATCCGCGAAGGCCTCTCACCCGAGGAGGCGATCCGCCGGTTCTGGGCCCTGGGCCGGCGCGGGCTGCTCACCGACGACCGAACCGAGCACCAGTACGACTTTCAGCGGCCCTACGCCCGGCTGGCGGGCGATGTCGCCGGATGGTCTATGCACGGCGGGGCACCCAATCTGGCCGAGGTTGTGGCAAACGCCAAGCCGACGATGCTGATCGGCACCTCAACCCAGACGGGCGCGTTCACCGAACCGATTGTTCGGCAGATGGCGTCCACAGCGGACCGTCCGATCATCATGCCGCTGTCCAACCCGACCTCCAAGGCCGAGGCGGTGCCCGCAGATCTGATCCGGTGGACCGACGGACGGGCGTTGGTCGCCACCGGCAGCCCGTTCGCCCCCGTCGAGCACGGTGGGGTGACCTACCGGATCGCGCAGGCGAACAACGCGCTCGTTTTCCCTGGCCTGGGCCTCGGCACCGCGGTGGCCTGGGCCGCACGGATCACCGATGGCATGATCACCGCTGCGGCCGAGGCGGTCGCAGCCCTGTCCGATGGCACGGCCCGCGGCGCCAGCTTGCTTCCGCCGGTGACCAACCTGCGAACGGTGTCGGCCGCGGTGGCCGTCGCTGTGATCCGGGCCGCAGAAAAGGAGGGACTGGCGCAGGCGCCGCTGGATGACCCGGCGCAGCAGGTGCACCAGGCCATGTGGCGGCCGCAGTACCCATCGTTCGAAGCGATCTGAAAAGTCTGAGAAGAATGTCGTCATGCCTGGATGTGTCATCGTCGAGGTGCGACGACGCCGATCCGAAACTGTCCGGGGACCTTTCCAGGGATGGAGTCCCGACCACACCCGGCGCCAGCCGCCCGCTCCCTGACCAAGCTGTTTCTTGCTTGCGAATACTCGAGCTGGCTGTTAACGTTCGCGCTCATTGGAGCTCTGCTTCCTCGTCTTCGGTGATTGGCGACGAGGAAGCTAACGCAAGTGTCATCGCCGGGCCCCTATGGTCATAGGGGCCCGGCGATGAAGGGATCAGTGGCGGATGCCGGCCTCGACCATCAGCGGCAGGATCTGCTCCTTGAACATCGGCAGCTCCTCGTTGGGGTCGATAAGACCCATGATCATTCCGCCCATGCCGGCCTCGTTGAGTTCCTTCATGCCTTGGACGACCTGCTCCGGGGTACCCACAAGCGGGAAGCCACCCCAGCCGGCGACGAACCGCTCGGACATCTCGCGGGCGTGGTCAAAGGATTGGCTCGCCCCGGAGAGGGCGATCTTGATAACGTTGCCAGCCGCGCCCCAGTCGCCCTCGTCGAGGACCTGCTGGAAGGCGTCCTTGGCCTCCTTCTCAGTGTCGCGACAGACTACCAGCCCGTACGTCATGACGTCGATATCGCGGTTGAAGTCGTCGCGGGCCTTGCTGCGCACCTTGTCGGTGTAGATCTTGGTGTTCTCCAGCGTGTCGAGGCTGGCGAAGTTGATGTCCACGTTCCGGGCGGAGAACTCGATACCGGCCGGCGAGTTACCGGCGTTGAGCAGGACAGGGTACGGGTCCTGGTGCGGCTTGGGGTAGGCCTCGACGTCGTGGCCCTGGAAGTACTTGCCTTCGACCTCGAAACTGCCTGGCTCGCTCCACAGCCGCTTCGCGTAGTCGATCCACTCCTGCCCGAACGCGTAGCGCTCGTCGTGCTGGCGCTGCTCACCGCCGAACATCTCCATCTCCGGCGGCACCCACCCCATGACGAGGTTTAGTGCGAAGCGCCCACCGGAAATCCGGTCGATGGTCGTGGCGGCTTTCGCAGCGACGATCGGGTGGACGGTAGGCAGGTGAGACGTCGAAGCGACAGCGATGTTGTCGGTGGCCTCGGCTATACCGGCGGCCCAGGTGTAGGTCTCGAAGCAGTTGCCGTTGAAGTTGGTCGACCCGCCGAACCCCTTCCAGCGGGCCACGGGAACCAGAACTTCCATACCCAGCTGGTCGGCCTGCCGCGCGATGGACTTGGTGTGCTCCCACGTGATCTTGTAGCTGGAGGGCGCATGGGACATAATCAGGCCGTAGGAGCAGTTCACGCCGAAGAGTCCCAGCTTCATCGGCTGGTCGTTCAGCAGCGGATTGGTCTCACGCCTGTCCTGTGCTGGCTTTGTCTCGTTGTCTGGCCGCGGGTCGGTGGGAGCCAGTCCGAGCCTCTCGTTGGCGCTGAGCGTGGTCATCTTTTTCCCTCATCTGTGGTTGTGGTCCCCTGCACGAGAGGTCGTGCTCAGGTCGTGGGGATGTGCGTCGGCGCCTGAAGATGCGCCGGGTGAGGCTCGAGCCGAGGATCACCCCATCTTGAAGGGGTCTCGTGTCCCGCCGGTGAGCTCGACGATTACGGACTTCTCCTCGAGATACTCGTTGACGGCGTTGGTCCCGTTCTCGCGCCCGATCCCGGAGAGGCCGAACCCACCGAACGGCATGTTGGGGGTGACGACGCGGTACGCGTTGATCCAGACCGTCCCGGCTCGGATCGCTGCGGCGACGCGGTGCGCGCGATGGACGTCCTTGGTCCAGACGGCGCCAGCGAGACCGTAGGGGGTATCGTTTGCCAGAGTGATGGCTTCGTCCTCGTCGGCGAAGGTGTAGGCAGCCAGAACGGGGCCGAAGACCTCCTCGCGCACGATGGTCTTGCTGGGGTCGGCGAGCACGACTGTTGGCTTGACGAACAGGCCACCCAGGTCGGTGTTGGGCTCACCACCACAAGCGATGGTGGCGCCCTCGGCCTTCGCGCCCTCGACGTAGCCCAGCACCTTTTCGTACTGGGGAATGTTTGCCACAGGCCCCATCTCGGTGTCAGCCTCGGTCGGGTCGCCTTGCTTGATGGTGTTGGCTCGCTCGACGACCTTGGCGATGAGCTCGTCCTTCACAGACTCGTGGACGATCAGCCGTGAGCCGGCCATACAGGTCTGACCTGTCGCGGCGAAGACGCCGGCGACGAGGCCATTGGCGGCCGCATCGAGATCAGCGTCGGGGAACACCACCTGCGGCGACTTGCCGCCGAGCTCGAGGGTGATCTTGTTGACGTTGGCGATCGCCGCCTGACCGACCTTGATTCCCGTGGCGGTCGAGCCGGTGAAGGCCACCTTGTCGATGCCCTTGTGCGAGGCTAGCGCCTCCCCGGTGGCTCGAGCCCAACCGGTCACGACATTAATGACACCTGGCGGCAGACCCGCCTCGGTCAGGATCTCGGCGAAGGCGACGGTGGAGGCGGGTGAGTGCTCCGAGGGCTTGACTACGCACGTGCACCCAGCGGCGAGCAGAGGTGCGAGCTTCATAGTCAGCAGGAGCAGCGGACTGTTCCAGGGGGTGATGGCTCCGACGACGCCGACCGGCTCGCGCACCGTGTACCCGAAGTAGGTCTGGGGGGCGACGGCCGGGACTGTTTTGCCTTCGAGCTTATCGGCCAGGCCGGAGAAGTAGGTGTACCAAGTGCCAAGGACGTTCAGTTGCCCGAGCATCTCCCGCATGAGCTTGCCGGAGTCTCGCACCTCGAGGAGGGCAAGGCGTTCGGCGTTCTCGGTGATGGCGGTGGCGATGTTGCGCATGATGGCGGCCCGTTCAAAGCCCGACCTGCGTCCCCACTCTCCCTCGAACGCGGCGCGGGCGGCTGCGACAGCCGCGTCCACGTCCTCGGGGCCGCCGTCGGCGAGCCTGGCCCATGGTTTGCCGGTGTAGGGATTGAGCGACTCGAAGGTCTTTCCTGAAATCGCATCTACGCGCTTGCCGTTGATGAACAGCTTGAACGTCTCAAGCTGAGCGGGGGTTTCCGACATGAGTTGTCTCCTCGAGTACTGAGCAGAGGTGTTAGCGACGTCACAAGAAACGCTATTAAGGCCGTCACGTCGGCACTATCCGTTCGGTGCCGAGAAAGGGCCGTTGCCTGCAGACTTGTGATCAGCATGCGTCGCTGCTCGTTGGCATCGGCGCACCACGCAGACAGGCAGGGCCGACGCAGGCGGCAACCCTGACGGACTGACAGGGTTATCCGGCGTACTCTGCGGTCAGGGCCGCATACGGCAGGTCAGCGTTGCAGCGTGACCGAGGGCAGCTCGTTGAACTGGTCACGGTATTGCTGGGCGAACCGTGACGGGTGCAGGAACCCCCACCGCAACGCGATGTCGGTGACCCGAACCTTCTGGTGGTCACCTCGGAGCAACTCGGCGCGGACACGGCTGAGTCTGATCCGGCGCACGTAAGCCATCGGCGACTCGCCGAGCTGCTCTTGAAAGGCCGCATGCAGGGTACGGACGCTGACGCATCCAACCCGGGCCAGGATCTCGGGGGTGAGTTCGCTGTCGGCGTTGGCTTCGATGTACTGCACCACGGGCGCGAGGCGCCCGAGTCGGCGAACGTCCTCGCTGCCGGTCAGGGCGTCGCTGAACTGATGGCGACCGGCATGCAACAGAGAGGTAAGCACGTAGGCCTCGAGCTGCTCACGGGCGAGCGGCATATCGGCCAATCCAGCCGGCCTGTCGAGTTCTGTCGCCAGGAATTGCACTGATCGCAGTAGGGCTCGTCCCGCTCCCGTCGTCAGGTCGAGCCCGAAGTCGAAGTCTATGACCTCGGTTACAGGCTTCCCCAGCAGGTCGGACAGATGAGACTCCAGAATGGTGCGAGGGATCTTCAGGTGCAGTTGCTCGGCGTCAGGGGCCCACCGAACCCGGGTGCTCTTGACCGGCGACAGCACCAAACCGCGCTCGTTCGCGACGGTCAGTTCGCGGCGACCATCAACACGTGAGGCCTTCGTCTCGCCCACGATGGTCAGGTTGATGAGGTAGCAGTCCTCCGTAGCCGGCATGGCCAGCTCGGCATCGTCCTGATACGTGAGGTAGCCGAAGGTCACGTGACGGTCTGCGACCGAGTTGAGCCGCATGTTCATTGCGTCCAGAGAACCGACAAGATCGTGCCGAAGGTAAAGCCGAGTGACCGCCTCGCACGCCTCTTCCGGGCTGTGAGTATGGATCACCGGCGCGGACGCCAGATACTCCATCGTCGTTCCCTTTGTCACTTAACCACTACCATGTGGTTAAGTTCACAAGCCTACTTGCGAGTGCCTCGTCAAGCAATGCGCGAAGACTGCAACGCTGCGAACTCGGGTTCGATCCAGTTCAGCCAGGAGTAATACGCCGCCAGGCGCGGTCGGCCGGGGACTTTAGGTCGAGCGGCCCGAACTCATCGGCGCAGACTACCCGCCCGTCCGCGGGAGGATGGTCATAAAGTTCCAAGTCGACGTGTATGTCTTGGCCGGGCTCCAGACCGCCGTCGATCAGCTGATCGCGCAGTAGCTTGTGTGCCTGAGGTCTGCCGGAGCGCTCTTTTACACCTCGCCGCCAGCCTCCATGATGAGGGTGCGAGCCAGGCTCTTGACCCAGTCGTGGTGCTGGTAAACCAGCTGCTTCGCCCTGCTCACGTCCCCGGTGCGGTAGGCCTTCACAAGCTCGGCGTGGTGGACCAAGTCCCACTCCTCCCACCACCGGCGCTCGGCCAGCGTGCGGGTCCAGAACGCCGGGATACCGAGGCGCTCGTAGGACTCGCTGAGCTGCGGGCAGCCGGCCAGGGCTATGAGGTGCTGATGAAAGGTATGGCTCACATGCAGGAAGGCGCTGAGATCCCGTTCGTCGCTCTGAGCGGTCCGCGCGAAGTCCTCGGCCAGCTGCTGCAACTCGTCCAACGCCTCGCCGCCGGTGGAGCCAACCGTCTGCTCGACGACACCGATCTGGATGGTACAGCGGGCGTCGAAGAGCTGGGCCGCCCTGTCAGCGGTGAGCGAGTTGACGACGTAGCCGTCCTGACGGCGAGTGACCAGGTTGTCGGTCGCAAGCTTGGTCAGCGCGTAGTAGACACGCTGCGCATCGACGTTCAGCTCCGCCGCTAGCCGCTCAATGTCTAGCAAATCCCCGACCGGAAGGGTTCGCTCGATGACCCGCTGCCGGAGATCGCGGTAGGTTGCCTCGTCGAGCACGCTCTCCAGCCGACCGAATCGCCCGCGGAAGTAAGTGAGCGGTGCGCCTTCCGTGCCGGATGCCTCCTTGACCCGAGCGAGGAACACAGTGTGGGTGCCCCCGG
>JBKQMT010000108.1:0-2704 GCA_052146595.1 Acidimicrobiales bacterium
CAGACGATGGTGGCGAACTCGTAGTCGTAGCGCGCTGGTGTCGCCACGGCGTAGGCAACGCCGACACCAGGAACAAGTGCCAGTAGTGCCGTCCACGTTCTCGGTCGCCATCCGTCTCTCACCGCAAGAGCGGCAACAATGCCGAGGAGGAACTCCGGTAGGCGTGCCAAGGGGAGCACGTAGACGGCCCAGCGCCACCTGTCAGGGGCAGCGCCACCGAGCATTACAAGAGCGGCACAGCCTAGGCCGACTGCTCTCCGAGCGTTCGGTGAGACTCGCACGAGCGCGGTCCATGCCAAGGGAAACAGAAGATAGAAGAACGCCTCCACCGACAGCGACCATGCCACTCCGTCACCGCCGAAGTGGATGGATGGGGCTGGGAACCAGGCCTGCGTAAGGGTGAGAGATGTGACCCATGTCGTCCAGTTCGGAGGAGCCCACCCGCCAGGCAGGATGAGTCCGATGACAGCCGCTAGAAGGTAAATCGGCAAGATGCGTGCCACGCGTCGGCGCCAGAAGACACGGGCGGCCATCCCCCCACAAGACCAGGCGAGAACAAAGCCGCTTAGCACGAAGAACAGGCTTACGGCGGAGGACAGTGGAGTAAGCGACCAACCAGTGAACACACTCGCGTGGTGGATCACGATTGCAAAAGCGGCGACAAACCGCAGGCCCGTGAGGGAGTCAAGCCGCTGACGCATTTGGGAAGTCTAGAACCAATCCGGACAGCGCATAGACATGGCGCGTTTAGAACGAAGGCGTTAGGCCCTGGGAGTCAGTTGGCTGCGGGGTCAGGTCGGTACCTCGATTGCGTTTCAGGAATATCCTCCGTGAGGAGGGGATTATCCAGGGCGGAACGGGAGCCCACAAGAATCGCCCGGGTGTTCTCTGTCGGCCGAACTTCGTGTTGAAGATCGGACCAGGCCAGGGGGAACTCTCCATGATCAGGCTGAGTCAGCGGAAGGTACCCGTGTCCCCAGCAATCGCGGACTTGTCTGAGCACCCAGGGACGCGTCGGACGGCAGCCTCGACCGGAGTTCGACTGATTCCTCACTGTCAGTTGCTCCGAGACGATATTGACGTCCTCGGTGTCGCCCGGTGTGCAGCAAGTCTCAAGGAGAATCAATGATGAAACTTCTGCCAGCGCGCGAAGCGTCTGCTCGGGATCCGACAAATGATACAGAGTTCCGTAGCAGAAGACGATGTCAAACGCACCCGCAGCTAAGATCTCGTCCGAGTGCTCCAAGTCAAGTTGGGCCACGTTTCGATCAGGGTGGCGACGGCGCATCTCAGCCACGTTCTCCTTACGAGAGTCGGTCGACAGCACTGAACATCCCCGACCAAGGAAGAAGTCCGTGAGTAATCCAATCCCCGCACCGACTTCGAGCACTTTGCGACGATCGATGGGGAGGCCGAGGCTGGCCAGATGATCGAGGCGAGCTGCATTCAGAGACCGCGCCTCTGGAGTGACAAAGACATAGAAGGGGTCTACGCGAACCGCAAGTCGCTGTCGGATATTTGATGGTCGAAAACGCGATGGCGGCATACCCGCGATCGTAGCCTTAGATACCATGAGGCTCCGAGCTCTCCGCTGAAATGACTATCTCGTTACGACTACAAGATTCTGTCGGTGTCTACGTAGGCCGCGTCGCATGCCTCGTGTGAACGAGCAAAGGCGCAAGGCGCGCTTCATCTCGCCCCCAGCTACGGCTCGAGGATGGCGAAGCGGACTTCCATCACGACGAATGGCGGTCCCTGCAACAGGTAGCGAGTGGTGGTTACGATTTAGGCGCTCGTACATCGGTGACCTCCGCTTGTTCCAACCCCCAGTCAGGTCCGTTGTAGAGCACGATCTCCCCATTGCGCGCGGCGAGCAGCGACCGCTTCATGGCTCGTAGCTCGGCGGGCGTGATGTGGGGCATCCCCCGTCGCTCGACGGCCGCATAGTGTTTTGCGTGTCCTTCGGGTGTCCAGCCAGAGCCCTCGGAGTGCTCCATGTGGTAGGCGACGGCAGGCGGCTTGGCATCGAGGAATTGCAAGCCGTTCGCTTCCATCTGGTGCATGAAGACTGTGTCGAGATGCATCGAGTGCACGACCAGCTCAGGGTAACCACGGAATTTGCACCAATCTTCTCGTGACAGGAGCGTGAAGTCACCGCAAGCATTCACGTTGAGTTTGGGAAGAGTCACGAGATCGGTGACGGCCCTCGCCCGGTCTACTACATATCGAAGGACTGAGCGCGCAGACCGGGGATTCTCGGGCCGATGTCCTGGAGGCCGTGGCGGCTGAGCCTCGACGTGGCCGGAGCGCGTTGAGAAACGGCGCAAGAATGAAGGTAGCCGGGTGGCCAGCCAAGAAAGGAAGTCACCGAGGCCTTGGTAGATAGGCAGAGTACGCCCGAGTCCGGGGTAGTAGATACCATCTCTCCGTTCGTACCTGATCGGATGAGATCTGCAGAAGGCCAAAGCGCCTTCGACTGTCACGACCTCGTCAGAGAAGGGGAACTCGACGTCATTGCGGTCGGCCCGCCATACGATCCCGTTCCCGATTCTCGTCGTGGCAAGGTCGAACAGCTCGGGAGCGAGCAGGATGTCGATGTTGGTGGCGAGGACGTTTCCTCCTAGCGCACGGCGGATGCCGACGTTCTTCGCGATCATCTGCATCATCGGTATGCCACCGTCGGGGAGCAATCTCTTGTGTTCAG
>JBKQMT010000109.1:0-3579 GCA_052146595.1 Acidimicrobiales bacterium
CTTCGCTGATTGATCTCAAGGGGTCAACGCACCACCCCGGATTGCTGAAGGTTCTCATCTCAGGTAACAGATGTGGGCAGCGACCGTCGGTGCGCGGCCGAGGCCGTAGGCCGAGGCGCAGCGGCGACGGTCGCTGCTGTGCCCTCAGCCCGGGGTCTCAGCTTCGCCGGCTATCGATCTTGACGAGGAGTCTCTGGGTCAGCCCTGTGTAGTCGTCTCGCCCAGGACCTCCGCGAGGCGCTCGGCCGGCGAGATCCATCCCAGCGTCTGTCGCGGTCGACCGTTAAGCTCCGCCGCGACGCGGTCGAGCTCGGCTTGGGAGACCGCACCGAGGTCCGAGCGTTTGGGGAAATACTGGCGAAGGAGCCCGTTTGTGTTCTCGTTTGAGCCCCGCTGCCAGGGGCTTCGGGGATCGCAGAAGTAGACCTGAACGCCGCTCGCGACTGTGAAGTTGAGGTGGTCCTTCATCTCGCGGCCCTGATCCCAGGTAAGAGAGCGGCGAAGCTGCGTCGGCAGCTGCCCGATCGACTTTATGAGTGCGTCGCGAACAGCTTCCGCGCTTTGGCCGTCGGGCAGGGCGACGAGCTGGCAGTAGCGCGTTGAGCGCTCGACCAGGGTGGCGATCCCGGTCGGCTTTCGACCGAGGAGAAGGTCCCCCTCCCAGTGGCCGGGGACGGCGCGGTCTTCGACCTCGGCGGGGCGCTCAGAGATCATCACGCGGCCGGGGATCTTGCCCTGGCCTTGGCGCTTTGGGCGCTGAGCTCGAGGGTGGCGCGTATGCCGGCCGCTTCTAAGGCAGCGCGTAAGCTCGCGGCGCAGGGCACCGCGGCCCTGGACAAAGAGCGAGAGGTAGATCGTCTCGTGGGAGACCTGCATCGCGTCATGATCAGGGTAGGTGCGGCGCAGCCACCTAGAGATCTGCTGCGGCGACCACTTAACGCGCAGCTTCTCCTCGACCACGGCCCGCAGCTCGGGGTTGAGGTGAAGCCTTGAGGGCTTCGGCCGTCGAGCCCGGCCCCAGGCGGCCTCAACAGCCCCCTGTGCTCGGTAGCGCTTTGGGCCACCGTTTCTGTTTACCTCGCGCGAGACCGTCGTGTGATCGCGAGAGATCGCCCTCCCAATCGCCCGGAACCCCTCGCCGCGAGCGAGACCGCGAGAGATCTCCTCACGCTCACCCTTTGAGAGGCACTGCCCAGAGCGCCGGCGCTCTGGCGGGCGCACGCCGCCGCTACGACCGACGAAGTTACGAACGCCCTGCGCCCAAAACCCCACCTCGCGCCCGATCGCTCGGGGCGAGCGGCCCTCCGCCCATAACTGCCACACACGCTCCTGCTGCTCCTGCGTTAGAGAACGGCCCATCCCATACACCACCTTCGCTCGCCAGGCAGCCAAGCAGGCTGCGCGGATGTTCAGGTGGTGCGCCGATCACCTGAGACCGCCAGTGCAATGCGGTAGCGACGGGTGGCGCGGTGATTGGAGTGGCACCCGTGCGCAGAGCGGTCAAATCGCGGCGACCCTCGGTACGACCCGCTGAATCGCCTCGTATGCGTGGTCCTGGATCTCAGGGTCGCGGAGGTCGGGAACGATCTCGGCCTGGTCGATGACCGGTCCGGTAATCGTGCTGGCGGCGCTAGCTGCGGGATTCCGCACGCCGCCTCGGCGCCTAATACTACTTTGTTAGTTCATCGGTAGGGTTCGCTGCCCTCGCGCCGAACCCTCCTCGTGTCAATCCACTCCACGCGAGGAGGAAGATGATGCCGGTGATCGAGGCAGTCAGAGGCGACTCGGCGGCCGCCGTCAAGGAGCGGCTTGAGGAGTTCGGGCGCGAGGTGCTCGCGGAGGCGATGAACCGCCCGGCACAGATGGAGAACGGCGGTCTGTATCTGCGCGGGCTGATCGAGCAGGGAAAGCGAAAGTCGCTCGAGCCGATCGTCGATCGACTGGACGGGGCGGGCGACTACCAGTCGATGCAGCAGTTCCTCACCGACAGCCCCTGGGATCCGGCGGAGGTGGTGCGGGCGGTCGCCGAGCGGGTGGCGCCGGAGATCGAGATCCTGGCCTGGGTGCTCGACGACACGGGTTTTCCCAAGCAGGGCAAGCGCTCGCCGGGGGTCAAGCGCCAGTACTCGGGGACGCTCGGCAAGATCGGCAACTGCCAGATCGGGGTCTCGGTGCACGCGGTCGGTGAGCGGGGCACGGCGCCGCTGGGGTGGGCGCTGTATCTGCCCGAGGAGTGGTGCGAGGACCCCGAGCGGCGAGTGCAGGCGAAGATCCCCGAGCAGGTCACCTTCAAGACGAAGCCCCAGCTCGGGGCCGAGCTCCTCGAGCGCGCCTCGGCCTGGAGGGTCTCGAAGGCGCCCGTGCTGGGCGACAGCGCTTACGGCGAGAACGCCGAGCTGCGCGAGCGCCTGCACCACGCCGAGTTTCAGTACGTGCTCTCCGTCTCCGGGCAGAGCGCCGTGTTTCAGCCCGAGACGAAGTTCGCGGTGCCTGAGCGCCAGGGCGCAAGCGGCCGCCCGCGCGGTCGGCTTCGCCCGGACCGCAAGCCTCAGGCGATCGCAGAGCTGATCGCGGGGCTTGACCGCAAGGACTGGCAGACCGTGGCGTTCCGCGATGGGCCCGATGGTGAGCCGACGAGCTCTCGCTTCGCGTTCGTGCGCGTGTTCGCTGCCCACCGCTGGCAGTGGGGCTTCGCCACCGAGCCGCGCGAGGAGTGGCTGATCTGCGAGTGGCCCGAGGGAGAGCAGGCGCCAACCGACTGCTGGCTCTCAAACCTGCCTCGCGAGGAAGAGCCAGAGCGCCTGGCGCGCCTGGCGCGGCTGCGCTGGAAGATCGAGCTCGATTACAAGCAGCTCAAGGGCGAGCTCGGCCTCGACCATTACGAGGGTCGCTCCTACCTTGGCTGGCACCACCACACCGCGCTGGTCACCGCCGCGCACGGGTTCCTAACCCTGGAGCGGCTTCACCCTTTTCGCCAGCCGCCGGCCTGACGCTGCCCAAGGCGGTGCTCATCCTGCAGCCCGTCTTCAGGTGCTGGGCCGGTCGCTGCCAAACCTGTCGAGGGCCCGTCGACCTCGACCACTTCTCACTCCACCCCGACCGCCAGAATGAGTGAACCTAACAAAGTAGTATTAGGCGCGGACGAGGAGTGGAGCGGAGGCAAACAGCGTTCATCTGCGGGGCCAGCGCTTTAGGGGATCGTCACCTTGGGCGCCGCCGCTCATGCGAAGTCCGTCACGCCGTAGACCGGCCGCGCGACCCGCGTCGGAGGGTCCGCGCCGTCGAGCGTGTGCACGGCAAACGACTCCTCACGACCATGGTCAAGTATCGCTACGACGACGTCGCCGTGGGGCAAGGGCTTGCCTACCTCGATCTCGCAGTCGCGCCCCTCGAAGCGACAATCCAGCTTGAAGATTCGTCGCGGCTTCGCCGCACAGCCGACCGCGTTCTGAGAACGCTCGCGCAGCTCGCTATAGGCCGCCTCCGCTCCCTCGCTGCCAGACCCCATGCCGGCGAGGAAAAACTGCGTCACCTGCGCGATCCCTTGGACGGGCGCGGAGGAAAGCGCCTACGCTCCTG
>JBKQMT010000110.1:0-94334 GCA_052146595.1 Acidimicrobiales bacterium
GGCGCCTGCGCCCCCCCCCACCCCAGTGGCCGTGGATGCGCGTAGGAAGGTTGTCACATTGCGTGAGGAGAGCAGCGCAGAAGACCGCCCCCCAGTCCTTGAAGCGCTTGGCATCTCGAAGCGGTTCGGTGCGACGATCGCCCTTTCCGACGTTTCCATCGACTTGAGAGGCGGCGAGACCCGGGCGATCGTCGGGGAGAACGGTGCCGGAAAGACGACGCTGATCAAGGTGATCGGCGGGACGGAGCGACCCGACGCCGGTACCCTGATCCTTCAGGGGAAGCATGTGGCGTGGCGCTCTCCGCACGAAGCGCGCGACCGCGGCATAGCCGTGGTGCACCAAGAGCTCAGTCTCGTCGGCGACTTGACTGTCGTGGAGAATCTCTTCCTGCGTCGGGAGCGGCTGTCCAAGGTCGGCCTGATTCGGCGACGAACGATGGTGATCGAGACTCAGGACCTGTTCGACCGCCTTTCCATTTCCGGTATTGGTCCTCATATGACCGTTCGACAGCTCTCGCCCTCACAAAAACAGCTGGTGGAGATCGCGAAGGCAGTCAAGGACTCACCTGCCGTCCTCATACTTGACGAGCCGACGTCGACGCTAGGTGAAGTCTGGGTGGAGTGGTTGTTCGGTCGACTGGCGGATTGGCGCGCGGAGGGGATGGCGATCGCGTTCATCTCCCACCGGATAGCTGAGGTGACGGCTATCGGGGATGCGATCACGGTGTTGCGCAACGGCCGACTCGTTCTCGACGTACGACGCGGCGAGAAGAGCGAGGGAGAGCTGATAGCAGCCATGAGCGGGCGGGAAATTGACGTCGCTTTCGCCAAGATCTCTCCCCCGCGCGACGAGCCTGTCCTGACGGTGACAGGCCTGAGTGGCCAGCGCTGGCCACGCAACGTGTCATTTTCGATGAAGGCAGGCGAGATCGTAGGGATCGGGGGTCTCGACGGCCAGGGGCAGCGGGAGCTCCTTCTCTGTCTCTATGGGATCAGCCGCGCACATGGGACTGTACGAGTGGATGACGAGAAGCCTCTCCATCGCTGGAGCCCGAGCCGCATGCAGGACCTCCGCGTCGGCCTGATGCCAGCTGATCGGCGCGGGGAGGGCCTTCTTCAGCGGAATTCGATCGGGTTCAACATGGCACTGCCATGGTTGCGGAGCTACAACCGGTGGTCATTTCTGGATTCGGCGAAGCTCCTGCGAACCGCCCATGAGGTCGGCACCACACTGGCGCTGTCCACGAACGACTACTCGCAGCTTGTAAGCGTCCTGAGCGGTGGCAACCAGCAAAAGGTCGTGCTCGCCAAGTGGCTGCTCGGCTCGCCAAGACTGCTGATCTTGTACGACGTGACGCGCGGAGTCGACATCGGCACGAAGGTGCAGATATACCATCTCTTGGCTAAGCTCGCCTCGGAAGGGGTGGGTATCCTTTTCTACACGACAGACATCGCTGAGCTGGTGAATCTCAGCCATCGCGTCTACGTGATGTTCGAGGGCGAGATAACCGCTGAACTGTCTGGTGAGGAGCTGACTGAAGAGTCGATCCTGCATGCGTCTTTCGGGTCCTCGTTGCCAGCGCCTGTCGATGAAACAGCGGGGACCTAGGCGGACGACGTGAGCACCCGCACCGTGGAGAGCCGAAGCCGTGCGCCGGAACTGGTGATAAATCACCTTGGTCTTCTGAGCGCCATTTTCATTCTTATCGCCATGTCCGTGAGTTATTTTGCCCTAGATCCGACTGCGCTGGCCGATAGCACGTTCACGTCGATCCTCAATTCTGCCTTGCCTTTGATGATGGCCGCGGCCGCCGAGACCGTGGTGCTTCTTGGTGGCGGCATCGACCTGTCCGTCGGTGCAGTGATGAGTCTTGTCAGCGTCATAGCCGCTACGGAGATGGGAGGCGGCGCCGGCTCGATGCTGCTGTGGTCGGTTCTCGTCGTCGCGTTGGGGTGCGTCATCGGTTTTCTCAACGGCGTCCTGGTCGAGTTCGCGCGCATCCCGGCCTTCATCGCCACCTTGGCCACCCAGGAGGTGATACAAGGCGTCTCCCTGGGCGTCCTGGGCAGCCCGGGAGGCAACATACCGACGTCGTACAGTTCGGTGATGTTGGGAACATCTTTTGGTTACATTCCGAATTCCGGCATCATCGCGCTTATTCTGCTGGGTTTGTACTATCTCTTCCGACACGTTCGTTCGTTTCGCTGGCTTTATGCCGTCGGTAGCGATCGGCAGGCGGCGAGGATAAACGGCATAAATGACCGTCGTGTGGTGATCGGATCGTATGTCGTGTGCGCAGGAATCGCCGCAGTCGCGGGTCTCACGTTTGCTTCGTTGTTGAGCTCTGGAGATCCCATCCAGGGACTGAACTACCTGCTTCCCTGCATCGCCGCCGCGGTCATCGGCGGTACGTCGGTATTCGGAGGAAAGGGCGGGATCCATGGTGGCATCGTGGGTGCGCTCATCCTGACGGTTCTCGCCAGCCTCTTGTTTGCGGCGAACGTGACGCCATTCTATGAGGCGTTCTTTACGGGTCTTGCAACGGTACTCATTGTCGGAATCGGCGTGGTGATCGACCGCTACGCCTCAGCGAGGTCAGCGAGAATAGTGGCGTGAGCACAACAATGACTGGTGACGATGGGGGTGTGGCGGTCCCAGTGGCGGCGCCGGAGCCTGCGAAGACGCGCAGGCGCGAGCTTACCTGGATCTGGGCTGACGGTTCGCCAAGCGCCGTAATACTGATCTACTGCCTTGCTGCGGTCATCTACCTCATAACTGGCATCCGTTCCCCAGGATTCTTCACTGGGGGAAAGCTCCTTTCAGTGTTTGTGCTCGCCAGCGTGCTCGGCGTCCTTGCCTTGGCGCAGCAGCTGGTGCTCATCCTCAAGGGAGTTGATCTGTCGCTTCCCTGGACGATGAACATGGGCGCGGTCCTGATCGCGTACTTCCCTCATCGGGGAGCCGGCGAGTCCGTCGAATCATTGTGTTTGACACTTCTTTGCGGGCTCGCCGTTGGGTTGGTGAACGGCTTCGGCATCGTGGTCATAGGAATCTCTCCGATCATCATGACTCTGGGCATGAACGGTCTGGTGCAGGGGACGCTGGAAGTGTTGACGAACGGGGAAGGCTTTATCGCCGCTCCCCATTGGGTTGTGACGCTGGGAAGTGGATCCACGATCTCCGTCCCGAATATCTTGATTGCCTGGGGCGTCATCGCCATCGTGGCGGTTGTCGCGTTGGGCAAGACGACTGCGGGGGCGCGGCTCTTTGCCGTCGGGAGCTCCAGCAACGTTGCGCTCTACTCCGGACTGCGAATTCGTCGAATCACGTTCGCTGCCTACGCGATCGACGGCCTGCTGGCCGCTTTTGCAGGGATACTGCTCTGCGGTTTCGTCAGTGAGAGCTATCTGGGGATGGGCGATCCGTACCTATTCCTGTCGGTTGCCGCGGCGGTGGTGGGCGGGGTGTCGATATATGGCGGGCAGGGGAGCTACATCGGAGTCATCGGTGGGGCTCTGACTCTTACCCTCCTCACCTATCTGTTCGCCGCCTTCAGTCTCGGGGTCGCGGCGAGCGACGTGGCCTTCGGCGTCATCGTCGGGTTGGTCGTCGCCATCGCCGGCTTGCGGAGGCGGGCAGGTCGCGGGTCGGAAGGCACGCTGCATCTGCTCCGGGGACCGGTCAACAGATTGAGAAGGGGTCAGTAGGTCGAGTGACCACAGCCGCGGGCTGTTCCCTCGCTCTCGCCGACGGTAACCTGCCGTCGTGGCTGGTCCTCCTCGACCCGTGACCCGTAGCATCTCGGTCGAGCTTGCCTTCGCCGGCGAGGCGGAGCTGGGTGAGGGTCCTGTCTGGGACGCCGCGTCAGGGACGCTGCTCTGGCTGGACGTGCTCGCCGACCGCGTGCACCGGAGCGACCCGTCCTCGGGCATCACGGCCACGCTCGAATTGGAGCGGACCCCTGGAGCCCTGGCCCCGAGATCCAGCGGTGGTCTCGTCGCCGCCGTCGCCGGAGGCTTCGCCGCCCTCGACGAGCAGGGGCGCCTTGACATGCTCGTTCACCTCGAGACCGACAAGCCGGGCAACCGAATGAACGACGGCAAGTGCGCGCCGGACGGCAGCTTCTGGGCCGGCACCATGGACCGAGACGGGCGTCCCGGTGCCGGCACCCTGTATCGCCTCGCGCCCGACCTGCAAGTGTCAGTGCTGCTCACCGACCTCACGGTCTCGAACGGTCTGGGCTGGGCCCCGGATGGGAGCGGCGTCTACTTCGTGGACACGGCCGACGCCCGGATCGACGTGCTGAGCCAGTCCGGTTCCGGTAGCTGGACACGTACGCCCTTGGTCCCGATCGACCCGTCGCTCGGGAGCCCGGATGGTCTGACCGTCGACGCGGAAGGCAACATCTGGGTCGCGATGTGCTTCGGCGGCCGTGTGCTGTGCTACGCGCCCGACGGCGAACTGCGCGCCTATGTGGAGGTCCCGGCCACAGTGACGACCTCGGTCGCGTTCGGAGGTGATGACCTGGACCAGCTGTTCATTACGACAGGACGCACAACCTTGAGCGAGGAGCAACTGCGAAGCCAGCCCAGAGCCGGCTCGGTCTTTGTGGCGAGCACTTCCACGGTCGGGGTCCTGCCGGCTGCGTTCGGCGGCTGACGGCCGGGCGCGCAGCCGTTTCTCGCGAATGAGGTGGTGACTTGCAGCAGCGGCAGAGTGCGGTCTTGGGCCTTTTCGAAGCCGCCCGGGGGTTCAGCCTCACGGCGCCATTCCCGCGCCTCATTCCCGTACGTCAAGTCTTCGACAGCTCCAGGGAGGACGACCCCGCAGCCGCGACCCACCGCGAGCTGGCTCGGTTACGAGGCACCGTCGAACCAGGCATGCGGGTCGCGATCACCGTCGGCAGCCGCGGCATCAGCAACCTCGCTACCGTGGTCCGTGCCGCCGGGGAATGGCTGCGGGACGCAGGGGCAGAGCCCTTTGTCCTGCCGGCGATGGGTTCCCACGGCGGGGCGACTGCTGCCGGACAGGTCGAAGTCCTCGCTCACCTCGGTGTGACCGAGGCCGAAGTCCACATGCCAATTCTGGCGACAATGGACACTGTGGTGCTCGGGCAGTGTGACGATGGTCCAGCCGTCCATCTCGATGCGATCGCCGCCACGGCGGACGCGATTCTCCTTCTCAACCGCATCAAGCCACACACGGACTTTCGAGGTCCTGTCGAAAGTGGTCTCGCAAAGATCTGCTCTATGGGTCTGGGAAATCAACGAGGCGCAGAAGCCATCCACGCCTTCGGAGCCGGAAGGCTGGCGCGGTGGATACCTGAGGTCGCGCGCAAGATCATGGGCGCCGTCAACGTCCTGGGAGGACTGGCCCTCTTGGAGAATGCGCTCGAGGAGACGGCCCGAGTCGTGTTTGTGGACCGTGAGGACATTGGCGGGGCAGGCGAGGCCCGCTTGCTCGAGGAAGCCCGGTCCCTGGTGGGCTCGATCCCTTTCGACGAGCTGGACGTCCTGGTCGTTGACGAGATCGGCAAAGGGAAGTCTGGATCGGGCATGGACACCAATGTGATAGGGCGGAGAAGAGCCCGCGGCGTGGAAGAGTTCGACCGTCCGCGGATAGCCAACATCAGCGTCCACTCCATCAGCCCCGGAGGAGACGGCAACGGCATCGGGGTGGGGCTCGCGGACTTCGTGCCCTTCCGGGTCCTCGAGCAGATCGACCTGTACGCGATGTACATGAATGCCATGACGGCGGGGAACAGCGGTACGCAACGGGCGCAGATCCCCATGGTCCTTCCCACAGACCGCGACGCCATCGCCGCGGCAATGCTGACCTGTGGCCGCGCCGACGTTGCCGACGCCACGCTGGTTCGTATCCACGACACCTTGGACCTGAGCCGCCTGCGCGTGTCGGAGTCGCTCCGCGCCTCGGTGGAGAGCGGCCCCGGTCTGGAGATCGACGGCGAGGCCGCGCCAATGTCCTTTGACGAGTTCGGGAACCTGCTCTGAGCCGGGAGCTTGGGCGGTGTCGGCTGGACTTTCTCCCGGGGTTGGGCGCTTTTCCCCCTGCTAGTCTCGCAAAAGTGGAGAACAGCCGATTGCCGGCCCATGTCGGCCAACTGTCGACATGACCCTCAGTTCGCGCGAGCGCGTGCTGAGGATGATAGGAGAGGGAGAGGCAGACTGTGTCCCCGCCGGGCCGTACATGTACGACCTGGCAGCAGTTGTCGCCGGAGTTCCCCTGCGCGACTTCTACCTCGACGCGGATGCGATGGTCCGGGCGCAGCTGACATTGCACGAGCTCGTTGGCCAGGACATCATCTGCATAGGTTCTGACAACTTCTATATCGCCGAGGGTTTCGGGTGCGAGACGACGCGCAGCGAGGACGAGCTTCCTTCGCTCGTAACGCCGCCACTCAGTACCATCGAGGACGTCTACCGCCTCGAGGTGCCGGACCCGAGGACCCAGGGGCGGATGCCCCTCATGCTGGAGGCGATCGGCTCACTGCGGCAGGCGGTGGGCGACGAGGTTGCCATACGTACACCTGGGACCGGACCGTTCGCCCTCGCTTCGTACTTTGTCGGGACACAGCAATGGCTGCTCGACATTGCCCTGGCCGAAGCGGGGTTCGACGACGGCAAGGAGGCGGCTGTCCACCACGCGCTCGGCCTCGCGGCCAAGGCACTGACCGAGTTCGGCAAGGCTTGCTTCGATGCCGGTGCCGATCTGTTGCACTGTGGTGATTCTCTTGCCTCCTGCAACGTGATCTCGCCGAAGACCTACGAGCGCTACGCGTGGCCCTATGAGAAGCAGGTGTTCTCCGCGTGGCGCGAATACGGCATCACCTCTGGGCTCTTGCACATCTGCGGCGACAGCACACGAGTGCTCGAGCTGTACCGCGACACGGGAGCCAGCCTGATCGAGCTCGACAGCGCCGTCGATATCGCAGAGGCGTCCCGGCGCTTCGGCGGGAGCGTCACGATCATCGGGAACGTCAACACGGTGACCGAGCTCCTGCAAGCAAGCTCCGCGGAGACGGAGGCGGCCGCGCGGCGCTGCATCGAACGGACCGGGGGTCGGAACTTCATTCTGGGATCGGGATGCATCGTCCCGCGCCACACGCCGGTCGAGAACGTGCGGGCGCTTGTACGCGTCGCCCACGAGACCGGTTGCTGAAGGGCGGCTCCCGGCCGCAGCTCAAGGCCAGGCGTCTGCCAGGAGCTCGCGGTAAGCCTCCTCGCCCCCGACGAACTTGTCGGACACCATGACGTAGAGGCCGTCGCGAGGCAGCTGCCCGGCCACCTGCCCCAGCTCGTCGAAGTACGCGTCGACGAAGAGGATCAGGCGCGTACTTCCCAGGATCTGCTGCATCACAGGCACGAGGGACGAGAGTGAGGGACCGTTGGCCTCGACGGTCAGTTGTATGCCCGCAAGCCCAGGGATCTCGAGAAGGTGCGTGTAGTGGTCGTAGCCCGTCGAGTGGACATGGAAGAAGGTGTAGGGACCGAGGTGCTCGACGAGCCGCCTCTCGTGTTCGAACAAGAGGTCGCGGAAGAGATCCGGAGATGCGAGGCCCATCATGTCCTCTTGGATCGCGACCGTCGGGCCGGGAGCCCAGTACCCGAAGATGTAGCCGTAGCCACCCAGCCTTGGCGGGACGAGTTCGAAGTGCATGTCGAGAACATCACGCAGAAGCGATCCCACGCGCTCGAACGCCGCCATGACGAGGTCGGGAGCGTCGTAGAGATCGAGGAAGAAACCATTGAGACCACGGAGCGCAGCGACCACGTCGGCATGACCGCGTAGGATCGACGGGCTCACGAAGCAGTCCGCCGGGCACGTGGCGACCAGTTCCTCGGTCTGGCTGCGGAGGCACTCCAGCCAGCCGTTGTCCGCAGCAACCGGCAGGGCCGCGAGATCCTCGACATGCTCGACGAAGTGCGCCCCGGAGAGCGAGCCGGTGGCAAAAGGCACGTGACAGCCGCTGATTGCCTCGAGCCAGGGGACCGCACGCCACGGGGCGTTGTACGGCAGCCAGTCGTCGCTCAAGACTCTGCGCCCGAAGCTCGCGTCCTCGTAATCGGTGCGCACGAGTGAGCGGGTGACGTCCTCAGGCCGGACCTCCTGTTTCGGGAAGGGAGCCTTCAGGTACTCAACCGGCAGCCAACTCCGGTCGGGTGTGACGCCCACGGGCGGCCGGTCGACCGACTCGCGGTTCCAAAGACCCCGCCGGAAACGATCGATGCTTTCTGCAACCTGGTCAGGATGCTTCAACTACGCGGCCTCTCAGCCCTCAAATGCCCGGGAAGCGCACTCGCGGACACTTCCCAGGCGACCCGACTCTGACGGTCTAGCAGACGAGCGGGCTAGCCTCCAGTCTCTCCTCCTCCGACCATCTCGCTCCTTCCACCATCTACGGCGCTGGCGCGAGACACGACCCGGTTCACATGGGGGCCGCTACCTGAGCGGCCCCATCGGCATGAGGAGCGGGCCGGCGGAGGGGAGTCCCAGGGCCTCTGCCAACTGGGCGTGGCCGCCCCATTCGAAGAGCCCCGCGCTCAAGCCTGTGGCCTGCGCGAAGGCGACCGGGTCGTCGCTGTTGCGCGGCTGGCGCAGGCGCTGCACCGGCGAGAGCGCAGGGACCGGCCGCAGAGGAGCGTCGCCTGGCAGGCCGGCGCGCTCGCGGGCTATCTCCACGGCGCGGCGCAGTCCCCCGAGCTCGTCGACGAGCCCGCGCTCGAGGGCGTCGGCGCCTGTCCAGACCCGCCCGCGGGCGACCTCGCGCACGGCCTCGAGGCTCATGGAGCGTCCGCGGGCGACTTTCGCCGTGAAGTCCTCGTAGACGAAATCGAGCCACTCGTCGAGCTTGGCCCATTCGTCCTCGCTGAAGCCGGTCTGGGGCGAGAACATGAGGGCGTGGCGCCCGTGGCCGAGGCTGTCGATGTTCACGCCCAAGCGCTGGAACAGCCCGCTCGTCTGGAGCTTGCCGCCGAACACGCCGATCGATCCGGTGAGCGTCGCCGGCTCGGCCACGATGACGTCGGCAGCCATGGACACGAAGTACCCGCCCGAAGCGGCCAGGTCGCCCATCGACACGACGACCGGTTTCCCGGCTTCCTGCGCTTTGCAGACCTCGCGCCAGATGGTGTCCGACGCGACGTAGGAGCCGCCGGGGCTGTTGACCCTGAGCACGATCGCCTTTATGCGCTCATCTCTTACAGCGGCGCGAAAAGCGGCGGCGACACTGTCGGATCCCGCTGCGCGCCCGACCGGGCCCGACCGGGAGCGGCCCATACGGATCTGGCCGATCGTGTCGATGAGCCCGACCGCCGGACGGCGGGCTCTATATGCCCGGCGGATGGTGTCCCATTTCCGGCGATAGCGCGAGATGTACAGCAGGTTCGGCTTCTCGGCCCAGCGGTGATCGAGCGCGTCACGGACCTCGTCCCGGTAGCCGAGGTGATCGACGAGCCCTGCCTCTTTCGCCTCGGCGGCGGAGATCGGCGCTCGGTCGATCAGCTCGCGTACGCGCTCTTCGGGCAGCTTGCGGCCGCGCGCGACCGCGGAGACGATCTGCTCGTAGGCGGACTCGGACAAGCGCCCTGTGGCCTCGCGGTGCGCGGCGCTGAACTCGGTGCGCACGATGCTGTCTACGGCGTTCTTGTACTCGTAGCGCTGTGAGAACAGCGGCTCGACATGCGCCCGATCGAGGGCGCCGCGCACGAAGGTCCCGGCTGCCGCCGCGCCGACGAGCCCGACGGTGCCCGAGGGCTGCAGCCACAACTCGCCGAAACCGGCGCCGATGACGTAGGCCGACGTCCCCCGCCCGAGCTCGCCGAAGGTCTCGGCCCAGGCGACGGCCTCCTTGCCCTTTTGTCGGAAACGCACCACCGCGTCCGAGAGCTCCTGGGCCTGCGCCAGCGAGATGGAGGGAGAGCCGAGCTTGGCCAGCAGTCCGACGACCTCGGGGTCGTCGGCGGCTGCGGCCAGGCGGCTGACAAGGGTGCGCAAGGCGAGTCGCCGGCGGTTCAAGATATTTTCGAGAGGATTGGAACCGGTGTCCTCGACGAGGGCCCCGGTCAGGTCAAGCTCGAGCAGTATCGTCATGAGCCGGACCCTACCGGTGGCTGCCCGGCAGCCGGGCGGCCGAGGCCGCGAGAGCCAGTCCGTTCAGTCGGGAAGAAACGCCGGGCGACCGAGCAGGTAGCCCTGTCCCGCCTCCACCTCCAGCGAGGAGAGCATGGCAAGCTCCGCTTCGGTCTCGATCCCTTCGGCCAGGCTGATCGCCGCCGCCCGCTTGGCCAGGCTCGCGTACGCGTAGGCGACCGCCTGCCGGAGCTCGTCCTCGGCGATCCCGTGGATCACCGTCGTATCGATCTTGACGATGTCGGGCCTGATCCCCAAGAGGTGCTGCAAGCCGACGTCCGAGGCGCCGGCGTCGTCGAGCGCGATCCGCACCCCCAGCGAGCGCAGGTGGTCGATCGCCCCCGTGAAGCGTCGGTAGTTGTCGACGGTGGCGTTCTCGGTGATCTCGAGCACCAAGCGTTCCGATGGCACCGTTGAGGCGAGATCGCCGAAGGCCTTCGAGGCCGCGGTGGCCGGCGATACGTTGACCGAGAGGAAGGCGTGCTGTTCCAGGCGGTCCAGTTGCTCCAGAGCCGTCGTGGCCGCAAGGAGCTCGAGCGCCTGCTGGAGGCCGAGCTGCATGGCCTGCTCGAACCAGGGACGGGGCGTCGTGATCGCCCACCCGGGGAACCTCGCCAATGCCTCGTAGCCGATGATCTCGCGCGACCTCAGGTCGCACACCGGTTGGAAGGCGATGCGCAGTGAATGGTCGCTAAGGACCTGCTCCACGTCGACAGGCGATCCATTGTGCTGCTCCACGGTCTTGAGCCTACTTGGCCTGCTCTTAGACGGCGACGTAATGACGTCCCTTTCCTGTTCGTTTGGCGGTGTACATGGCGGCATCGGCCGACTGCATGAGTTGCATTGCCGACTGGCCGAACATGTCTGTGAAGGCGATTCCCACCGAGGCGCCGATCCGAGCGGCCCCCTTGGCGAGCACGAACGGCTCGGCGAGGCTCTCGACGATGCGTTGCGCGACTGTCTCCGCGGCGACGAGCGACGCTGCCTGCTCCAGCAAGACCGCGAATTCGTCGCCGCCGAGCCGCGCCACGGTGTCGGTGGCGCGGACGCAGTTGTTGAGCCTGACCGCCACCTCGACGAGGACTTCGTCTCCCGCGGCGTGACCGAAGTTGTCGTTGATCTTCTTGAACTCGTCGAGGTCGACGTACAGGAGGAAGACCAGGCCGCCCGATCGCTCGGCGCGGTGGTAGGCGCCCTCGAGGTGGTCCACGAAAAGTGCACGGTTGGCGAGACCCGTCAGGGGGTCGTGGAAGGCCTTGTGCATGAGCTCGTCCTGCACGCCGGCCAGCATCGCCAGGTCCTCGTGCAGCTGCCCATTCTGCAGGGCGTAAGCAAGTTGCTTGGCGAGCGTGCCGAGCAGCTGCAGATCGGTCTGCTGGAAGTCGCCGGCGAACTTCTTCCGGTGCGCCAGCACTAGATAGCCGAGCGGGCCCGCCTCCTCTTCGGAGGGTACTGTCACGCCCATTGCCGTGGGCCGGTCCTCTGCCGTGATGTACCGAGCGAGCGGGGTGTCCTGGTCGAGTTTCTTGGTGACGAGGATGTCGTCGTTGGCCAGCGCCTCCGCCAGACCTGCCGGCAGGGACTCGACCGGCGTCGGCACCATGACGTCGACGGGCACGCCGTTCATGGTCCTGGTGACCAGCGCCGGGTTGCCCGCGACCGACGGCAGCAGCGTGAGCTCCACCAGTGCCGCGTGGAACATGTCGCCGATGTGGTTGAGGAACTCCACGGCGCCGGCAGTGACGCTCTTCGAGTAGCTGAGGATGCGGCTCGCCGCGAAGAGATTGTCGATGTCCGCCTGCTGCTTGCGTCCGGCTATCCGGGCTCGGTAGGCGGCGACGATGAAGAAGACCGGGATGGGGATCGTCAAGAGCACGACCGGTGCGGCAACGGTCATGACCAGGACGATCATTGCGAACACGGCGTTGGGAAGGGCGATGAGGGCCAGCACCGGGGCTGTGGACCTGAGCCCCTCGGTGACGATCGTGAAGTCGGCCTCGGACAGGTACATCGCTGCCGATACCTCGATGTTGGAGACCTCGTCCAGCAAGATCACCGTCAACAGGTAGCCTCCCACGCTGCGGGAGGAGAAGAGCGCGTTCGGCTGGATCAAGAAATGCAGCAGCAGGTAGTACAGAGGGGTGTTCAGCAATCGGGCCCCGAAGTTGAAGATCGCCTGCACGGGCGGGTGGCCCTGCAGGGCGTAAAGGAGCCCGCGGCTGGCGGCCATTGCCACCGCCGTCTCGAAGGGTCCGGTGCCCAGGAGGGCGACGATGATGACGGCGTCATTGAGCGTCACCGTGACGTTGGTCTTGTGGATGGGCAGCTCGACGCGCGCCAGCTCCGCGCCAGTGGCGAGGAGGAATATCCACCACCACGGGATCGCCACGACGCTGAAGGGGGCTATGGCGGGGGTGTGTCGCAGCGGGCCGAAGACCACCATCAGTCCGGCGACGAGCACGAGAGCGACGTACAGCCAGAGCCGGAGGGGTTGTCCGAAGACGCGCCGACGACTGCTTGCGGCTACCTCGGTACCTGTTTGTTCAGACAACAGGACCGCTCTTTGTTCAGACAACAGGACCGCCCTTCTCGTAACGTCGAAAGGCCCTCGCGATGGTCCTTGGTTCCTGTTGGAACCTGAGACACGGTTCTTCTCGTCTTCTTATCGGCCGATCGTTGCCATGCCTTGAGGCGATTTGGCAAGGACCGGTCCGAGCGGCACCGTGCGGCGTCGGCGACGGGCTGCCAGGGCGTCACCGGCCTCGTCCCGGCCCGCTGGGCTGCCCGCACCCCTGGCTTCTGGCGTGAGCTCGGCGGGGCGATGGGCTTGGCCCATCCGACCTGGGAGACGTTCCGGGGCTCGGGCGGCGCGCTGGGCTGAGGCCTGAGCTGGCGCCCGGACCGCACCAGCTCGCGCCGTGTGGTCTCATGGGTGCCATGGGTTGCCCGTTGCCCCACCTCACGCACCAAATGGCCTTCCGCTGATGCAGGCGCCTCCCCCACCGGGGGCCGTCGTCTTCACGGTCCGCGCACGGCGGCCGACGGGCAGCTGACGTGGCCCCTTGGACTGCTGCCAGGATCGAAGACCAGACCGGGCGCAGCTTCGTCGTCACCGGGGCCAACAGCGGCCTCGGCTTCGAGACGGCCCGCCAGCTCGCCGCTCACGGCGCTCGGGTGGTGCTCACCACCCGCTCCGAGGCCCAGGGGCTGCAGGCCGTCGGCCGGATACAGGCGGAGCTCCCCGACGCCACGGTCGAGTACCGGGTCCTCGATCTCGCCGACCTCGAATCGGTGCGGGCCTTCGCGTCCGCCATCAGCGCTGCTGCGACCGGGATCGACGTGCTCGTCAACAACGCCGGGGTGATGTTCCCGCCCCGGGTGCTGACCCGCCAGGGCTTCGAGTCCCAGTTCGCGACCAACCACCTCGGCCACTTCGCACTGACCGGGCTGCTGTTCGACACGATCCGCAAAGGCCGTGAGGCCCGGGTCGTCACGGTCAGCTCGCTCGAGCACAAGGGCGGGTCGATCCACTTCGGCGATCTGACGGGGGAGCGGTCCTATGCGCCGCGGGCCTTCTATAAGCAGTCCAAGTTCGCCAACGTGCTCTTCGGGCTGGAGCTCGACCGCCGGCTGCGGGCGGCGGGCATCCCCGTCCGCTCGGTGCTGGCCCATCCCGGCTGGGCGAGCACGAACCTTCAGACGAGCGGCCCGAGCGGCCTGATGAAACAGCTCATGAGGCTCGGCAACCGCGTGTTCGCCCAGAGCGCCGAGATGGGGGCCCTCAGCGAGCTCTACGCGGCCGTGGCGCCTGCCGCCGAGGGTGGACGTTTCTACGGGCCGGGGGGCTTCGGCGAGCTGCGCGGATACCCGAGAGAGGTCCAGCCGGCCGCATCGGCCGCGAACGAGGAGACGGCACGGCGCCTGTGGGAGTTGTCAGAGGAGCTGACGGGCGTCAGCTTCGGTATCTGAAGCCCGGGCCGGGCCAGGTCCCTCGGCCGGCAGCGGCCACGGTGTCCCGGCCAGGGCCTGCCCGGAGCCGGCAGCATGTCGCTGCGGTTGGCGAACGGGTGCGGTCGGGCTGGAGTCAGCGATGCACGGGCGACATGTCCGGGTAACGGTCACCGGCGGCGGCACCGGGCGGGAACGCCTCGTTCAGCCTGCTCAAGTCGTCGGGCGTGAGCAGGACGTCATCGGCCGCAGCGTTCTCCTCGAGGTACGAGCGGCGCTTGGTCCCAGGGATCGGGACGACGTCGTCGCCCTGGGCGAGCACCCAGGCGAGAGCGAGCTGGCCGGGCGTGATGCCCTTTTCCGCGGCGATCTCCCGGACCCGGTCGACCAGGATCAGGTTCTTCACGAAGTTGTCCCCGGCAAAACGCGGGTTGTGGCGCCGGAAGTCGTCGGGAGCAAGGTCGTCGGTCGTCTGGATCGAGCCGGACAGGAATCCCCGGCCCAAGGGGGAGTAGGCTACGAAACCGATCCCGAGCTCGCGCACCGTCTCCAGCACCCCGTTGATCTCCGGGTCGCGGGTCCAAAGCGACCATTCGGTCTGGAGCGCCGTGATCGGGAACCGGGCGTGCGCCCGACGGATCGTCTCCGGCGCCGCCTCGGAGAGCCCGAGATAGCGGACCTTGCCCGCCGCGACCAGTTCGGCCATGGCGCCGACGGTCTCCTCGATCGGCGTGTCGGGGTCCACCCGGTGCTGGTAGTAGAGGTCGATGTGGTCCACGCCGAGACGCCCGAGCGAGGCGTCGCAAGCCCTGAGCACGTACTCCGGCCGGCCGTTGATGCCGAGGCGGGTCCCGTCGGGCCTGCGCTCGTTGCCGAACTTGGTCGCCACCACGACCTCGTCACGGCGTCCGGCGATGGCGCGGCCGACGAGCTTCTCGTTGGTGAACGGCCCGTACATGTCCGCCGTGTCGAGAAGCGAGATCCCGAGATCGAGCGCCCTGCGGATCGTGGCGATCGACTCCTCCTCGTCGCCGGGACCGTAGAACTCCGACATTCCCATGCAGCCGAGGCCCTGGGCCGACACGGTGAGTCCCTGACCGAGTGTTCTTGTTCGCATAGCTACCTTTTACCGGATGGCGGGCCCGGTTGGAACACCCCCGCCAACCTCGGCGGTCCGCGCCCCGGCCCGCGCCCCGGCTCGCGCTGCCCGCGCCCCGGCCCGCGCTGCCAGCGCCCCGGGTCACCCGGCCTTGCGCCCGAGGCCAAAGGTGGCGCAAAGTTCGTCTTGGGGCACCGGGCCCGCTGGGCTTGGCCCGCGACCCCGGTGCAGGGCCCTTCGGACAGGAGCAGCAGCGTGGAGCTGGTCGTCGTACCCATCGAAAAGCCGGAAGACCTCAATGTCATCCTGGGCCAGGCGCACTTCGTGAAGACGGTCGAGGACCTCCACGAGGCCCTCGTCGGTTCGAGCCCGCACCTGCGCTTCGGGCTGGCGTTCTGCGAGGCGTCGGGCAAGCGCCTGGTGCGCCGTTCGGGCAACGACCCCGAGCTCGTGGACCTGGCCGTCCGCAACGCGCTGGCGCTGGGAGCCGGCCACTGCTTTGTCGTCCTCGTTCGCGAGGGCTACCCGGTGAACGTGCTCAACCAGCTCAAGCAGGTCCCCGAGGTCTGCACCATCTACTGCGCCAGCGCGAATCGTGTCGAGGTCGTGCTCGCCGAGACCGATTTCGGCCGCGGCGTCCTCGGTGTCATCGACGGCTCGTCGCCCGCCGGTGTGGAGACCGACGAGGACGTGGCCGAGCGCAAGTCCTTGCTCCGCGCCATCGGCTACAAGCTTTGAGCCGGCCCCGTCGTCCCGATAGGTCACCTCGCGCATGTCCCACGCACTGATCGTCTTCCGGCACTCGAAGTCCGACTGGTCGGCCGACTACGGCGGCTCTGACCTGGACCGGCCCTTGGCGAAACGTGGCCGGAAGGCAGCCAAGGTGGCCGGTCGCTTCCTGGCCGACACCGATGCGGTACCAGATGCGGTCATCTGTTCTCCGGCCTTGCGGGCGAGGGCCTCCCTCGCCCTGGCTTGCGAGGCCAGAGAGTGGGACTCGTCTGTGCGCGAGTCCGCGGCGCTGTACGACGGCGGTCTCGAGGGTCTGCTCGGAGAGGTCAGAAAAGAGCCGGAGACGACCCAGTTGCTCATGGTGATCGGTCATGAGCCGACTTGCTCAGAAACGGTCGGTTTCCTTATCGGCGGCGGTCGTGTGCGGATGCCGACGGCGGCGCTCGCCCGCGTCGAGCTCCTCGTCGACGATTGGGGTGAGGTCGCTGAGGGCACCGGCGTGCTGTCGTGGCTCGTCGTGCCCCGCCTCATGGAACCCTAGACGCGTGACTTTCGCCTCTAGCCGAAGCGACATCAGGGCGCCAAATTCCCTTACGGTGAGCCCTACGCCCGTCCTCGAGTGTGCCGGCCTCACCAAGAGCTTCGGCAGCCGCCTCGCCGTCGACGGCGTCGGCTTTCGCATCTGCGAAGGCGAGGTGTACGGCCTGCTCGGGCCGAACGGCGCCGGAAAGACGACGACGATGAAGATGGTGTGCGGCCTCTTGCAGCCCGACAAGGGGACCATCTCGATCGCCGGTAAGGAGGCGATCGGCAACCTCGAGGTGAAGTTCCTCATCGGCTACGTTCCCCAAGACGTCGCCCTCTACCCCGATCTCACCGCCCGCGAGAACCTCGCCTTCCTCGCCAGGCTCTACAAGCTCGGGCGGCGGACCGTCGCTGCCAGGGTGGACGAGGCGCTCGAGCTGACCGAGCTGAGCGACAGGCGGGACGACAGGATCGACTCGTTCTCCGGGGGCATGAAGCGGCGCCTGAACATCGCCGCCGGACTCCTCAACCACCCGAAGCTGCTCGTGCTGGACGAGCCGACGGTCGGTGTCGACCCCCAGAGCCGCCACGCCATCTTGGAGAGGGTGCAGGCCTTCGGGCGCGAGGGCCTCGCCGTCGTGTACACCACGCACTACATGGAAGAGGCCGAACGGGTCTGCGACCGGGTCGGCATCATCGACCACGGTCATCTGATCGCGGAGGGGACACGGCGCGAGTTGGTGGCCCAGCTCGGTGAGCAGGACCGCATCGAACTCAGCGCGTCCGGGAACCTCGATCGCCTCGCCGAGGCGTGCCGTTCCGTCGACGGCGTGAGCAGCGCCGCCACGGCGGACAACTCCGTGCACCTCGTCGCCACCGGTGGCCGTCACCTGCTGCCGGCCGTTTTGGAGGCCGCCGACGCGGCCGGCATCGCGGTGACGAGTGTGGAAGTCGTCGAGCCTGACCTCGAGGCGGTCTTCTTGCATCTCACCGGCACGGCCCTGCGGGAGTGAGGCGCCGGTGCGCACAGCCCTCGCCATCGCCCGAAAGGACTTGCGCCAGCGCATCCGCGACCGATCGGCCATCGTCGTGGGGGTCATCGCCCCGGTCGCGATCGCCGGGCTCATGAGCCTCGCCTTCAACGGCATGAACAGCTTCCACTTCACCTTGGGGCTGGTCGAGCTGGACCACGGCCCGGTGGCGGTCGAGCTGGCGAAGGCCCTCGAGGCCCCTCAGCTGCGTCAGGTCGTCACCGTCAGCGAGGTCAGCTCGACGGCGCTCGCCCGCGCGGAGATAAAGAGCGGCTATTTGGGAGCGGCTCTGGTGATCCCGGCGGGGTTCTCCGCGGCTGTCACCGGTGAGCACCCCGAGTCTCTCACGACCCTCAGCTCGAACGACGGCTCGATCGTCGGCAGCGTGACGACGTCCATCGCCTCGTCGTTCGTGGCGCAGGTGAACGCCGATCGTCTCGCCTTCGCGACCGCTCTCGCCGCAGGCGCGCCTAGAGGCGACGCTGCCCAGCTGATAGGCGTCGTCTCGAAGCTCCACATCCCCCTGCAGGCCGTGCAGCAGGCCGTCGGCGCCCATGAGCTGAAGGTGATCAGCTACTACAGCCCAGGCATGGGCGTCTTCTTCTTGCTGTTCACCATCAGTTACGCGTCCCGCAGCTTCTTCGTCGACCGCTCTCAGGGCATGATCGAGCGCATGCGGGCCGCCCCGGTCAGTCCCGTCGAGATACTGCTCGGAAAGGCGCTGTCGGTGTTCGTCTACGGGGTCGTCAGCCTGGCGACGATCGGTGTCGTCACGACTGCGGCCTTCGGCGCCGACTGGGGTGCGCCACTGCCTGCCGCCCTCGTCGGCCTGGCGCTTGTCTTCTCCGTGATCTGCCTCACCGCCCTGGTGATAGGCGTCGCTCGGACGCAACGCCAAGCCGAGGGGATCTCCTCGATCCTCGTGTTCGGCCTGGCACTGCTCGGGGGTGACTTCTTTTTCATCTCGAGCGCACCTTCGACCATCAAGCATTTGGCGCTGCTCACCCCCAACGGGTGGGCGATCCGCGGCTTCACCGATCTTGCGACCATCGGGGGAGGGCTCGGCACGATCGTCGAGCCCGTGGTGGCGATTCTCGTCATCAGCGCCGTGATCGGCGCTATCGCCCTCAGCCTCGCCCGCCGGGCGGTGACGGCGTGAGGGCGGTCGCCATCGCCAGGGCCTCGGGTCGCCGCCTGCTGCGCGACCACGTCGCCCTGTTCTTCCTGATAGTTCTGCCGATCGTCGTCATCGTCATCGTCGGCGCGGTCGCCCAGGGGTTCAACACCTTCCGCGTCGGAGTGGTCGACCTAGACGGGACCCAAGCCAGTCGCCAGCTGCTAGCCGAGCTCAGCCACGCCTCGGGCCTGGCGGTCAGCGATTATCCCAACCTCACCTCGCTCGAAAAGGCCGTGGGGCGTTCGGAGATCAGTGCCGGTGTCGTGATCCCTCGCGGGCTGAGCAGCGACGAGCGCCGTGGGAGGGCGGTGACCGTCGCCGTCATGGCTGAGCAGGCGAACAGCACCCAGCAGGCGGCGGCGACGCAGGTCGCCTCGGTCGTCGACGACTTCGGGGCCAAGGTCCAGGCCGCTCAGTTCGCCACCCGCTACGGGGGCAGTTTCACCCAGGACCTGAGCCGGGCGGCCTCGCTCGAGTCGAGCACGCCGCGCGTCAAGTTGACCTCGCGGGTGGTGCAGACGAGTCAGGGGTCTCTCCCGCCGGGATATGAGTACAGCGCGCCGACCGAGCTCGTGCTATTCGTCTTCCTGATGGCGATCGCCAGCGGCGCGACCATTGTCGAGACGCGGCGCCTGGGCATGTTCGAGCGGATGTCCGCGGCACCTGTGCGCCCACGGACCATCATCGCCGGCGAGTCGATCACCTACATCCTCATCGCCGCCGGGCAGTCCCTCGTCATCGTCGCGATCGGAGCTCTCGTGTTCGGCGTGTCGTGGGGCAACCCCCTGGCGGCAGGCGCCTTGCTCGTCTTGTGGTGCCTTGTCGGCGCCAGCGCCGGCATGGTCGCGGGCACGTTCTTCCGGACACCCGAGCAGGCGAGCGCCATGGGCCCTGTCGTCGGGATCGTGTTCGCCATGCTCGGCGGGTGCATGTGGCCGCTCTCGATCGTCTCGAGAACAATGCGCGAGATCGGCCACGCCACGCCCCAGGCCTGGGCGGTCGACGCCTGGACCAGCCTCTTGTCGAACCACGGCGACATAGTCACGATCTCGCGCGACCTCGGTGTCCTCGCCCTTTTCGCTCTCGGCTTCTTCGCCCTGGCAACCTTCAGGCTCAAGGCGATGCTCGCCGCCCGGGGGGCCTGAGCGGCCGCCTCGAAACCACCAGCTTCGGGGCACGACGCGCAAATTGGAGATCGGTGCCTCGTCGCCGTCTTCGCCAGCGCGGTGGCCGTCTTGCCGGCGGGCCGAGCAGTCTGCGTGGTCAGTGCAAGCCGGAGGACGCGAACAAATAGAGGTCGAACATGGCGATGCTGCTCGTCACGACCATGAGGGCGAGCACGACCGTGTGGTAGGGGCGCCTCGTTGCCGAACGGGGCTTGTCGAAAGATCCTCGGGTGCGTGCGAGCCGCCTCACGGGCTCCTCCTGAGAAACTCAGTCCAACTTGCGGCCTCGCGGCCACTTTCCTCTGGCAGCTCTGAGGCGCCCGTAAGGCCCGGCCCTTCGGGCTTGACCGGGTGCGAGAACAGCTCCTGGCGACGGTCGACGAGCAGGAGCACCTGGCGTGCGATCACGAGCAAGGCGAGCCCGAAGCCGCTCAGCCACGAGACTCGGTCGACCTGGTGGTGAAGCTCGAGCTCGACGGCCATGACCGAAAGCGCCAGGAGGACCGGCACATAGGGCGTGACGAACGAGATGAGCGATGCCTCGACCGGCTCGTGGGACGTGGCGCGCGCCGCGAGCCCGGCATCGCTGGATGCCCCCACGGCAATGGCGAGGTAGCCCAGCACCCAGCCGGTGTCGACGACGTTGCCCGTCGCGTAGCGGCCGACCTCGACGAGGTAGGCGTAGGTGCTGTCGGAGACTGCCATGGCGAAGAGCCCCAAGAGCACCCACAACAGCGGTCGGCGGCCCGTGGCCGTGATGGAACGGACCGAGAGGACGACGAGGAAGAGGATGACCAGGTCTCCGAAGGGGTAGGTAAGCGCCACGACACCGCCGGCGGTCGAGAGGTCGCTGTGGCGCCACAGCGGGCCGAGCACGAAGGTCCAGCTCAACAACAGCAGCGAAGTGCCGATCGCCAGTCCGTCGAGGGTCGCTCGCGCCTTGTAGCTTCCGGTCGCCTGCATGCCGGGATGGCACAAGAGCGCCGCTGCCGCCAGCGGGATCGCGCCGAGATAGCCGACGTCTGCCCATGACGGCACCGGTACCGCGACGCGAAGGACGAGGTCGTATACCCCCCATGTCACCTCGGCCGAGGTCCAGGCCAAGAGGGCCAGGCCGAGGAGGACCCAGAAGCGCCGCTCCGGGCCGCTTTGGCGCCCCGCCGCCAGAATGCACGCCACACAGGCGCTCAATGCCGCCAGAGCCGTGACGATGTCGTCGAAGTAGCGGACCCCGGTGCCACCCCCGACGTGCAGTACCAGCCAGAATAGGAACACCAAGGTGACCGCAAAGGCACCGGCCGTCGTGGAGAGCTCTGCACGACGAAAGCTGGCGGCTCGCACGTGGTACTTATCGGCAGATCTGCTCCCCGCGCGGAGCAGATCGGGACCTTTGTCCCTAATTTAGCCCGACGGCCGCGCTCGAGACATGTGCTGGCGTGGGGATCAAGACTCGGCGTGCGTCGTGACCGACGGTCGTCTGACTCAGGCCAGGAGCGGGAGGAGGTGCTCGGTGACGATCTCGAGCTGAACTTGTGGGTTCTGGCTGAGGAGCTCTATGGCGAAGGCGGTGGCGCCGGCCTCGACGAGCCTGGGTGGGCTGGCGTGGCAAAGCATATAATATTGGTAGAAAAAGTAATGATTCGAGGGGCTGCGGTTAAGATCAGCCTTGTGACCCGATATGAACAGCTGATCGACGCGCCGGCGCTTTGCCGAGAAGCCGGCGACCGCCACCTCAGGATCATCGACGCGACGGCATTCCTCCGCCGCGAGGTCGCAGACGGCCCCTACACCGTTGAGAGCGGTCGGCGAAGCTACGACGCGGCCCACATCCCCGGGGCCGTGTTCGCCGACATCCCCGGTGAGCTGTCAGACCCCGACTCCCCGTTTCCCTTCACCCTTCCGTCGCCGGAAAGATTTGCCCGGGTGATGGGAGAGCTCGGTGTGGGGCCGGACACGCGCGTCGTCGCCTACGCGCAGGAGTCGCCCATGTGGGCGTCCAGGTTGTGGTGGCTGCTGCGCTATTTCGGCTTCGACGACGTGCGTGTGCTCGACGGCGGTCTGCCGGCGTGGCGCCGGGCGGGATTCGCGATGAGCTCGGTGTCGCCGGCCGTGGAGCCGGCGAGGTTCGTCGCCCGTCCACGTCCGGAACTTCTGGCCACCAAGGACGACGTCATCGCCGTCGTGGGCGGGCGACCGGCGTGCCTCGTCAATGCGCTCACGGCGAAGGCCTTTAGGGGGGAAGGGACCGCCTACAGTAGGCCCGGCCGGATCCCCGGATCGCTGAGCGCGCCGGCACATGACCTCGTCGACCCGGATACGGGGTGCTTCCGACGGCGTGAAGAGCTGGTAGGTGAGCTGGCTGGCCTGCTCCAGCTCGATCCGGAGATCCCCGTGATCGCCTACTGCGGTGGCGGCATCTCGGCAACGGTCGACCTGTTCGCGCTCTCGCTGCTCGGCCGCGACGATGTGCGTCTCTACGACGGGTCGCTCACCGAGTGGAGCGCGGACCCGAGACTTCCCCTCGAGGTGGGCTGAGGGTTGTCCAAAGCGATTGTCTTCGACTGTGACGGCGTGCTCGTCAACAGCGAGCCGGCATGGTTCACCGGCATCGTGACCGTGTTCGCCCGCCACGGGATCCACCGAGTCGCCACCGGCGCGGCGTCGGGGCTTTACGGGGGATCCGTGCGCGACGCGGCTTCGTTCCTGGAACGCGAGGTCGGAGAGCCTCTCGACGTTGACGAAGTCGTCCGGGAGATCCACGAGGCGATCCTCGCCGCCATTGCCGAAGGTGTGCGGGCGATGGACGGCGCGATCGAGCTGCTCCTGACAGTTCGCGGCTCCCGGCCGCTGGCGGTTGCGTCCAACGGCTCCATGGAGACAGTCGAGGCAGCGATGGGGATCGCCTCCATCCCGGCCGTGTTCGACGCCATAGTCGCGCTCGAACCTCCGCTTCGGCCCAAGCCGGCGCCCGATCTGTACCTTCGCGCCTGCGAGCGCATCGGCGTGCAACCGGCGCACGCCATCGCCGTCGAGGACTCCGTGACGGGGGCGCTGGCGGCGCGCGCCGCCGGCCTGACGGTTGCCGGAGTTGGAGAGGCGCCCGGGCTCGGAGACATTGCGGACCTGGTCGTGCCCAGTCTCTTGGACACGCGGCTCCTGGACTTGCTGGAGCTCGGAACACTCCAGCTGTAAGGACCGCTCCGGGGCCGACATGAGACGCGGCGCGCCCTCACACGGGTCGGCTCCGGCGCCTGAGCAGCCCCGGAGCAGCCAGGCGCCAGACGGTCGCCGGGGTCGGCTCCGGCGCCTGATCAGCACAGCACCAGGCCAGGACGGGCTGGTCCAACCGCACCGGACGGCCGTACCCCCATACGGTTCGTCTACTTGGACAATGGCGCCTGGTCGGCAGGCTCGCCCAGGGCGGCCTTTTCCAGCAGCTCCCGGTAGCGATAGCGGATGTCGTCGAGGTCGTTCGGCTCGGGCACGGACTCCTCAGCGCTTCGGGCGATCATCTCGCCCTGGCGCACGAGCACCCTCCGCTGCGCCTCGGTCGTGGTCTCTTCCACGACCGAGCTCAGCGCGTCCATCATGTGGATCACCACCACCGGCATCCCCCGAGACGACTGGCGGATCTTGTCGAAGGCCCGGTTGGCCATCCGGGCATAGGACGGAGCGGGCTCGATGAGCCGCACGCGGCCGGAACGATCCCTGTAGATGCCCTCCCCGAGGGTCCGGCCGGAGACTCGTCTCAGTCCCGACGAGAGCCAGTCGATGCACGTGAGTGCCGTGAAGGTGTCGTTGACGGCGGGGGAGAGGGCGCGGATGGCGATCTCGACCAGCTGGTCGATGGCGAAGACCGGATCTTGCATGAGCGTCCGGTGCGGCCCGGTCACATGCGCCTTGGCGAGCGCCTGGGCGACCTGCCGGGCGGCGCCTCGCGGCCAGACCGTGGCGAGGGGACGCCCGGCAGCGATGAAGTGGCCCGGCCGGTGTGTGAGGCGGATGACGGCATCGAGCTGCGTCGCGATGTCGACCAGCTGGGCGTAGCCGACGAACTGCAGGTAGCCGCTCGTAACCGCGGGAACTGCGCCGCCGCGCTCCTCGAGCACCTTCATCACCTCTGTGGCGGAGGTTCCATAGCCGACGGGCTCTGGTTTCTTCGGCTCAGCTGACTCCTCTGGGAATTCGGCATCTATCTCACGGGTCAGGTCACGGGCGATCCCGGCGATCACCTCCGGCAGCTGGATCGACTTGGCGATGTGGTGGATGAAGTAGATGAGGATCCCGACGTCGACGAGAAGCAGCCCTTCGGCGACGACTATCGACAGGTGGGGCACGAAGACGCCGTGGGAACCGGTGATGGCGAGCGAGCCGAGGGCGAGGAGGGAGTACACGAAGGTGGCCACGAAGACGCCGAGGGTCATCTGGTTGCCGATGTCCCGGACGAAGTTGCGCATCATGCGGGGACCGAACTGCTGGGAGGCGAAGGTGACAGCCAGGATCGTGATCGAGAACACGACGCCGATGACGGTGATGATCGCCGCCGCGATGGCGATGAGAACCTCGCGGCCGGCGTCCGCGCTCCCGGTCCGCATCCAGAAGGGCAGCACGAGGTGACCGTGGTAAGCCGCCCAGTCGACGGCGAAGGTCACCGCGAACAGCCCGCAGGCGACGATGACGAGGAGGGTGGGCACCATCCAGAACGTCGTGCGGAGCGCTTCCCACCGCCAGCTGGCCAGCTTTCGGTGCCTCTCCCAGGTCTGCACCTGTTCGGCGAACGGGCGCGGGCCAACCCTCGGCGGGGCCGACTGCGGCTCGGATGGGGAGGGGGAATCGCTCAATGGGGTCGGTCCTCTGGTTGCCGACCAGTCTTCCCGGCGCACCTTTGCCAACAGACAATACTCACGCCGCTCGGAGGGCCGCTCAGAGAG
Organism: Acidimicrobiales bacterium; assembly: GCA_052146595.1. Taxonomy (GTDB): domain Bacteria; phylum Actinomycetota; class Acidimicrobiia; order Acidimicrobiales; family Bog-793; genus Fen-455. Next base: position 24,760 of record JBKQMT010000110.1, read on the forward strand.
GCCTCCCGGAGACTGTCACCGGGTCAGCCCCGTCGCCGCCCGCCCTGGCTCGATTGGCTAAATTCACCTTGCTCGCAAGACCGCGCTCGCGGGCCCGCCGAGCAGATGTTCGCAACCGGGGGGAATGATGACCGACACGAGGGCTGAGCTTTCGCCACACGGACCCGCGGCCGACCTCGGCCCTCCTTCGGGTGCGCCACCCAGAGCGGTCATTCAGATCGTGCCCCTGAAGGGCCTGCCGGTCGTCGCCGTCGTCCTCGCCTTCCTTGTCGCCTCGATCGGCTTCAACTGGCAGTGGGGCCTCGATTTCAACCACGTTGCAGGCGGAGCTTTGTGGACGGGGATCGACCTGTTCGTCGGGCTCGTCGTCGGCCCGATCCTCGGACGGCTCTCCATCCCGGCCCGCGCCGAGTTCTCGGCCAAGTTCATGCCGAAGATGGTGCTCCTCATGCCGACGCTCGTCGCCATGACACTGGCTTCCGGGTTTCAGCTGGCGCTCGACCTCGGCAACTTGAAGACGTCGAGCCCGAACCATTCCTGGCTCATCGTCTCGTTCATCGTCGTCGGGGTCATGGCCATCATCGCCCTCGGCATCCTCGAGCCGGCCAACCTGGCCGTCCTGTTCGAGATGCGCAAGCCGCGGGCCGACGGCGAGGTGATCGCCAAGCTCATGAAGCGCTTCATCTACACAGCAGGCATCACGGGCCTGATGCAGGTCGCGACGCTCGTCATCATGACCCGGGTGGCGTCCCGATGAGCCTGCCGAGCAAGAACGGCCCCTCGCCTGTCACGACTGAGCGGCGCTTCGCTCCTGTCGCAGAAGTGGGTGCCGCCGCCTTGGCGCTGATCGTGGCCGGGGGCATCTACATGGCTTCGTACGCGCCGCGCCGGGCACCCCTGACGCTGCCGATCGTCCTCGCTGCCGCGAGCGGGGTCCTCGTCTTGGCGAACATCGTCATGCTCGCCCGCACGAAGGGCTTCGCCTGGGACAAGTTCTTCCTCGTCGGTAAGTGGACCCTGCTCTCGTATGTGATCGCGGCGGGGCTCATCGAATTCGCCTTCGTGCGGGACCACATCCGGGGCGGTCCGCTCGCGGTGATCACGGCGATGCTCGTCCTTTTCGCCGTCATCGTCCCGCTCATCATCAGCTTCACCGTCGCCCGCTACCAGTCCGCCCGGGGCGGAACCGCCTGACCCAGGGGGCCGCCGGGCGCGGTGGCGTTGCTGGCGCAGCGGCGGGCGATGCTCCATGCTCGTGAGGTGGAGAGCGAGCCATGCGACTCGGTGGATGGCTCACGCCCCTCGGCCGCGACAGCAACCACGCCCACGACCAGGCATCGCAGCACTTATGTCGCTCGTCGATCGCCCGTCGTTCTCGCTGCCGGACTGAAGAGCCTCGCCCGGCGCGCCTACGAGGGGCGCTGGCCGGTCCGGGTCATGTCGGTGACCGCCGCTGCCGCCGGCGCCACGTGGGCGGTCTGCCTCCCGCTCGGTAACGTCCCCTCGGCCTTCGGCGCGGCGTCGGCCGTCTACGCCGCGCAGCTGACCGTGCGGACCTCCGTGCTCGACGGCCTCAAGCGGACCGTTCTCATGGGTCTCAGCGTCCTCCTTGCCGTCGTGATCCTGAGGACCGTCGGGCTTTCCGCCCTCGCAGTCATGGCACTGGTCTTCGTGTCACTCGGCGTCGGCCAGCTCTTGAGGCTCGGCGTGGCCGGGTCAGCGCAGATCCCAGGCACGGCCATCTTCATCCTCGCCCTGGGCACTTCCATGTCCATGCCCAAGCTGCTGGACAGGGTGTGGGCGACACTTATCGGCGCCGTCATCGGCGCCGCCGCCTCCTATGTCGCCTATCCGGGAGATCCCCGGGAACGGGCCCGGCGCGCCCTGGCCGGGCTCGCTGCCTCGATCGCGGACCTGCTCGAAGAGATGGCCGCGGGCGTGAAGAGAACCCCGACTGCCACCGAGACCGACCTATGGCTTGCCCGCTCGCGGGGGCTGGAGGAGGACCTCGAGCGGGCGCGCCCACTCGTCGACGAGGCGGTCGCGTTTCTCCGGGTGGACCCATTCGGCAGAAGGACCGGCACTTCCGAGCTTTCGCAGGTGTTTCTCGCCCTCACGCACTCGGTCGCCCAGCTACGGGCGATAGCGCGCACGTTGTTCGACCACCGCCTCGACGGGGCGCCCCGCCTGCCCGCGAGCCTCGCCGAGGTAGTGTCGAGAACCGCGCTCGCCTACCGCGCCCGGGCCGAGGCCCTGCAGGGGGACACCCCGAACGTGGGCGCCGCCCTGGACGCTGTGCGTCAGGCGCGTCGCGAGTCGCTGCGCAGCCTCCGCCGGGTGGACGAGACCGGCTCCTGGGTCGTCTCCGGTGCCATCCTCACCGAGGTGGACCGTATGGTCCAGCAACTCGAAGGCGACGCTCCGGCCCTCGGGGTCCAACCCGAGCCCTCCGGCCGTCGACGTCCCGGACGAGGACGGGGCGGCGCCGAGCGCTCCTGACGACAAGAGCACAAGGAGGCCTCGAACCTCCCATGTATATCCTGTAGACAGCTCATCTCGAGCTACGGCAATCCGAGCCGATCGGACCCAGATCGGGGGTTCTATTGGGACCCGAAAGACCATGAACATCGAGTACAAGGTGAAGGAGTGGCACACCGGGTCGGTCCATGCCGGCGAGACCGGGGCCTTGGGCCTGCAGGCCATGTTGAACGAGCCGGAGCTGTTCGGCTACCGCCTCCACACCGTGTTGGGCGGTATCGACCAGTCACTGCTGATCTTCACCAAGGAGACCGAGGACTCCTAGAGCGGGTCCACCGAGATGACGCCGCCGTTGGCCACGTGCTCGGTCCATCCTGACCCGTCGAAATAGCGAAGCTCGTTTCGGCCCGTCGGGTCCGACAGCCAGGCCGTGAGCGCGGTCGTGGCCGGCGGCGGCTGGTCAGACCTGGGTACCGGACCGAGCTGGGCCGCCGGCGAGTACCCGGGGACGCCGGCCTTGTACTCGGCGACCTCGGTGACGCCCCGCTGGCGACCCGGTTGCAGCCGGGGCGACCAGGCGACGATAGACAGCAAAGTGCCGAAGATTGCCACGAAGACGATCGACAGCAATGTCACGAAGAAGGCCACGAAGACGCTGACGCCACCCCAGACGAGGGGGTGGATGTGCCAGGGGCTATTGCCCGTTCGCCGCTTGTACGCATTCGTGCGCATGAACGCCAGCATCCCGAACACCAGGCCCAAGGTGAGGTACAGGCTCGCCCGGACGAAGATCAGGCCCGTCATGCGCACGGCGCGAGTCTAGGGTGCCGCCGCCCGGTCGGCACTGGTGGCGTTCTCGTCTTTTCCTCAAAGGCCGTAGAAGACCCGCTCGACCACCTTGCGGCTGCGCCGCGTCACGCGCCGGTACGACTCGCGCAGGCCCGTCGGGGTGGTCCCGAGGCTCCTTGCCAGGCGCGACTGGAGCTCGGGCTGGCGGGGCATGGCGTCGGCCCCGCTGCCGACCACGCCCCCGGCACCGGCGACGTAGTTGCCCACGAGGTGCCACCGGTTCCTCGTCTCGGCGCAGAAACGGTAGGCGTCCCTGAGCGTGGCGGCGTCGGCGGCGCTGAGCGCCCCCACACGCTCGAGTCGGTCCAGCGCGTCGCGAGTCGAGCTGGCCCGGGTGCCGGTGCGGAGCTGGAGGAGCTGCGCCGTCCACTCGACGTCGCTGAGCGAGCCGCGGCCGAGCTTCAGATGGAACTGGGGGTCGTCGCTGGGCGGGATGCGCTCACGCTCGATGCGCGCTTTCATCCTTCGGATCTCCCTTTCCGTGGCCTCGTCGAGGGGCGAGGACCACACTGCTTGGTCGGCGAGGGCCACGAACCGCTCTCTGACCGCCTCGTCGCCCGCGACAGGCCGGGCACGCAGCAGAGCCTGGCGCTCCCAGGCGGCGCCCCAGCGGCGGTGGTACTCCTCGTAGGCATCCAGGCTGCGGGCGAGCGGGCCCTGTCTTCCCTCCGGGCGGAGCGAGGCGTCGATGCGGACGATCCCTTCGGCGGGCGTCGACCCGTTGCACAGCCGGAAGAGCTCACCTGCGGCCCATTCAGCGGCCCGCGCGTCCGGGACGGTCGTCCCCTCGTAGACGACCAGCACGTCGAGGTCGCTCCCGTAGGCGATCTCGGCCCCGCCGAAGCTCCCCATGGCGATCACCGCCATCGGGACGCCGGGAGCGACGGCGTGCAGGCCGGCTGCGACGACCGCAGCCCCGAGCTCGGCGAGGGCGCGGCCGGTGGCGCCGGTACCCGAGAGGCCGAGGACGTCTCGGGCCGCGATCCGCACCGTTTCGATCTCGAAGAAGGTCCGGAGGGCGCCGGTGCGCCGGTCGGGTCCCTGATCGGCTGCGATCGTGGCGTTTTCGGCGAGCTCGTCGGGATCGAGGGCGCGCAGCGCCGCCTTGTCGTCGAGAAGCTCCACGAAGTCGGGGTGCCGGGCGATGATCTCGCCCAGCCGGCGGCTCGTCCCCAAGAGGAGGCACAGCCTCCGGGCCACTTCGGACGACTCCCGGAACGCCGTCACGAGCAGGTCGCGCCGGTGCGGGCTGCCGGCGAGGGTGCGCAGCCCGACGAGGCCCTGGTCGGGATCGGGCGACTCGGAGAGCCAGTCGAGCAGGAGTGGCAGTAGTTGTTGCATGAGCCTCGAGGATCGGGTGAGGCCCCGCGTGAGCTCGCTCAGGGCCTGGCGGGTCCGCTCGGCGTCGGCAAAGCCGAAGGCGGCCAGGCGCTCCTCGGCGGCATCTGGTGCGAAACCATGCTCGGTGGTCGCTTGCTCGCCGCGCCCGGGGACGTTGCGCCGAGCCGTGCCGACGGCGAAGGCCTCGAGCAGAGGCCTGAAGAAGAGGCGCTCGTGGATGGCCCTGCCCGCGCTCTGGTGGCGAGCGAGGACGGCGTCGAACCGCTCCGCCGGGGTCTCCTCCGGCCGGCCCCGGAACCCGAGCACTCGTGCCAGCCGGTCCCGAGCCTCACGTTCCGCCGGCACCGTGTGTACCTGGGCCTCCTCGACGAGCTGGAGGCGGTGCTCGACGGTGCGCAGGAAACGGTAGGCGATGGCGAGCGTCGCGGCGTCCTCGGCCGCCACGTACCCCGCTTCGGCCAGCTCGGCGAGGGCGGGAAGGGTGGCCCGCAGGCGCAGGGCCGGGTCGCGCCCGCCGTGGACGAGCTGCAGCAGCTGCACGGAGAACTCCACGTCCCGGATCCCGCCGCGGCCTCGCTTGAGCTCGCGGCGGTCGAGGCCACGGCGCGCGATGACCGCCTCCGCCCGCGCTTTCATCGTGCGCAGCTCGGCCAGCTCGTCGGCACCGAAGCGCCGGGACCACAGCTGCTCGGAGGCCGCCTGCTCGAACAGCCGGCCGCAGGCGGCCTCGCCGGCGGAATGACGCGCCTTCAACAGCGCCTGGAACTCCCAGGGGCGGGCCCACCGTTCCCAGTAGGCGACATAGGAGGCGACGGAGCGGACGAGCACGCCCGAGCGTCCCTCCGGGCGCAGGTTGGTGTCGATGCGGTAGGCGCGAGACGCGATGGCTACGACCGAGCGCGCCAGGGAGGGATCGACCTCGGAGGCGTCCGCGGCCGCGAGGACGATGTCGACATCGCTGGCGTAGTTGAGCTCCTGGGCACCGAGCTTGCCCATGGCGATGACCGCGAGGCCGTCCCCGGCACCGGCAAGGGCGATGGCACTGGCCAGGACACGATCGGCGACATGGGACAACGAGGCGGTCACCTGCTCGAGGTCGTCAAGGCCGAGGAGATCCCGGGCGGCGACCTCGAGCAACGAGAGATGCTTGCGGCGGACGAGGTCCTCGACGTCTGCCGCCTCGGCAGGGTCCCAACGCAACTCACCGGGCTTTGCGGCCACGCCGTGAGCCAGGACGTCGAGTGCGGCGGGATCGGTCGTGATCACCCGCGACAACGAGCGGCTCGCGGCTGCGACGGCCGCGAACGCGCCAGCGAGGCCGGGCTCGGAGGCGAGCCGGTCGCCGGCGGACGGGAAGGCCTCGAGGAGCTGGGCGGCCACGAGGCGCACCATGTCGGGAGCTGCAGAGGCGCGCACGAACTTGTCGGGCAGCTGTGGTGTGGGCATCGGCGGAGGACTCCTCTGCGAGAGGCTAATGGCTTCGTTGGGCCGGACCCGGGCCACCGGTAGGATTCGAGTCGTGGCCGGCTTGCGCGTAGCGCTCTGTCAGTTGGACGTCACGGTCGGCGACCTGGACGGCAACGCCGACAAGGTCATCGCCCAGCTCGCCCAGGCCGAGGCGGCAGGGGCTGACCTGGCGGTGTTCCCGGAGCTCGTCCTCACCGGTTACCCCCCGGAGGACCTCCTCTTGGAGCCTGGCTTTGTCGAGGGGAACCTGCTGGCGCTGGAGAAGGTCGCGACCGCGACCGGCCGTTGTGCGGCGGTGGTGGGTTTTGTCGAGGAGGATGGCGACTTGTACAACGCCGCCGCCGTGTGCGCGGCGGGCGAGACGAGGGCGATCGTCCGCAAGCAGCTGCTCCCCAACTACGGGGTCTTCGACGAGAGGCGCTACTTCGCCCCGGGCGAGCGGCGGGAACAGCTCTTCTCCATCGCGGGCGTGCGGGTGGGGGTGACCATCTGCGAGGACGCCTGGAGCCCCTCGGGCCCCGTTGGCCGACTAGGAGAGGGGGGCGCGGAGCTGGTCGTGGCGCTGAACGCGTCGCCCTACCGTGCCGGCATCTTGGCCCAGCGCGAGCGGATGCTCGCCACACGGGCGGCAGACGCCTCCACGGCGCTCTGCTATGTCAACCTCGTCGGCGGTCAGGACGAGCTCGTCTTCGACGGCGCCTCCATGGTCTTCGACAACGACGGCGATATTGTCGCCTCGGCCCCGCAGTTTCGCGAGGCCCTCGTCATCTGCGACCTTGCCGTGCGCCCGGTGTTCCGCAAGCGGCTCTTGGACCCGAGGGGCCACGAGGGCATGTCGGAGCTGCCGCTCCTGACGATCTCGGAGGCCCCGGTGGCCGGCTCTTCGGCCCCCGCCGGTGCTCCGTTGACCGCCGATGCCCCCGCGCCTCGTCCTGGCCTGGCTCCGCGTCTGGGCCGGGTCGCCGAGGTCTATGAAGCGCTCGTGCTCGGGACCTCGGACTACGTTCGGAAGAACCATTTCACCGACGTGTTGGTGGGCCTTTCCGGCGGGGTCGACTCCTCGCTCGTCGCCACCATCGCAGCCGACGCGCTCGGTGCCGAGCGCGTCCACGGCGTGTTGATGCCGTCGCGTTTCTCCTCCGAAGGCTCGCTGAAGGACGCCTCGGCCCTGGCCGCGAACCTCGGGATCGGCACGTCCACCGTGCCGATCGAGGCCGCCCACCGCGTGCTTCTGGAGATGCTCGAACCGGTCGGAGACCTCTCGGCGGGTCTGGCGGGTGAGAATCTCCAGGCACGCATTCGTGGCGTCATCTTGATGGCGATCTCCAACGAGCGGGCGTGGCTCGTGCTGACCACGGGCAACAAGAGTGAGATGGCGGTCGGCTACGCGACGCTTTACGGTGACATGGCGGGCGGCTACGCCGTGTTGAAGGACGTCCCGAAGACGCTCGTGTACGAGCTCTGCGAGCACAGGAACTCCGTCGCGGGTCGCGACCTCGTCCCCCGGGCGGTCATCACCAAGCCCCCCTCGGCGGAGCTACGGCCGGACCAGCGAGACGACGAGAGCCTCCCGCCCTACGGGGTCTTGGACCCGATCCTGGAGGGCTATGTGGAGCGGGACAACACCGTCTCCGACCTGGTCTCGGCGGGATTCGACGCGGCCACGGTCCGAAGGGTCATCGACCTCGTCGACCACGCCGAGTACAAACGGCGTCAGGCCCCGCCCGGGCCCCGGGTGACAAGCCGCGGCTTTGGCAAGGACCGGCGGATGCCGATCACGAACCAGTACCGGGCCTCGGCTTCGAAGGTGGGCTCAGCACGCCCGATCGCTCCAGGACCGTCCGGGCCCGTGGGCCCGTAGCCTTCTTGAACCTCCTCGACACCTCCAGGAAGCTGGGAGCGCTCCGCGCCGTCGAGTTGACCTGCTTTCGTCGCTTGGGCGAGCGGGCGCCGGGTCTCGTGCCGGCGAGCTGTGCACGGTGGGCCGCGTCGGCGAGCCTTGCCCATGCCTGGAGGGCCTCCCTGCTCGAGAGCCTACTTCCCGTCTCGACGGGGCTCCCCGGGCTGGAGGAGCTTACGGTTCTTCCCGAGAACCATCTTGGCGACGAGCTGGCCCGAGCCCTGCCCGAGCGCGACGACGGCTCCTGCAGCGCCGGGACGGCTCCGGGATCTCGCGACAGTCCACCAGACAACGGTCTCCAGCTCGTGGCTGATGTCACCGGTGGGCTCTACCCTCTGCTGCTCGCCGAATATGCCCTCCGCCTGGAGCTGTGCACTCAGGCCGCAGACGGCGCCGTCGTCCGTACTATCGGCAGGGCCGTCGCCGACCTCGAAGTGGTACGGGCGGAAGGGTCCGCTCTCTGCAGCCGGGCCGGCTAGGCGACGCCGTCTGGCCCGGGCCGTCTGGCCCACGGAGGCTCGCCCGGGCGGCTGGCCCACGCCGTCTGGCCGACGGAGGCTCGCCCGGGCGTCTGGCCCACGCCAGCTGGCCCACGGAGGCTCGCTGAGAGCCGATCAGGCCAGCTCAGCGCTGTTGTCCTGGCTCCCTGAACCCGGCTCTCTGGACGCCGCAGTGAGCGCGGGAGCGGCTTTGGGACGTCGTCGCCCTTAGCACGGCCAGCGTTGCCAGGGCAAGGACCCTGCACGGCCAAGCTTGACTCCACCGTTACACTTACGTTCGAGTAATGAGGCAGCGCAAGTTCGCTGACCGGCGCGATGTGGGGCAGCGAAGGCAGACGCGGACGGCTCCCCGCTACGCGTCACTTCGGAGCAGCGCGAAGCTGTACCGGCCGAACCCACGGAGGCTTTGAGACCTTGGCGAAAGAGCGAGTTGAGCGCGATGAGGAGGATCTCGTCAGGCTGTATCTGACCGACATCGGCCAGTATCCGCTGCTCACCAAGGACGACGAAGTACGCCTGGCGCAGGCGATCGAGGCTCGTTGGAGCGCCGAGGAGGAGCTGAGGGCGAAGTCCAAGGCGACGACGCCCACCCGGCGCCGGGAGCTCAACCGGCTCGTGCGGGAGGGCGAGACCGCCCAGCGGACATTCGTCCAGTCGAACCTTCGTCTGGTCGTCTCGATCGCGAAGAAGTACCAGGCCTCCGGTTTGCCGCTGCTCGACCTGATCCAAGAGGGCAACCTCGGCCTGATGCACGCCGTCGAGAAGTTCGACTGGCGCAAAGGCTTCAAGTTCTCGACCTACGCCACCTGGTGGATCCGCCAGGCGATCACACGTGGCATTGCCAACACGGGGCGGACGATCCGGCTGCCCGTGCACGCCGGAGACACCCTGGCCCGGGTGCAGAAGGCACAGGCCCGCCTCGAGCTCAAGCTCGGGCGGCCGGCGACCCTGACCGAGCTCGGAGCCGAGGTGGAACTGCCGGAGGACAAGCTGATCGAGGCGCTCAGGTTCCGGGCCGAGCCTCTCTCGCTGTCGGAGCCGCTCCGCGAGGACGGGGACGCCGAGCTAGGCGACGTGGTCGAGGACCGGTCGGCCGAGTCACCCTTCGAGGTCGCTGCCACCGCTTTGCTGCCGCTCGAGATCAACCGGCTGCTGGCCCCGCTCGACGAGCGCGAACGCGAGATCCTGAAGCTGCGCTTCGGCCTGGACAGGGGCGAGCCGCGCACGCTGGAAGAGGTCGGGGAGCACTTCAACCTCACGCGCGAGCGGATACGCCAGATCGAGGCGCGGGCGATGTCAAAGCTGCGGCACCCCTCGAGCGACACGGGGGCTCGGGACCTTCTGACGGTCTGAGCTCGGGCGCCGCCTGACGGCTGAGCCCGCCGGCTCGAGAGCGCACCGCGGGCCGTTGCTGGCTACGATCGCGCCATGACGAAGAAGCTCGTGATACTGATATTGCTCGTCGCTCTGGGCATCATCGCGGCGAAGCGTCTTCGCGGCGACTGACGGCCGGGTGAGACGCAGCTAGCTGCTGCGTCTGCGCGAGCCCAACCACCAGCCTGCGGCGGCAGCTCCGACACCGAGGGCCACCGCACCGGCCGACACCGCAATGGCGGGGCGGGGCGGCACCGCCCCGAGGCGGTCCCGCACCCTGCTCCAAAGGCTGACGGTCTGGCTGAAATGGAGGACCTCGAAGTCATGCTCGCGCGCGTAACGGTTCAGCACCCGGTCGGGATTGACGGCGACTGGGTGGCCGACGGCCTCCAGCATCGGTAGGTCGGTGTAGGAATCTGTGTACGCATAGGAGGCAGCGAGGTCGATGCCACGTTCGGCTGCGAGGGCGTCCATCGCCTCAGCCTTGAAGGGCCCGAAGGCGTAGAACTGCATCGTGCCTGTGTACCTGCCCTGGTCGTCCACACGCGCTCGGCTCGCGATGCATTCGTCCGCACCGAGAAACCTGCTCAGCGGAGTCACGATCTCCTCCGGTGACGCCGACACGATGACGACGAGGCGTCCGTGCTCATGGTGCCAGTCGATGAGGTCGGCCGCCTCCGCAAAGATGATCGGCTCGACGATGGCCTCGATCGCCTCGGCGACGATCTCGCGTACCCGGTCGCTGTGCCAGCCCTTGATCAGGCGGAGGATCGACTCGCGGATCTGGTTGAGCTTCTGCTCGCTCGCCCCGAGGTGAAGGTATATGAGCTCGCCGTAGACCGCCCGTAGCACGGTTCGCCGGTTGATCAAGCCTCCGTTGTAGAAGGGTCGACCGAAGGCAACCATCGAAGCCTTTGCGATGACCGTCTTGTCGAGGTCGAAGAACGCGGCTTCCAGTGCGCCATATGTGGCCGGGACGTGCTCGGTGGGTCGCCCGGAGCCGGCGAGCCGGTTGTTGCCCGCCAGCCCCTGGTCGACGGCACCGCTCCCGTCGGCACCCTCGTCGGCGAGCCCGCCCTCGGGCCTGTGGCGCCGTCGCCCGCGGTTGCGACTGCGACGCCGCTTGGGCGTCGACGCCTCCGGGGGGGTCTCCGCCCCCGGCTCGCCCGGCTCCTCTTCCGGCCCGCCCGGCTCCTCTTGGTCCGGCCCCGGCTGGCCCGGTTCCGCCCCCGGCTCGGCTTCCAGGCCCGGCTCGCCCGGCTCCTCCAGGTTCGGCTCGGCGCCCTCCGGCTCGGCGCCCTCCGGCCCGGGAAACTCCCCGGATCGTGCCCCGTCCGGAGCGTCCGTCACGAGCCCTGCAGGAGAAGCGTGCGGATCTCGTCGTCCTCGCACTGCGCGCTGACGAGCAACACGACTTCGTCCCCAACGACCAAGGGTGCGTCCGCCCGTGGCACGACCACGTGGCCGTCTCGCACGAGCGCCACGACAGCAGCACCACGAGGCATGACGAGCGCTCCGAACTCGCTGCCTAGAACCGGCGAGCCGGCGTCCAACGTCACCTCCATGAGGCGGGTGTGACCGCCTTCGAACTGCAGCAGGCGGACCAGCGTTCCGACCGACACGGCCTCCTCGACGAGGCCCGCGAGCAGATGAGGCGTCGACACTGCCACGTCCACGCCCCACATCCCATTGAAGAGCCAGTTGTTCTTCGGATGGTTCACCCTTGCGATCACCCGAGGGACGGCGAACTCTTGCTTGGCGAGCTGGGAGACGACGAGGTTGTCCTCGTCGTCTCCGGTGGTGGCCACCACGACATCCATCTCGTCGAAACGGGCCGCCTGCAGGGCAGATACCTCACAGGCATCTGCGGTGACACAGCGGACGCCCTCTATCGGCGGCAGCGTGGCCAGGCGATCGGGGTCTCGATCTATCAGCACCACTTCATGCCCATTTCGCGCTAGGTCCTCAGTGAGAAACCGGCCCACGTTGCCCGCACCCGCGATCGCCACTTTCACTCGTGGTTCCCCCCGTCCTTCGACCCCGATACGACCGATGCGCCAGGGAACAACGCTTCAAGCTTGCCTTCCACGTCGTGGGTGACGACTAGGTGGAGGACGTCGCCTTCCTGTCCGACGAGACCATCGACGTCGACCGTCGGCACGCCCGCCCGGGTCACGGCGACGACGCGGATCCCCTCGCCGTGGAGGGCCGCAGACGGCAAGCGGCGTCCCTCCCAGTCGATGGGCAGTAGTTGCTCGATCAGGTGCATTTCGCCCGTCGAGTCGGACCATTCGGTGATGGCGCGTTCGGGAAGAATCCGGCGGAGCACGTGGTCGATCGTCCAGGGGACCGTCGCCACCGTGGGGATTCCCAGCCGCTGAAAGATCTCGGCGCGGCGCGAATCGTAGATCCGGGCCACCACGTTCGGGATCTCGTAGGTCTCGCGGGCGATGCGGGCACAGAGGATGTTGGAGTTGTCGCCGCTGGTGACCGCGGCGAGGGCGGCCGCACCCTTCGCACCGGCCTCCTCGAGGTGATCCCGGTCGAAGCCGAAGCCGACGATCTGCTGTCCCGGCCAGCCAGCCGGCAACCGCCGGAACGCGCGGGGAAGTTTGTCGATGATGGCGACCGAGTGGCCGGCATTGGTCAACTCGGTGGCCAGTCCCGCGCCGGTCCTCCCGCACCCGACGACGATGACGTGCATGACGACAATCGAACACCCGGGAGCGCGCCTGCACAACTCACCGGCATTCTTGGCACCGGACCGCCGCGCGGCCGCGGTGGCCGCTCGAACCACCCGCTTATCCGGAATCATTCGCCTAGGAGCGACAAAGTCATTCGCCTGGGATCGACAAAGTAGGCTCAGAAGTCGTGCCGGGCGGAACAATCGACGAGCTTGGCCAGCCGGCAGTCGAACAGGCGCCATCTCCATCGGCTCCGCCATCGGCACCGCTGTCGTCACCGCCTCTGAGCAACGATGACGTCGGGGAAAGATTCAGCCGTCAGGAATTGGGCGACGTCGTAGTCCTTCCCGAGTCGTTCTCCTACCGCCTGAAGAAGGCGCTGCTCGGGCCGCCGCTGGTCACCGAGCGCCTTTCTGTGGAGCGCCTCAGCAAGCCAATGGCGCTCGGCGTCCTCTCCCCTGACTGCATCTCCTCCACCGCCTATGGAACCGAGGAGATCCTCTTCGTGCTAGTCAGAGCCGTCGGCGTTGCCGCCTTCAGCCTTCTCCTGCCGATCACCCTGGCCGTGATAGTCGTGCTTCTCTTCGTGACCCTCTCCTACCGAGAGGTCGTCATGGTCTACACACGCGCCGGCGGTTCCTATGTCGTGGCCAGGGAGAACTTCGGAGTCAAGGTGGCACAGATTGCCGCCGTCGCCTTGATCATCGACTACGTCGTGACCGTCGCCGTGCAGGTCGCGGCGGGGACTGACGCCGTGTCCTCCGCCTTTCCTGCCCTCGCGGCCTGGGACGTCGAGATCTCTGTCGTCGTCGTGGCCATCATGTGCTACGGGAACCTGCGCGGCATCCGAGAAGCAGGCCGCGTGTTCGCCCTGCCGACGTACCTGTTCGTCACCGCGACGGGGTCGCTGATCATCATCGGCCTCATCCGGGCGGCCCTCGGCCAGCTGCACGCCCACCCGATTCCCTTTCACGACAAGATCGTCCCGTTCGGCCACCCCGGCAGCGGCTTGCTGTACGGAGCTTCGGTCATCATCGTGCTGCGGGCCTTTGCCAACGGCGGGTCGTCGCTGACGGGCCTCGAGGCGATCTCGAACGGGGTCTCGAATTTCCGCCCACCCGAAGGGCCCAACGCCCGGCGGGTGCTCGTCATCATGGCGGTCATCCTCGGCTCGCTCGTATCCGGAGTCTCCCTCCTCGCCCACATCACCCACGCCGTCCCCTATCTGAACGGGAGCCCGACGGTGCTCTCCCAAGAGGCGCAGTACGTCTTCGGGTCGAGCCCGATCGGCAGGTTCGGCTTCTACTTCGTGCAGGGCGCCACGATGCTCATCTTGTGGACGGGCGGCAACACGAGCTTCAACGGGTTCCCGAACCTCGCCAGCTTCGTAGCGGAGGACTCCTTCCTGCCCCGCCGGCTGACCCGCCGCGGGCACCGGCTCGTGTTCTCGAACGGGATCATCCTCCTCGCCATCGCCGCCGAGGCACTCCTCATAGCGACCCGGGCTCAGTTGGACATCCTGGTCGGCGTGTACGCCGTCGGCGTCTTCACGGGCTTCAGCTTCGCGGGTTTCGGCATGTCCAAGCACCACCTCCGCCTGCGGGAGAAGGGATGGAAGCACAAGCTCGCCATCAACGGCTTTGCCGGGATCCTGTCCCTCAGCGTCGTGCTCATCTTCGTCATCGTGAAGTTCCGCGAAGGCGTCTGGATCGTCGTCCTGCTCTTCTTCATCCTCGTGCCCACCCTGATCCGTCTTCACAAGGAGTACGAGGAGGAGCGCAAGGAGCTGGAGGAGAACGTCAGCAACGCCGCCGTGGCCCCGATCCTTCGCCGTCACGTCGTCCTCGTATTCGTCGACCGGCTGGATCTCGCCGATGCCCGCGCCCTGCAGTACGCCCGCATGCTTGACCCGGACGAGCTGCGGGCGGTGCATTTCGTGTTGGACAGTGCTCGCGCGGCCGAGCTCGAGGCTCAATGGGCCGAGCTAGGTCTCTCGCGCTTTCCTCTTGACCTTGTCGAATGCCCCGACCGCCGTTTGATCAGGGCCTCGATGGAGCTGGTAGCCGAGGTGGCGGCCGATGGCCAGACGGAGGTCAGCGTGCTCCTGCCGCACCGCGTGGTCCCGGGGGCATGGCAACGGCTGCTGCACGACCGCACATCGGACCGCATCGCCGCCTTCGTCGGCGAGTTGCCGAACGTGAACGCGACGATCGTGCCCTTCCAGCTCGGGAAGCGGCGGAGGCAATTGGTTCCCTGGAAGGCGGGCGGAGAGCGGGGGACAGGAGCGTTGCACGACGCCGAGTTCGGCACGATCGGGCCGAGCCGGGCGGCGCGCGAGGCGGGTGCCAAGACGGCGGCCGAGCGCGTCGCCGGCTTCCAGACCGCCTCCCCGTCAGGTCTTGCCGCCGGCGCCGTTCCCATCGCTGACCTGCGACCGCGGCAGCGTGCCCGGGTTGCGGGGCGGATACGGACGGTGCGCGTCCAGCCCCGAGCCGGTGTCTCGTCGCTCGAATGCACGATCGCTGACGGGACCGGGCAGGTGATGGCTGTGTTCCAAGGCCGCCGGCGCGTAGCCGGCATCGAGCCGGGAGCCCGCGTCGTGGTTGAAGGCATGGTCGCCGCCCGTGGCCGTGGCGTCGGGATGGTGAACCCCCTCTACTGGGTGATCTCAACCCCCGATCACGCTGAGGCGCCTTCGACGGGGGGCCACGACGCTGTCCCAGGCGGTCCCGGTCGCGCCTGACCGTCGGTCCACGGAGGGCTGCTGCTGCCCGCCTCCCGGCTCCGAAGGCCGCCGGCTCGGGCGACCCACGCACAGCGAGGGGGAACGGTCGCCGACTGCCCAGTCAATTGCGCAGTTTGAATCTACGGGCCGCCTACCGTATTGTCCGAGCCGACCCGACCAAAGGAGCAAGTAATGCCTCCTCATCTGTTCGCGGCCGAGGGCTATCAGGCTTTCGTGCTTGGCGGCGCCGAGCGAGACTGGCTCGTGTTCGCACTCGCCACGGGCCTGGTGGCGATCGGAACCGCCTTTTACCTGATGCGCGGCGTGCTCGCCGCTGACACCGGTACCGCCAAGATGCGTGAGATCGCGGCCGCGATCCAAGAAGGTGCCGTCGCGTTCTTGCGCCGACAGTTCAAGACGATCGCGATCATCGTCGTCCCGCTGTT
This sequence comes from Acidimicrobiales bacterium, assembly GCA_052146595.1. GTDB lineage: Bacteria > Actinomycetota > Acidimicrobiia > Acidimicrobiales > Bog-793 > Fen-455. Next base: position 40,524 of record JBKQMT010000110.1, read on the forward strand.
CGTGCTCGTGTTCTTCACCGCCACCAAGGTCGTACGTCCGGACGGGACCGTGGCGCTGACCTTCGTGCAGGCCGGCTTCGCCCGCGCCATCGCCTTTTTGTTCGGCGCATTCTTCTCCGGGCTGACGGGCGTTATCGGCATGAGCATGTCGGTGCGCGGCAACGTTCGCACGGCGGCGGCGGCCCGCGAAGGAAAACTGCCGCCTGCGCTAAAGGTGGCCTTTCGCACTGGAGGCATCACCGGACTGCTCTGTGTCGGTCTCGGCCTCATCGGTGCGACGACGATCGTGTTCATATTCCAGAACACGGCCACGGCCGTGCTGGTCGGCTTCGGGTTCGGCGCATCGCTCATCGCCTTGTTCATGCGTGTCGGCGGCGGCATCTTCACCAAGGCGGCCGACGTGGGGGCCGACCTCGTCGGCAAGGTCGAGGTAGGGATCCCCGAGGACGACCCTCGTAACGCCGCCACGATCGCCGACAACGTCGGCGACAACGTCGGCGACTGTGCCGGGATGGCATCCGACCTCTTCGAGTCCTACGAGATCACCATCATCGCTTCGTTGATCCTCGGCTACTCCGCCTTCCAGTCGCTCCACCTGCCGCCCGCGCGCGGCCTGCTCTTCCCGCTCATCGTCGCCGGCATCGGCATCCTCACGTCCGGGTTCGGCATCTTGATCGTGCGTGCTCGTCCCCGCGACAAGTCGGCCATGGCTCCGATCAACCGCGGCTTTCGTACCGGTACCGTGCTCACCCTCATCGGAGCGTTTCTCGTCGCGCAGTTCTACATCCACGACCTGAAGGTCTTCTGGGCGGTGGTCATCGGCGTTGCGTTGGCGAACGTGGCGAGCCTCATCACGGAGCACTTCACCTCGACCGACCAGAGTCCGGTACAGGAGATCGCCGAGGCGACCCGCACCGGCCCGGCGACGACGGTGCTGGCCGGCATATCGATCGGTCTCGAGTCGAGCGTGTGGGCGATCATGGCCATCATCGTGGCGATCGCGGGCGCGGTCGCGCTGGGCAGCGGCAAGCTGACCGTGTCGCTCTACTTCGTGGCCCTTGTCGGCATCGGCATGTTGTCGACGACGGGGATGATCATCTCGGAGGACTCCTTCGGGCCGGTCTCGGACAACGCCGCCGGCATCGCCGAGATGTCGGGTGAGTTCACGGGCGAGGCCGAGCGGGTCATGGTGAGCCTCGACGCCGTCGGCAACACCACCAAGGCGATCACCAAGGGGGTCGCGATCGGCTCCGCCGTCATCGCCGCGGTCGCCCTGTTCTCGTCGTTCGTCGAGACCATCGGCAGCGAGTTCCCACAGCTGAAGCACGTCACGGGCGACGCCTTGTTCCGCAATGCGCTCACTCAGGTCAATGTGGCGATCCCGACGACCTTCATCGGCCTTTTGATCGGCGGGTCGGTCGTCTTCCTGTTCGCGTCACTCGCCATCCGGGCCGTCGGACGGTCAGCAGGGACCGTCGTCGAAGAGGTGCGCCGCCAGTTCCGCCAGCACCCCGGGATCATGGACTACACCGAGAAGCCGGAGTACGGCAACGTCATCTCCATCTGCACAGCGGCCTCACAGCGCGAGCTCGCGACCCCGGCCCTGCTCGCGGTTCTCTCACCGGTCATCGTCGGCTTCGGGATCAACTACCTCTCCCTCGGCGCCTTCCTCACCGGCACGATCCTGACCGGCCAGCTGATGGCGAACTTCCTCTCGAACTCCGGCGGTGCCTGGGACAACGCCAAGAAGTACATCGAGGACGGCCATCTTGGCGGCAAGGGGTCCGAGTGCCACAAGGCCGCCGTCATCGGCGACACCGTCGGTGACCCCTTCAAGGACACCGCAGGCCCGGCGATGAACCCGCTCATCAAGGTGATGAACCTCGTTTCGCTGCTCATCCTGCCGGCGGTGATCACGCTCCGGCACAACGACGCCGCCAAGTACGCCATCGCCGGCGTCGCCCTTTTGGTCCTGCTCGCTGCGATTGCCTTCTCAAAGCGCTCGACGGGCACGCTCGAGGCCGCGAAGGCGGACATCGACGCCGCGCTCCCGACCGGGGGACCGGCTGCCGGCTCACCGGCAAGCACCGACGACGCCGTTGTACGCTCCTAACCTCTCGCGGACCGGCGCCCTCGGGGCCAGCCGCCCTGATCGGGACGAGCGCACATGCCCAAGCCACTAGTGATCGTCGAGTCGCCGGCGAAGGCGAAGACCATCGCCGGCTACCTCGGTGCTGACTACGTCGTCGAGTCGTCGATCGGCCACATTCGCGATCTCCCCCGATCGGCAGCCGACGTCCCGGCCGCCTTGAAGGCCGAGCCGTGGGCCCGTCTCGGCGTCGACGTGGAGAACGACTTCAAGCCTCTTTACGTCGTGTCGCGCGAGAAACGAGAGCAGGTCGCGAAGCTACGCCGCCTTGTCTCCTCGGCCAGCGAGGTCTACCTGGCGACAGACGAGGACCGCGAGGGCGAGTCCATCGCCTGGCACCTGGCCGAGGTGCTCTCGCCCCGGGTCCCGGTGAAGCGCATGGTGTTCCACGAGATCACTCCCGCCGCCATCCACTCCGCCATCGAGCATCCCCGTGACCTCGACCGGCGCCTGGTGGACGCGCAAGAGGCAAGGCGCATCCTCGACCGTCTCTACGGCTACGAGGTCTCGCCCGTACTCTGGCGCAAGGTGGCCAAGGGCCTCTCCGCAGGGCGGGTGCAGAGCGTGGCCACCCGGATCGTGGTCGAGCGCGAGCGGGAGCGCATGCGGTTCCGCTCGGCCAGTTGGTGCAGCGTCGAGGGGAGCTTCTCGGCCGACGCGCAGGCCTTCGCCGCGCGCCTGGTCGAGATCGGCGGTCGCCAGGTGGCCACGGGCGACGACTTCGCCCCGACGGGGAAGCTCATATCACCGGACGAGGTCGTTCTCCTCGACCAGCCGGGAGCGACCGGGCTCGTGGCGGCCCTCGAGGGCGCCCAGTTCCGCGTCGCGAGCGTCGAGGAACGCCCCTACCGGCGGTCGCCCGCCGCCCCGTTCATCACCTCCACGCTCCAGCAGGAGGCGGCCCGCAAGCTGCGCTTCTCGGCGCAGCGGACCATGCAGGTCGCCCAGCACCTCTACGAGCGGGGCTACATCACCTACATGCGCACCGACTCGACGACGTTGTCGGACACCGCCGTCAGGGCCGCTCGGGACCAAGCCCGGGCACTCTATGGGGAAAAGTCGGTGCCGCGCTCTCCCAGGGTTTACCGCAGCAGGGTCAAGAACGCCCAGGAGGCCCACGAGGCGATCCGGCCTGCCGGCGACCGCTTCCGCACCCCGTCTCAGGTCGCCGGCGAGCTCAAGGGCGAGGAGCGACGTCTCTACGAGCTCGTCTGGCAGCGGACGGTCGCCTCGCAAATGAACGACGCCACCGGGACGAGCGCGCGGGCACGTATCGAGGCACAGACCTCGGCCAAGTCGTCAGTCGCTCCAGCGGGCACCACGACGGCGTTCGTGGCCGCGGGCACGGTCATCACCGACCCGGGTTTTCTCGCCGTGTACAGAGAGGACGAGGACGAGAACGGGGACGGCCGCGGCGAGCGCCGCGACGACCAGGACGCGCGCCTGCCCAGGCTTGTCGTCGGGGGAGACGTCGTCTGCGAGGCCCTCGAGGTCGAGGACCATGCCACCAAGCCGCCGGCTCGTTACACCGAGGCCTCGCTCGTTCGCCGCCTCGAGGAGCTCGGCGTCGGCCGGCCGTCGACCTATGCGAGCATCATCGGGACCATCCAGGACCGCGGCTATGTCTGGAAGAAGGGGACGGCGCTCGTCCCCTCCTTCACGGCCTTCGCCGTCGTCGGCCTGCTGGAGGACTACTTCGCCAACCTGGTCGACTACGGGTTCACAGCCTCGATGGAGGACGACCTCGACGAGATCGCCTCGGGAGGGGAGGAGGAGGTCCCCTGGCTCGAGCGCTTCTACTTCGGTGAGAGCGCGGCGGAGGGCGTGCAACCCGCAAAAGCGCCGGGCCACTCTCTGGCGGTCGACGGTGTGCACGGCCTCAAGCAGGCCGTGGAGGTGCATCTCGGCGAGATCGACGCCCGGGAGGTGAACTCGATCTCGCTCGGCACGGATGCGAACGGGCGCGAGATCGTGGTCCGCGTGGGTCGCTACGGCCCGTACCTGCAGCGCGGCGAGGAGCGCGCCGCGATCCCGGAGGAACTGGCTCCCGACGAGGTCACCTTGGAGAAGGCTGCCGAGCTGCTCGAGCACCCCTCCTCGGACCGAGTCCTCGGCCAAGACCCGGTCACGGGAAGGACGGTGCTGCTGCGCGCCGGGCGTTTCGGTCCCTATGTCCAGCTCGGGGCGGCGACCGGGGAGACCGACAAGCCGCGGACGGCGTCGCTGCTGAAGACGATGAACATGGCGGAGGTCACCCTGGACGAGGCTCTGCGTCTGTTACAGCTCCCACGCACTGTTGGCGCCGATCCCGAGACCGGGGAGGAGATCGTCGCCGCCAACGGCCGGTTCGGCCCATTCTTGAAGCGGGGCTCTGCGACTCGCAGCCTCGAGACCGAGGACCAGCTGTTCACGGTGACACTCGAAGAGGCGCTCCGCCTACTTTCCGAGCCGAAGAAAGGCCGCTACGGCTCGAGCCCTGCGCCGCTTCGCGAGATCGGGACCGACCCCGAGTCGGGATCGCCGATCGTGCTGCGCTCGGGCCGTTTCGGCCCTTATGTCACCGACGGGACGACGAACGCCTCGCTGCGCCGGGGCGACGACCCGGAGGAGCTGTCCCTCGAGCGCGCCGTCGAGCTGATCGCGGAGCGCCGCGCGGCTGGTCCCTCCAAGCGCGCCCCTCGCAGAGCCGCCGGAACGAAGAAGGCCGGGGCGCGCAAGACCGCCGGGGCGGCCAAGAAGGCCGGGGCGCGCAAGGCGGCCGGGGCTACCAAAAAGGCTGCCGGTGTCAAGAAGGCCGTCGGCGCGAAGGCCGTCGGCACCACGACGGCCGGGGCGGCCACGACGGCCGGGGCGGCCAAGAAGGCCGGGGCGGCCACGAAGGCCGGGGCGGCCAAGACCGCCGGGGCGGCCAAGAAGGCCGGGGCGGCCACGAAGGCCGGGGCGGCCAAGACCGCCGGGGCGGCCAAGAAGGCCGGGGCGCGCAGAGCGCCAGGGGCCGCGCTCAGGAGGACCAGCACCGACTCGGCTTCTCAGCCTGACGACTGGTAGGCAGCTCGCCTCCCCCGGAGGCTCTGTGCGAAGCTCTGGCGGCCGATCCGCTGGCGCGGACGCCGGAGGGCTTCGCCCGTCAACCCAAGGGGGTTTCGTCTATGGCCAAGAAACTCGTGGCTGAACTGGTCGGTACGTTCGTTCTGGTCTTCTTCGCCGTCGGGAGCGCGGTCGGCGGGATCAAGGAGATCGGGCCCGTCGGCGTGGCGTTCGCCTTCGGCCTCGTGCTCCTCGCGCTCGTCTATGCCATCGGACCGGTGTCTGGTTGCCACGTCAATCCGGCTGTCACCCTGGGGGCGCTGCTCGCCGGCCGCATCCCTTTGCGCGAGGCGGTCGGTTACTGGGTGGTGCAGTTCGTCGGTGGCATTGCAGGTGGCGCGATGTTGAAGTTGATGACTTCCAGCTTCGGCAAGGTCGTGGACCAAACGGGAACGCTCGGCACCGACTCCTACGGCAAGCACATCACCGAGGGTGGTGCCTTCGTCCTCGAGATCGTGCTCACGTTTCTTCTCGTGTTCGTCGTTCTCATGGCGACCGAGAAGGGAGCCGCAGCCGGCTTCGCTGGGCTCGCGATCGGCCTCTCGCTGACGGTGATCCACCTGGTGGGCATACCGCTCGACGGCACTTCGGTGAACCCGGCGCGAGCTCTCGGTCCGGCGCTGTTCCAGGGCGGGACCGCGCTCAGCCAGGTGTGGCTGTTCATCGTCGCGCCGCTCGTAGGCGGCGTGCTGGCGGCAGGTCTCAACCTGTTGCTCTGGAGCGAGTCGAAGCCGCTCGAGCCCGAGCTCAAGGCTGAGGCCTGAGCAGCCGTCCCCGCGCGCCCCGAGAGACGGCGCCGCAGGCCCGCGAAGCGACCGCCTCCGCCGCCGGCTACTGCCGTGGTGTAGAGCGTGAGGCTCTATCGTTCGAACTGTGGGCACAAAGGGGCGTCTTGTCGCGATCGAAGGCGGCGAGGGCGCCGGGAAATCGACCCAGGCCCACCTTCTTGCCGCGGCGATCGGCGCCGAGGAGAGCCGCGAGCCGGGCGGGAGCCCCATCGCCGAGCGCATCCGGGCGCTTCTTCTCGACCCGTCCCTAGGCGTGCTTGCGCCCCGAGCGGAGCTGCACCTCATGTTGGCGGCGCGCGCCGAGCACCTCAGCGACCGTATCGAACCGGCGCTCGCCGCTGGGCGCCACGTCGTCGTCGACCGGTTCGCGGGCTCGACGCTCGCCTACCAGGGCTACGGCCGAGGCTTGCCGATCGAGGAGGTGCGCCTGGCCTGCGAGCTTGCGGCCGGAGGCAGATGGCCCGACCTGTCGGTTCTCCTGGACCTTCCCCTCGAGCTCGCCGAGGCACGCCGCGCCGCCCAGCACGCGCAACTGCCGGGAACGAGCCCTGACCGGATCGAAGGCGAAGACCGGGAGTTCCACTTGCGAGTGAGCGAAGGCTTCCGCAAGCTCGCCGCGGGCGACGCCGGGCACTGGGTTGTGGTCGACGGCTCCGGGCCCGCGGCCGAAGTCGCCGCCGAGGTGTTGCGAGCCGTTCGCTCACGTCTCGGCATCGGGGGCCCCTCGTGACCGTGGTCGAGGGCCCGAGCCGGGCGCCCGTGCTCGACCGGGTGAGAGGCCAGCCGGAAGCGGTGCGGCTTCTCCGCGGTTCGCTGCGGACGCCCCTGCACGCCTACCTGTTCCTCGGGCCGCTAGGCACAGGGAGGCGTGACGCGGCGATTGCTTTCGCGGCGGCTCTGCTGTGCCCCGATGGGGGCTGCGGGGAGTGCCCCTCGTGTCTGGAGGTGGTCGCGGGCCGACATCCGGATCTCGCCGTCATCGAGCGTGCCGGCGCCTCGATCCTGGTCGACCAGGCACGCGAGGTCGGCCGCATGGCCCTGCGCACCCCGCGCGTCGCCCGCTACCAGGTCCTCGTCCTGGTCGACTTCGACCTTGTCGACAAGGCCGCACCGGCCTTGCTGAAGACGATCGAGGAGCCGCCGGACACAACCGTCATCATCCTCATCGCCGAGGCCGTTCCCCGCTCTTTCGTCACGATCGCGAGCAGGTGCGTGCAGGTCCAGTTCAAGCCCCTCGACGACGGGACTGTCGTCGAGGTCCTCACAGCCGAGGGCGTCGAGGTCGCGACCGCCGCCGCTGTCGCCGAGGCCGCAGGCGGGCGGCTGGACAGGGCGAGGCTGCTGGCGCGCGACTTGGGTTTTGCCGAGCGGTTGCACCGTTGGAGAACAGTTCCGAGCCGGCTGGACGGGACGGGGACGAGGGTTGCCGAGCTCGCCGACGAGCTCGTCGCCGCCGCTGGTGAGCCGCTCGAGGTCGTGCGGGCCCGTCAGGCCGAGGAGCTGGCCCTGCTCCAGGAGGAGGCGGAGAGGCGGGGCGAGAGGGGCGTCCCGGGACGGGCCGCGATCGAGGAGCGGCACCGTCGAGAGCAACGACGGGTGCGGACAGACGAGCTTCGCGCAGGTCTCGACGCCCTCCTTTCTGTGTACCGCGAGCGTCTCGTCGCGCCTCAGGTCTCGGCGCAGCGCCTGAGGACCACCCTCGCCGCCATGGCGGCCATAGACGAGGCCGCGACGCGCCTCGGCCGCAACGTCAACGAGACGTTGCTGCTGCAGTGGCTGATCTTGCGCCTCGACACGTGAGCCGGCGGGCCATGGCACAGGTGGTGGTGGTCGGGAGCCTGTCGATGGACCTGACGGTGCGGACCGACACGTTGCCACTGCCCGGTGAGACGGTGATCGGCAGCTCCTTCACGATGGTGCCCGGAGGCAAGGGCAACAACCAGGCCGTGACATGCGCCCGCCAGGGCGTGAGGACTGCGATTGTCGGCAGGGTCGGCTCGGACTCCTTCGCCGGGGCGATCCGATCCCTGCTCGTAGCCGACGGTGCAGACGTCTCCCATCTCACGAGCGACCCCGGTGTCGACACCGGGATCGCGCACATCACGGTCGAAGCCAGCGGCCAGAACTTCATAATCGTCGTGCCCCGGTCCAACCGCACGCTCACGGTGCGACACGTCAGGCAGGCGGCCGGCTTGATCGAGGGCGCATCGGTGCTCCTCGTGCAGCTCGAGGTGCCGCTCGAGGCGGTGGAGGCCGCGCTCGAGGTCGCGAGGAAGGCCGGGGCGATCACGATGCTCAATCCTTCGCCGGCACTGGAGCTCAGCGACGAGCTTCTCTCCAAAGTCGACATCTGTCTCCCGAACGAGCTCGAGGCCGCGGAGTTGAGCAAGACGAAGGTCGACGACGCCGCCGGGGCTGTCAGGGCTGCCGCGGAACTGCTGCGGCGTGGCTGCAAGTCTGTCGTCGTCACCCTCGGGCCGAGAGGCTCTGTCTACCTCGACCGCGACCGCGTCATAGAGGTGCCTGCCTTGTCCGTGCCGGTCGTCGACACGACCGGTGCCGGCGACGCTTTCTGCGGAGCGCTCGCGTCCACGCTGGCCCGTGGCGGGGACATCGAGACCGGCCTGCGGAGGGCGACGGCGGCTGGCGCATTGGCCGTTGGCGTGCTCGGGGCTACTCCCTCCTTGCCGCGGGCCGAAGCGGTGGACGAACTGCTCGCTCGGCTCGGTCCGGTGGCCCTCGAGAGCAGTCCACCGCCGTCCGCGGTTCAAGGTCTCGGTCGCACCTCGTAACGTCTCTGGAGGAGCACCGGCAAGGCCTCGCGCACCGAGCGGACGTGCTCGGAGGAGATCTCGGCGATCGCTACGCCCTCGGTCTCACCGAGCCTGGCCAGTTCGATGCCCATGGGGTCGATGACGAGGCTGTGGCCGCAGTATGTGGGAGGCGGCTGGGCCGCCGTCATCAGGTAAGAGGTGTTCTCGATGGCCCGAGCCCGGCACATCGTCACCCAGTGCTCTTGCTTGAGTGGACCCGCGACCCAGGCGGCGGGCACGGCGAAGGCGGTGGCACCGCGGTCGACCAGTGCGCGGAACAGCTCGGGGAAACGCAGGTCGTAGCAGGTGGCGACGCCGATCACGAAATCCCCGAGCGCCAAGGTCAAAAGCTCGTCGCCGTCCATGCGACCTGGCACGAGGGCGTCCGACTCCCGGTGGCCCAGGGCGTCGTAGAGGTGGAGCTTGCGATAGCAGCCGAGGAGCCCCGTCGCGTCGACAGCGACGGCGGTGTTGTGCACCCGCTGCCCGCCGGGCACCTTTTCGAACATGCCCGCTATCGCGCTCACGCCGAGCTCGCCGGCGGCGCCCGCCAGGGCGGTGACGAAAGGCCCGTCGAGAGCCTCGGCCGCCTGGGCGAGCTCGGCGGGAGGCCGGCCGGTGGGGTACATCGCGGCTTCGGGCAAGACGACAAGCTCGGCTCCGCTGCCGGCGGCCGTCCTCAGGAGCTCGAGTGCGCGCGCCCGGTTGGCGGGAGCGTCGGGCTTGGACGCGAACTGGGCGACGGCGACCTTCACGGGGACACCTTGCCACTTCGCCCGCCGAGGCGCCGGATTCGCCTGCCGAGGCGCCGGACGTCGCAAGTCCCCGGGTGGTCCGAGACCTGGCGGCGGCTCAGCACGACAAGGATCACTCCCGCCCGCTCTTGTCCTCTATCTCCCAGGCATGGTCGAGGACGTGCCAGGCGATGCGGCGGGCTGCATAGCGCGCCGGCCATCCGCTCTCGCCAAGTGACCGACCGTCAGAGGCGGTGCCCAGGAGGTCGATGAGGGCGGCGCGGGTCTCCGGCAAGCTGTCACCGAGGCGGATTCCGAGCTTTCGCGCGTAGACGATCTCGGCGTCGGCAACGTGGGAGGCGATCTCGTCGCGGTCACGACCTCCGCCCCGGGGTCCTCTTCTCAACGCGGCCGGCGCCGACGCGACGACACCGTCGAAGACTTGCCAGCAGGCGGCCACGAGCGCGGCCAGGCGCCTGGCGCCCCTGGCGTCGAGGGCCCGGCGTTCGTACTCGGCAGCGACCGCCGGCGCGCCGAAGTCCGTGGTGGCGTTTCCCACGAGACGTTCCACGACCTCGAAGCCCTCTGCAGCCCCGGAGGGGAGGCCGACGCCTGCTCGTGCGGTCACCGGCGCGTAGCGGCTGGCATAGCCCGCAAGGACTTCGAGCGCCTCGTTCTCTGTGCGGGCTGAGCGGCACCAGCCGGGCCATTCCAAGGCGGAGGCGAACACGCGGCGGGAGCCGCTCTCGACACAGACCAAGGTGTCCGCCACGAGCTCAAGCGCGCGGGCAGGAAGGGACCGCATTGTCTCATTGTCGCCCAGATGACCGATGTCAATCCCGGCGCCTCGCGTTCGACGCCGCACGTCCCGACACTTTCGGACGCGCAAGTAGAGCAGATCCGCACCTGGCGCGAGCGCGCCTGGCGACGGGATTCCTTCGACGAAATCGCAGACTTCACAGAGTCTGAAGACCTGAGGCGTTATCTGACGAGGACCTGCTCGCTGAGATGGTACGAGCTCACGCTGCTCATCAGAACGTCGACCGTGCGGTCGCTCACCACGTCGCCGCGCTCAGAGCGCGAAACGTCAGTTGGGCCCGCATCGGTGAAGCACTCGGAACGACGCGCCAATCGGCCTGGGAGCGCTTCTCCGGGGAGGAGTAGCCGGTGTCGCCACCACACCGGCGATCAAGGGCACCTGACGACGGGCTGCTGACTATCTGTCAACCGGGCTTGCGACCCCAGGCCGACACCATGGGCGAGGTTGTCAAGTCGAGCTGACCTGTAGCGACGTTGGACAGGTGCTGTTCGATCTCGTCCTCAGTGGCCAGTTCCGTGGCGATCAGGCGATGCCGGATCTGTTCCACGGTTGCACGCTCCAGCCGATCTACGGCAGGGCCGCCTATCGGAAAGTAGGCATCCGCCTGTACGTCCACAAGTCCCGCAGCTCTGAGCAGTCCTGGAAGCTTGCGACCGAATGACAGATCTACACCTCGTTCGGCCATCAGGGCACGAAACGCCACCTTCAACTTGTTGGCGAGTTTCTCTGCTGCGCCATGGTCGTCGGGACATGCAAGAGGCTGCAGACCGGTGTCAGCTTCTTCGACCAGGAGCCATCCACCTGGTTTGAGGGCGTCGATCATCGTGGCCATGGCTTTGGATCGCTGAGGGACGTGCACGAGCACAAGTCGAGCGTGGACGAGGTCGAATGAATCGTCCGGTGCGGGCTCGGTTCCGATGTCGTGCCGTTTCACCACGAAGCCGTCATCCTCGGCTTCGAGCCAGGTGGTGTCGATGTCCGTGGCCAACACATCGGCCTTGGTCTGTTCGGCTATCCAGGAAGGCACGCTGGCACCTCCGGCCCCAACCTCCCACACCCGCCACCCGAGTGACAGGCCGATCGACCCCATGTGCCGGAAGGTCGACGGGTTGAAGAGCGTCCCGAGAGCATCGAAGCGCCGGCCCGCCTCGTTCTGGCGATTGTCGAGCAAGTAGTCCTCACGCGCCATTCCAGGATCCTAGGGACACATCGGCTCGGGCGACCGTATGTACTGGCGTCTCAGCGAGGGTCTCTAACGGGATGACGGCGTGCACCGCCCCTGTCTTCCTCCCAAGTCGAGTTGGGATCGTCCGCCCGACTATCTGTTGCCAACTCATGAGGTCGGTGCTGAGGGGCCGTTGACGTGTACCTGCGGCAGCTTCGGTCCAGCACAGCCACGCCGGCTCGGTTTGCAGGCGCGATCCGGACGCAAATCGTCCGCAATTGCGGGTACTCTCCCTGGCATGGCTATCGCACGCTTCCCGAGCATCGTCATCGACTGTCCCGATCCAGGTGCCCTGGCGACCTTCTACGGGGCAATGCTGGACTGGAAGGTCGAAGCCTCCGAGGGCTGGGCCGAGGTCCGCGCCGACTACGGTCAGTGCATCACCTTCCAGCAGGTGGAGGCCTATGCCCCGCCCCGATGGCCGGCTCAGGAGGTGCCCCAGCAGATGCATCTCGATGTAATCGTCGACGACCTCGACGCCGCCGAGGTGGCGGTGCTCGGTCTTGGCGCCACCAAGCACGAGCACCAGACCGGCACATCGTTCCGGGTCTTCCTCGACCCAGCGGGGCACCCCTTCTGCTTGTGCGTGAAATGACCTAGAGGCCCTATCCCCGACAGATCCCGTCGAGTCAGGGATAGGCACGTCGGCGCCCGCGAGGCACGGCGTCCGCCTGGCGCAACTTCCGGGCGGCCTTGCGAGGAGGCACTGGAGGCGGTTGCAGACCGGTGAGCAGGCGGGTGCTGCGAGGGAGACCCTCACCTTTGCCACACGAGCCGGTCAAGGCATGGCTACTCGAAGCTGCCTCCTGGTGCCCCTACTCCGGTTGCTCTGACGAAGCAACCGCCTCGGAATTCGCCCGCGGCGTATCGTTCTAGGGGACCGACGCTCGATCCGGACCTTGGTGCTAAATTGTCCGTGGTCGTGGCCGGACCGACGGAAGGATCTACACGTGGGGATCGAGGATCGCCCTGACGACGCCGGAGAGCCCCCGGTTCGTTCGGGGAAGAGCAGACCCGCCAGGCCCAGTGGGTGGTGACCCGCCGGCTGGCCAGCATCGTGGGTTCGCTCGGACACCTCGAGTACCCCGACGCGTCGCTCGACTGGCTGTGCCGCGCCTGCGTGAAGGAGCTAGGGGTGGACGGGGCGGCGGTAGCGCTGATCTCGAGCAACCACGATCCTGGCAACATCGCCGCTTCTGACGAACGGGTGTCGTATGTCGTCGACCTGCAGTTCACCACTGGCGAGGGACCGACCATCGACGCTCACCGCGATCGACGACCCGTGCTAGAGCCAGAGTTGGAAACGACGACTCGCTGGCCAGCCTTCGCCTCCCAGGCGGTGGCAGTCGGCGTGGCCGCGGTGTTCGCCCTGCCCTTGCAGATCGGCGCGGCGAATTTCGGCGTCTTGACGTTCTATCGCGATCGGCCTGGACCATTGGGCGACGACTTGCTCGCCGACGCGCGGGCGATAGCCGACGTGGCCTGCGAGATCACACTGCGCCTGCAGGCCCAGGTGCCACCCGGCTCCCTGCACGATGTCATCGAGATGCTCGCCACCGAACGGACCGTCGTCTACCAGGCCACGGGCATGATCGCGGTGCGGTTGGACGTCGGTCTCGAGCAGGCTATGGCGCTTCTCCGAGCGAGGGCCTATGCCGCCGGCCAGCCGGTGCACGAGGTGGCCGGGGACGTAGTGGCCCGGAGGTTTCATTTCGACCCTTGACGGCGCGATTCGGGCCGGTTGGTGCCTTCTCGACCTGAGCAGGGATTCGTTCTGTTCGGTATCGTTTCTGTGGCAAAGGAGGTGAGAGATGTCATGACCCGCCAGGACCTCTTATCGCGTACCTTTGTGGAATTAGCCGACACCCTGGTCGAAAGCTACGACCCAATCGAGTTCCTCCATCGGCTGGCCGAGCGATGCGTGTCGCTCCTCGGGGTGGCCGAGGCGGGAGTCGTGTTGGTCGGCCCCGAAGGCCAGCTCCGGCCTTTGGCCTCCTCGAGCGAACGCATGCATCTCATCGAACTCATCGAGGTGCAGCGCGAAGACGGCCCCTGCCTTGACTGTTGGCGCAGCGGCGAGGCGGTACGCGAGGACGAATTGGCCGAGTCCCGGGAGCGCTGGCCGCGGTTTGGCCCGGCGGCTCTCGAGGCCGGCTTCCTCTCTGCCTATGCCCTTCCGATGCGGCTTCGCGAAGAACGGATCGGCGCTCTCAACCTCTTCTCGAACCATGCCTACGGCTTGATCCAGCCAGATGAAGCTATTGCCCAGGCCATGGCGGACGTAGCCACCATCGGCATCCTCCACGAGCGCTTTATCCGCCAGCGCGAGGAGGTCTCCGAGCAGCTGCGCGCGGCCTTCAACGCCCGGGTCGCCCTGGAACAGGCCAAGGGCATAGTCGCCGAGGCAACGGGGACGGACGTGGACGCAGCTTTCGCCCTGATGCGCGGTTACACCCGTCGTCACAGGCTCTTGCTTTCGGAGGTGGCAAGGCAGTTGATCAGCCGGGAGTTGGCCGTCGAAGCCATGCGATCCCAGTCCGGCACCTCTCGTGGCAGCCCGCGCTGAGCACTTGAGGACCGTGGCAGGCAGCTCTTCAGGCCGTTAGTGCCCGCACGTCAGTGCGACGAGCAGCTACCAGGGAGAAAATGCCGCCGTACGCTGCCGGAATGCGAACCGATCAACCACAGCCAGCCAGGGGCGTCCAGTGCAGACGGCCCCTGCTGGCTGCGCGGTGGAAACGTTTTCCGGCAGTGCGGGACCGCTCCCACTAACTCTTGCGGGTTCATCATAGGCGTCTCAGACTGTGGCGTTCCAGGGACAAATCAGGGGATTACGCCGATTTCGGTGGAGAGTTCAGCGGGGGCGCTCGACCGCTGCGCTATGGCCGTTCGCTCCTGTGGGCGAGTCGGGCGGGAAGGTCAAATGGAGCAAGCCGACTCGTTCCAGCTAGTGCCCTGACCTCGAACCTTCGGGGGTAGGTCCACCACTCGCGGTAGCTCGTCGCGCAGAATTTGCCATGAGCAAGCCACTGCGTGTGCGGCGGATTACCGACGAAGAGGGACGACAGCTGCAACGGATCGTCCGGCGCGGCGGTGGATCGGGCGAGAAGTCGATCGTGAAGTGGCGCCGCGCCCTCGTCGTGCTCGCCTCCGCCGGCGGCAACGATGTGGCTGTCATCGCCCGGCTCGTGCACACGAGCCCCGACCGGGTCCGCGAGATGATCCACGCCTTCAACGACAAGGGGATGAAAGCCCTGGACCCTCGATGGGCGGGTGGCCGGCCCCGCCGGATAACGACGAGTGAGCGCCAGCTCATCGTCGAAACGGCCAAGAAGCGCCCCCGCAGCCTCGGGCAGCCCTTCACGCGATGGAGTATCCGCAAGCTTGCCCGCTACCTCGCCACAAAGAAGGGCCACAAGGTCGTCATCTCCCGCGAACGTCTGCGACAGGTGCTGGCCGAGGAGCAGATCACCTTCCAGGCCACCAAGACCTGGAAGGAGTCACCCGACCCGCTGCGCGAGCAGAAGCTGGCACGCATCGAGCACCTGCTCGAGCACGAACGCGGCCGAACGTTCGCCTTCGACGAGTTCGGCCCGCTCGCCTTAAAGCCCGAGGGCGGCTCCTGCTGGGCGGAGCGCTCCAAACCCCAGCGTCTCAGGGCGAACTACCACAAGCCACACGGCACTCGTCAGCTGTTCGCCTTCTACGCCGTCGGCGCCGATCGCCTCTATGGGCGGATGGAGAAGCGAAAGGGCGCACGACCGACGCTGCGGGCGCTGAAGGCGATCCGCGCCCTTCGCCCCGACGGCGAGACGATCTATGTGATCTTGGACAACTTGAACCACCATCGGGGCCCGATGGTGCGCGAGTGGTGCCAGCGCAACGCTGTCGAGCTCGTCTTCACCCCGACCTATGCCTCCTGGGCAAACCCAATCGAGGCCCACTTCGGGCCTCTTCGCCAGTTCACGATCGCCAACTCGGACTACCAGAGCCATTTCGAGTTGGCGAAAGCCATCCGCGACTACATCCGTTGGCGCAACGCCAACACGACCGATCCCGAGCTCCTCGCCCTTGAACGCAAGCACCGGGCGATGCTGCGGGGCGAGGCACGGCGTCGCTGGGGCCAGCCTCGGGCCCGGGCAGCCTAGAGGCGCCCACTTTCCGAGGCTTCCTCGGGACGCAAACATTGTCGCGCCCGACGATCGAGTCCGACGGCGATTGGCGTCCGGTAAAGCATCGTGCACCCCGATGTTCCGGGTGAAGTGGGTACCCAACCGGGAGCAGAGCAGACTCAACCTCAACCAGGCGCGCGAACCTTTGTGGTCAGGGCACTAGCGGGGGCAGGCGGTCTCGACGAGGGTTCGGGCTACGGTCTTGGCGGATTCGGCTGCTCGAGGGTCGGCATCGAGCACGCCGACCGCGAGCCCGCCGTCGAGGAGCAAGGTGAGCGCTCGGGCGAGCTCGTCGGGAGTCCGTGGCGCCGGCCTGGGCGGCCATGTCGGCTACCCAGGCGTGCACGGCCGCCTTGTGTTCGACAGTGCGGGCGTGGACTGCGCCGCCGGCGTGGGACTCGGCTGCGGTGTTGATGAACGCGCACCCGCGGAACCCGTCGTTTCGACACGCGGATACCAATGCGTCGAACATGCCGACGAGACGGTCGCGTCCGACGGCCGATTCTCGCCTCGTCCTCGGACCGCCTGTGGCGCTCGTCGCTGGCCAGGACGTCACGCTCGGTGCCCGGCGGAGGCGCTGGTCGCTACCTGCCGGTGCGCTCGCGGTGCCTGCACCCTGGCCAGCAGCAGGGTCGACGCTGGCCTTCCTCCAGCTCCTCCTGGGTCCGGCGGATGCGGCGTTCTCGGGTCATCTCCTGCTTGGCATCCTCCACCCAGCAGATGAACTCGTTTCGGGCCAGAGGCGTGATGTCCTTCCAAGCATCGAGTGCCGTCGGGTTGGCGATCAGCGCCCTGCGTATGTCTGCGGGAAGCTTGTGCACCACCCCACCGGGCACTCGCTGGCTGCTCACAGGGTCACGGTAGCGGTCCAGGGGCCGGCCTGTTTGACCAACTCAGCGGCACCTGCCGACGCGGTCGTGACGGCAGTCAGCTCCGGACATAGGTCAGGGGAATGTTCGGCGACCCGATACCGTTTTCTGGCATTGTCGCCTTGGTCACGATCGGAACGTCAGCTCAGCTTCTGACGTCCCAGCGTGAACACGAGTAGAGAGAGGTTGAGGTCGCGTGCCGGTTGTCTCCGTCGAGCAACTCGCAAAGTCCTACCAAGGGGTCGAAGCAGTCAAGGACGTCAGCTTCGAGGTGAACGAGGGCGAGGTCTTCGCGCTTCTCGGACCCAACGGCGCAGGCAAGACCACGATCATCGAGATTCTCGAGGGCTTTCGCAAGCGTGACCATGGTCACGTTCTCGTGCTCGGTTACGACCCGGCGGACGCGGCGACCAGCCGTCAGTTGCGAGAACGCATGGGGGTCGTGCTCCAGGAGCTTGCCGTCGAGCCGTTCCTGTCGGTGCGCCAAGCCCTCACGCGCAATGCGGGCTACTACCCGAATCCGCGCTCAGTTGACGAGGTGCTCGGGCTCGTCGGGCTGGCCGAGAAGGCGGACGACAGGGTTAAGTCTCTCTCCGGTGGGCAGCAGCGCCGCTTGGACCTCGGGCTCGGCATCGTCGGCAACCCGAGCCTGCTCTTTCTCGACGAGCCCACGACGGGTTTCGATCCCTCGGCGCGACGTGGGGCTTGGGAAGTGGTACGGGCACTGACGGGCGGGGGGACGACGGTGGTCCTCACGACCCATTACATGGACGAGGCGGAAACACTCGCGGATCGTGTCGCGGTGATCAACGCCGGTCGGATCGTCGCCGAGGGCGCCCCCGAATCACTAGGGGGCCGCGACGTGGGCGAGTCGACCATCCGTTTCCGGCTGCCGGCAGCCGCCGCGTCGACGCTTCCCGTCCCGGCGAAGGTCTCGAACAACGGTGTCTGTGAGATCAAGACCGATAGGGAGGTCGAGGTGCTGGCCGCCCTCACGAACTGGGCCCTTCGCGAGCACGTGGAGGTGGTGGGCTTGACCGTGGAGCGCCTCACCCTGGAGGACGTCTATCTGCGATTGACCGGCTTCGAGTCCAACGGTGACGCCTCCTCGCTCGCGATCGGGAACACGTGATGGGGGGTCAGACCTCTTCGCGCCGCTTTCGCGGGGTCAGTGACCTGAGGCTCGCAGGCCGCCAGGTCTATTACGAGCAGCTCAACTTCTGGCTGAACCCGATCGGCGCCGTCTTCACGGTCGGGTTCTCCGTCGTCTTCCTCGTCCTTGTCGGCTCGACCGCAGGGCACCAGCGCAGCAGCGCCATCGGCGGCGGCCTCCTCATCGGGTACTACGTCCCGGGGTTCATCGCTTACGGAGTGATGGCTGCTTGTTTCAACATGTTGACCATCAATCTCGTCGTGAGGCGAGAGATGGGGCTCCTGAAACGCGTGCGCCTCTCACCGCTTCCCACCTGGGCCATGATGGCGGCCGTTTCGGCCAATGCGCTGATCATCTCCGCGGTTCAAGTCGTTCTCGTGTTGTTGATCGGGCGGATCGGATACGACGTCCCCTTCCCGCACGACCTCCCCGCTCTTGTCGTCGTCCTCGTCGTCGGCGCGGCGTCGTTCACCGCTCTCGGTCTGGGAGTGAGCACTCTGATCCCGAACCAGGAAGCGGGGGCGCCTGTCACGAGCATCGTCTTTTTCGTCCTGCTCTTCCTGTCAGGATTGTGGTTCCCCTTGGCGGCGAACTCGGGGCTGGCGAAGTTCTCGTCCTATCTGCCCGTCCGGCACATGATCGTCGCCGTGTACGACGCGTCGATCGCTCAAAAGGGGGTGTCGAGCTGGCCGTGGCACGACCTTTTCGTCATGGCGATTTGGGGCGTTGGAGCGGTTCTCGTGGCTGCGCGGCGCTGGAGCTGGGCTCCGCGCCAGGCCACGCGTGGCCAGAACGCACGGGGCTTCTCAAGCTTCGCCATGATGAGCCGGCGCCAACCGGGGTGAGCAGGAGCCCTTTTGTGAGAATTCGGATCGCCCCAAAGCCGTCGGCAGACTCACCAGTTCGACGGATGGCAGAAGTCGATCACAGGTGCTCCGTGGAGGTTCCGTGCGTCACCGCCGTTTCGATCGCTGCAACCTCAGCGACCATCCAGGACTGGTAGTCGTACCCGGGCGTGGGCATCGTTTCGTAGACGCCGACGACGGGTACTCGGGCGGACTGAGCCGTCTGCCGGAACGATGTCGTGAGTGAGTCGACGACCTGCTGGTTGTAACAGAAGACCTTTACCTGATGTTTGGTGAAGAAGTTGTTCTCGAGGGAGATGTCCTCTGGAGGCGGGTCGATACCGTTCATGATGTCGGCTTGGAGGGGGTAAGGGGTGAGAATGTCCATGCCCATCGCCTGGAGCATGTAGTCGGCGACTGGCTCGGTCACAGCGACCGCCGTTCCGGAGTATTTGGCCCTGAACGCCGCGATCGCTTCGAACCACGGCTTCAGGGAGGCGTCGAAGGCTCGCAATCTCGTCTCGAAGTACGCCTTGTGGCTCGGCTCGAGCTCAGACAGGTCCGCGGCCATGAGTTTGGCGACCGCCGGCATCGTCTTCGGGCTGTACCAAAGGTGCGGATTCGGCGTGTCGTCCGGGAGACCCAGCACCTTCTGGACGACGATGAGCTTCCGATCAGGGTTCGGTGAGCCGGATTCGAGGTTGTTCATGAAACTGTCGTAGCCGACACCGTTCTGAACGATCAGCTCGGCGCGGCTCACCTCCCCCGCCACGCTCGGGCTCGCCTCGAAGCTGTGGGGGTCCGTGTTGGGGTTGCTGATGATGGACGACACCTGGACGTACTTGCCCCCGATCTGGCCGAGAACGTTCGCGTATTCGTTCTCCGTCCCGACGGCGTTGATCTCGCTCGGCTTCGCGGTACTCGTCAAGACGCTGCTCGCGCAGCCTGTCAAGAGCAGTGATAGAGCGAGGAGCGTGCCCGCAACGGCGAAGCTCACGAGGCGCCCCCACCGGCGCGGAGCCTTCGACGGTTGCCCTGGAGTCGTCATGCAGGAACCCTATAATAAGACTGAGTCTTATTACAAGTGAGGATGCAGATCAAGGCCGCTGAGGATCGCCGGGAGAAGAAGAGCTGGTCGGGGCGCCGTCCGCACGCGTACGTCCCCCACAATGACCGCACCCTCCGCCGAACTGACAGGATTGTGGTCATGAGGCTGTCGTCGGTGACAACGGAGTCGACCGAAATAGTTACGAGCACCCCTGCGCGGAGCGCGACGGGCGCTCCGGATCACATTGCCGGGAGATCCGAGCTCGAGGGGAGAGCCGTCTTTGCAGGCGCTCACTATCGATAACAGCCTTCACGAGCTCGTCGAGGTTCGGCTCCGACGAGTGGACCTGCGCTACACCTCGGGCCGGCGAGCGATCGTCGAGTTGCTCGCGTCGGCCGGCCATCCGGTGAGCATCTCCAACATCGCGACCGAGCTTCCAGATGTTCCCAGGAGTTCGGCCTACCGCCACCTGGTCGATCTCCAAAGTGCAGGCGTGGTCCGGCGGCTCGCGGCCGAAGATGAGTTCGCTCGATTCGAGCTCGCCGAGGACCTGACCGAACACCATCACCACATGCTGTGTACGACCTGCGGTCGTGTGATTGACGTCACGCCAACGCCGGCGTTCGAGCGGACTGTCGCCAAGATGGTGAAAGAGCTCGCGACCCAGCACGGCTTTCGCCCGACCGCTCACGCTTTGGACGTAGTCGGACACTGCGCGACCTGCGAGTAGCCCAACCGTTCCCCTCGAGGCCTGGGGCGCATCTATTGTCCAGATCTCGTGCGCGTTGGCTGGCCGGGTCTGCGTATCTCTCGACTGGGAAGTCGGCCGGCTTCAGCCAGCGCCCGGCGCAACAGGAACTCGATCTGAGCGTTGGCGCTTCGCAGCTCGTCGGCGGCCCAGTGGGCTAGTGCATCGTGGATGGCGGGATCTAGCCGTAGCAGTACGCTCTTGCGCTCACTCATCGCGTTGCAGTACTGCGCCTATTGGTAGAGGGAGCCGGTGTTGATCACCGGCTGGGTGGCCTGTTCGCTGCACAGGACGACGAGGAGATTGGAAACCATGGCAGCTTTCCTCTCTTCGTCCAGTTCGACGACGTCCCTCTCTTCGAGCCGCTGCAGAGCGAGCTCGACCATACCAACTGCTCCTTCGACGATGCGCTGGCGGGCCGCCACCACGGCGCTCGCCTGCTGCTGCCGCAGCATCGCCTGAGCGATCTCGGGGGCGTAGGACAGTCGGGTGAGCCGTGACTCGATGATCGTCACACCAGCAGGACGCACTCGGTCCGTGATCTCGGCCGACAGCCGCTGCGTTATCTCCTCGGCGTTGTCGCGCAGCGAGAGAGCGCCGCTGCCGCGGCTGTCGTACGGGTAACTCGACGCGGTGTGACGCACTGCGGTCTCTGTCTGGATGGCGACGAAACGAGTGAAGTCGTCGACGGCATAGATCGCCATTGCGGTGTCCTGGACCCGCCAGACGACGACGGCGGCGATCTCGATCGGGTTGCCGTCGGCGTCGTTCACCTTTGCGATGGAAGTCTCGAGGTTCCGCACGCGAGTGGAGACCTTCCTCCTCTCGGCGAAAGGGTTCACCCAGTGCAGGCCGGACGCACGGATGGTCCCGTGGTACCTCCCGAACAGCTGGACGACGCGCGCCTCTCCCGGGACGACGGCCGTCAGACCCTTGAACGCGAGATAGGCGGCGATGACCAGCGCGATGCCGACCGCGAGGCGGGCTATCGGGCCAGCGGTGGTCCATCCGCCTTCGGCAGCGCCGAACCCCATCAGCGTGCCGGCCGCCATCACCATCCCTATGCCGAGAAAGAGCACGGCGACACCTGGCGCCGACCATGCCTCGCGCTCGGTCACTTGCCTCGGGTCTTGTGGCGAGTTAGTTGGAAGCTGCTCAGTCATGGTCGCGGACCTCCGAGTGGCTCAGCTGATACTACTTCATTATCATAATGATATCACATCGGCCGGGCAGCTACAGCGAAGAACCGTGGCGCTGACCTCCGGCGCGCTGTCGCCGGCCCGATCGATGGATCTCTTATCGCGCGTCGGAATGCCGAGCCTGCCTTGGCGGTGATCCTCCGCCGGGCAGGCTGGACGGGCGCAGAAGGTCCTGACGGCAGGTGAATGGCTACTGCCCCACGCGTCCGTCGATTCGTTCTCGCAGCAAGTCCGCATGGCCGGCATGACGGGCATACTCCTCGATCATGTGCACCAGCACCTCACGCAGGCTGATCGATTTGCCCTTGCCGTAGCTCCCGGCCACCTCTAGGTTCGGTGCCTCCTCGACGAAGCGCTCGGCAAAGAACACCTCCTCCCGCCAGGCGGCCCAAGCGGACTCCACCGCCTCTGGGTCGCCGATGGCCCCGTTGAACGCGGCGTCCCGGTCGTCGTCGCGCTGGTACAGAGACGGGACATCCTGGCTGTCGAGGACACGGCGGAACCAGTGACGCTCAACGTCGGCGAGATGGCGAACCAGACCAAGCAGTGACAGGTTCGACGGCTCGACCGACCGGCGTGACATATCGACGGCCCCGAGGCCTGAGCACTTCAACTCGATGGTCAGGCGGTAGTCGCGCAGGTAGCCGACCAGCGTTGCCCGTTCGTCGTCGAAACCACCCTCGCTCCGAGGATCCTCCTCGGGGCGGACGAACATGTTCGACCACCCGAAGTTGCGAGTCATGCCCGCCTCCCGCAGCTCGGTGTCTGTCCGCTGGCCGGCTGGAGCGGTGTCGTCCGTCATATGACCAGAGTGGACTATTTCGAGCACGCCGCACCAGCCGTTTCCGGGTCACGATCGGAGCTGCCACCATCGACGTCGCCGGTCATCAGCGCGACGCAGCGACAGCTTTGGAGCGGTGCGGCACTATATGGGATCTTTTAATGGCTTCATTCGCTGGCGAGCAGGAGGGGGGATAACCGTGGCCGCGGTGCGCGAGGGTAACAAGGCAGTGCTGCTGGTTGTAGACGTGCAGGTCGGCGTGATGGGCGAGGCGTGGGATTCCAAGCGCATCATCAAGAACGTGGCGCGCGCTGTAGAGCGGGCACGCGCAGAGGGCGTGCCCGTCGTGTGGGTGCAGCACTCCGACGAGCAGCTGGCTTACGGGAGCCCCGAGTGGCAGTGGGTGCCAGAACTGCTACCTGCCGAGGGTGAGCCGTTGTTGCACAAGAAGTTCAACTCGTCGTTCGAGCAGACCGAACTCGAGGAGGAGCTCGCCAAGCTGGGCGCGACCCACGTCGCGCTGGCCGGTGCCGCCACGAACTGGTGCATCCGCGCCACGGCCTACGGAGCCCTGGAGCGGGGCTACGACCTGACCCTTATCGAGGACGCCCACACAACAGACACCATGGAGCTCGACAACGGGACGAAGATCGAGGCCTCGAAGGTCGTCGACGAGCTCAACGTCTGCATGACCTGGGTCAGCTACCCCGGCCGCACGAACGGCACGGCTACGGCCGAGCAGGTCGACTTCGCCATTCCCGGCGGCAAGGTGCAGCGTCATGACGGTTGAGGTCTTGCTGTTCCACCACACATAGGTCAAGAGGTAGGCCTTCAGAGCCTCGCCGCTGACGGGCCCGCATAGGGCGTCATTTGAGGCAGGACGGACGACTTCGGGCGGCGAGCCGCTGTAGCGTCGCCGACATGAGCGACCGCGCGGAGATCGTTGCCAGGGCACAGCGGGTCGCGGAAGACGTGCTGTTCCCCGGGGCGCTCGAGACCGACGCAAGTCCCTGCGTGCCCATCGGCCGGCTGGACGCGCTCGCCTCGGCGGGTCTCTACGGCCTCTTCGGGCCGAGCGAGGCGGGCGGTCTCGCCGCCGATCCGGTCACGGGCGCCGAGGTGACCGAGATCCTCGCCGGCGCGTGCCTGACGACCTCGTTCGTCTGGACCCAACACCACAGCGCCGTCCTCGCCGTCGCCAACGCCGGCTCAGAGGCGCTGCGCAACGAGTGGCTGGCCCCGCTGTGCCGGGGGGACCGGCGCGCGGGGGTGGCCTTTGCCGGCTTGCGACGTCCGGGCCTGCCTATCTTGATAGCGCGCCGTTCGCGGGACGGGTGGGTCCTGCACGGCAGCGCCCCCTGGGTCACCGGATGGGGCCGCATCGACGTCGTCCACACTGCTGCGCGTGACCTCGCCGGCAACGTCGTGTGGCTGCTCGTGGACGCCTCGTCCTCGGACACTCTCGCGGTCGAGCCGCTCGAGCTCGCGGCCGTGAACGCCAGCGCGACGGTCAGCCTCCGGTTCTGGGGCCATGAGGTTCCGGCGGACCGGCTCACCTTGGCAGAGCCGTTCGAGGCGTGGATCGAACGCGACACCGCCGGGCTCGCCCGCAATGGCTCGTTCCCGCTCGGCATCGCCAGCCGCTGCTCCACTCTCTTGGGCGCAGGGCCGTTCGACGAGGAGATAGCCGCCTGCCGGAGGCTGCTCCGCGAGTCGACACCCGAGACGGTCGTAGAGGCACGTTGCCGGGCGGCGGAGCTTGCCGTGCGCGCTGCCTCGGCACTGGTGGCTTCCGGGGGAGGACGATCCGTGCTCATGAGCGAGCAGGCGCAGCGGCTGGCACGCGAGGCCATGTTTCTCCTGGTGTTCGGCCAGACACCCTCGATCAGGGCCGCCCAGCTGCAGCGGTACCGAGATGGATCTGAAAGAGCCGCCCAGGACCTTGGAACCGACCGTCCCTGACGATCGGAAAGGCTTGGCCCCGCCGCAGGGGCGGGGCCAAGCTGGAGGGAAAGGCTGAGCGGCCCAGATCAGTTGATGGCTTCGCCAATGGAAGCGCTTGATCAGGCTTTGTGTGCGTGGTGGTGGGTCAGCTTCCTTTCCACACGGTGGCCGAGCCGCTTGGCGGCCTTGGCCAGGATCGCCGTCTTGACGAGCTTCCTTGCGATTGGGCGTCGACGCATGTTGACTTCCTTTCAGGTTGTTCGATCGTTAGCTGTTAGCTGGCGGCTGGCAGATCTGCGACTGCGGCGTCGACGAGGTCCTTCGGGATGCGAGCTCCTCCGACGAGCAAGCCGCCGGCGGCTTCCACCGCGTCGGCCAGAGGGGCCGCCCACAGGTCCTCGATCAGGATGACGGCGGCAGACGAATCCTCGAAGAGCTCTTCGGCGACGAACTCGTAGTCCTCGGGCCCGATCAGACCGCCGACCTCGCCCTCGATCTCGGCGAAGCCTGACAGCTGGTCGTGCTCGTCGAATTCGACCACGCTGACGTCGCCGTCAGCGTTCTTCGTGAGGAACACGAGGTCGAGGAGCCGTATCTTGCCTGTGTCGACGAGCGTCTTCAGTGCCGGGGCGATGTCGTCACTGAGGGTCCCGTCGGGGAACGTTACAACGAGGTATTCAACCGGTCCGATTGTCATGGTCACCAACTCTCCTTGGGCGACCGGGGTGTTTCCCCGATCGCACTTGAGAATGACCATAGGAGTCGACGCATCGGATCGAAATCCCGCAACCGCGTGTTTCTCGCCAAGACGTGAGGGCGTACCTACCACCGAGCCCGCCAGCTGGTGGGACTCGGGACTTAGGTGGGAGGCGAGCCGCCGCGCTCGGGAAGCCGTCCTCAGGGACGTGGTGGGGGCGCCGACACGGGCAATGCCGATCGTCGGCGCCCCCTCCACCGCGGTACCCAGCGTTTGACCCCCCGGTGGCGCCGGGTCCGGCCTTGCTCTACAGGGTCCAAGCGAGGTGTGGATACGGTATTCGCCGATGGCGGCGCCGTCAACAGGTCGACTCGTTTGAGGCGGCCACCCGCCGCCAGGATGTCATGGCGTCCCACCCGGTGGTGAGGCCGCTCAGGAGAACAAACCCTCCAGGGAGAGGATCGCCTCCAGGGCTTCGGCCGCGATCGGATGTGAGAATAGTGATCCTTGGCCGAAGCGGCACTGCTCTTTCTGGAGCGTGGCGAGCTGCCAGCCCTGCTCGATCCCCTCGGCGAACGTCTCGATGCCGAGCGTCCGGCACAGGCTCAGAAGGGTGTGGATGGCGCTGATCGCTTCGGGAGAGTCGGCCATGGCGGCGACGAACGACCCGTCGATCTTGAGGGCGCCGAGCGGCAGCCGCTCGAGATGGGCAGGTGAGGAGCCGGTGCCGAAGCCGTCCACCGCGACGAGAACGCCGAGCTCCCCGAGCTCGTCAAATCGCCGGGCCACGCTGTCGGTGGAGCTCGACAGGCTCGGCTCTGCGACGTCGATGATGAGCGACGCGGGCTCGAGCGCCGTGGCCTGAAGTATGTCTCGGAGCTGGTCGACGAAGTCGTCCGCCTCGAGCTGGCGCGTCGAGACGTTGATCGACATCGTCAGCTCATGTCCGAGCCGGTGCCAGGCGACGGCCTGCCGGCAGGCTTGCTTTAGCACCCATGACCCGACAGGGACGATCATCTCGGTGTTCGCCAGCACGGGTCCGAAGTACTCGGGATCCACGACGCCCCGGACGGGGTGCCTCCAGCGGAGAAACGCCTCCGCGCCCCACACGCCGGCGCTGTTCAGCTCGAACACGGGCTGATAGACGAGGAAGAACTGGTTCTCCTGGAGTGCCTCGCGCAGGTCAGTCTCGAGCTCGAGCCGCTCCATGGCGGCGGACTTCATCTCGGGCCTGAATCGGACGTGACAGTTCCTTCCCTGCGCCTTGGCCTGACAGAGGGCGATGGCGGCGTCGCGCAGGAGGTCGTCCGGCTCGTCGCTCTCATTCGTCGCGATGCCGATGCTTGCCGTGACCGACAGCGGGACGTCGTCGAACCCTTCGAGGCGGAAGGGCTCTTTCAACGTGTCCAGCAGCCTTTCGGCGAGCAGCTCCGGCCCTCCAGAAAGTGACAAGCCGTCTGCCAGGATTGCGAATTCGTCGCCGCTCGGCCGCCCGATGGTGTCGCTTGCCCTCAGAACTGCCATGAGACGGCGCGCGACCGCTTTCAACAGCTCGTCCCCGGCCTCCTGTCCGAGGTTGTCGTTGATGGACTTGAAGTTGTCCAGATCGACGAGCAGGGCGGCGACCAGTTGGTGATCTCGTTGAGAGCGCAGCAGGACCTGCTGGAGACGATCACGGATGAGCGTTCGGTCCGGGAGGCAGGTCAGGGCGTCATGTCCCAACCGGCGGCGGGCCTGAACCTCGGTGCCGTCTTGCAGCTGCTCGGTCTCCCTCTGGGCGGTGAGATCGAAGATCACCCCGTCTATCCAGAGCGGGAGCCCGTCAGGGCCGGCGACGCTCCGACCGCGCTCGGCGACCCACTTGTAGGCGCCGGCGGCGTCCACCAGCCGGTACTCGACCGAGAAGGAGCCGTCTCGGCCCAGCGCGTCCCGCACGACCTCGCTCACGTGCCCCCGGTCCTCGATGCAGATGATCGATGCGAAGGAGCGGACGTTGTCCCGGGTGAAATCCGTCGCCGGGTAGCCGGTCAGCACTTCGATGTGATCGCTGATGAAGAGCATTGTCCAAGGTTCGGCGCACTCGCGGCGGTACACGGCGCCGGGGATGTTGAGGACGAGGGACCGGAACTGCTCTTCGCCCTCGTGTCCGGCCATCGCCTGCGCGGTCGACGCCGTCGAGTCAAACATCGAGCGCATATTCATCTAGAGAATTGTCGACGCCGACTGCGGGAACTTGACCCCTACAAACTGCAGGTCGTCCAACCGCAGCGCTCTCAATCCGATCGTGCGGCGGCCGACCCCACCGGCCAACGGCCGATGCCGCCGTTCTCGAGAAGGAAGCTCGTCACGCTCCGGTCCGCGTGCTCGGCCCGCCAGGCGAGCATCGACTGTGCATAGCCGAGGACCCGCGAGGGGTCGTCGACCTCCGTTCTCCAGCTGGGGTCGGCCTCGAGGTCGTAGCAGCGCCACGAACCGTCTGCGAATTGCACGTACGCCCCATCGTCGCATCGCCGGACGGCGAGGTTGCGCCGCTCGAGGTGCCTGTCCCACGGCCAGTCGAAGGCGGCAGCGGGAAGGCCCAAGTACCGCCAGTCGAACTCCCAGGTGGCCGCGGAGCGCCACCACGGCGGAAGACGCCCTTGCAGGAACGCAGTGAGCGGCAGCCCGTCGCATTGCGCGGGGATATCGAGATTCAGCGCCTCGCAGATCGTAGGGAAGAGGTCGACGTTCTCGGTGAAGGCGTGGACGACGGTCCCTTGGGCCTCGACAAGCCCGGGGGCGCGAACGATGCCCGGCACCCGGTAGCTCTCTTCGAAATAGCCGAGCTTGCCCATCAACCCGTGATCTCCGAGTTGTTCGCCGTGATCCGATGTCACGATCACAAAGGTTTCCTGCCACTGACCCAGTCGTTCGAGGGCGTCCCAGACCCGGCCGAGCTGGGCATCGACATCACCGATCATCCCGTAGTACTGAGCCCGCAACCGCCGGAGGGTGCGCTCGTCCGCAGGAGCCGCCGCCAACGGTGAGCGAAGCGCCTCCTGGTGAAGCTCGTGGCGGTTCGGCCCGGGGGCGATCGGCATGTCGACGTCGTCAGGATCGAAGGCGAGTGCCCAGTGACCTGCGGCGGCGTAGGGAGGATGCGGTCTCAGATAGCTCAGGTGGGCGAACCAAGGCTCGTCTCGTCGCTCGAGCCACTCCAGGTAGCGGTTCGTCATGAAGGCGGACACGCCTACCTCTTCGGGCCTGTCGGGTTCCGTCGCCAGGGCGCCGTCTGCTGCCGACGACACGTCGTAGCCGAGCTGGCGGAGCCATTCGACCCACACGGCGTAGTTGCCGGTCAGGTCGAGGCCGACGCTGAAGCCCGGAAGCACTCCTTCGTAGCTGGAAAGGCGGGGATCGTCAGGTGACTGGACGGTTCGCGGATCGACCCCCTGGTCCGTATAGCCGAAAAGTGTGGGATCGAGACCGGCCCTCCGACCGGCGCGGGCCAGATTGTCCAGTCGGTCGTCGAGCGGGGTGCCGTTGGCGACGACGCGGTTGTTCATCTGATAAGTGCCCGTGTAGAGGCACGCGCGTCCGGGCGCGCAGGGCGCGGCCTGGCTGTAGTGGCGATCGAACCGCACGCCTGAAGCGGCGAGCCGGTCCAGGTTCGGTGTGCGAACGACATGATGGCCGGCAGCCGACAGGCAGTCGCCCCGGAACTGATCCAGCGTCACCAACAGCAGGTTCACCCGGCCTCCGAATACGGACTGCACCTACTCCATCATGGCGGAATCATGGAGCGTACCGCTCGGGGCTTGAAGAGGCATTGCTCAGACCGATACACGACCGAGCAGTCAAGCTCAGTTACCCTGTCTGAGGAGCTCTGGAGCCGTCTTGTGCTTAATCGGCGGCTGGTGGGGGTCCTCAAGTGTTGTCGGCGTCGAGACGATGAATATGTAGGGGATCCGAGAGGAAGCCGGGCACCGGGTGAGAAAGGGGCACGTTGGGCGATCCTCCAGACGACTTAGAGCCTCCGGCTGAATCCGCCGGTGAGAGCTCGGTGGGGGGGTCCCTCGACAACGCCGCGTCCGCTGCGCCCAGCAGCCCATCGGACGATGACAGGCTTGTCGAAGTTCGTCGGCGTCTCGGGCGCCTGTCGGCAGAGACTGGTTCGATCCGCGTCGCCTTGCAGCCCATAGTCGATCTCGCCACGACGAAGGTGATCGGCTACGAGGCGCTGGCGCGCTTTCCCGGGGATGAGACGATCTCACCGCGAAGATGGTTTGACGAGGCAGCCGAGGTCGGCCTGCTGCGCGAGATCGAGATGGCCTCCATCCGAGCGGCGCTCGCGCAACTCGCCCAGCTGCCGCCGGAGCTGTTCATCTCTGTCAACGTGTCACCGGTGACGGCGGCGTCGGAGGAGCTCGGCCAGGCCCTCAGCAGCGTCGACGGATCGCGTGTCGTCCTCGAGATCACGGAGAACGCCGCCGCGGTCGGCTACGAGGAGGTCAGCGAAGCCGTCGGCCTGCTTCGCGCCAACGGGGTGAGGATCGCCCTGGATGACACCGGATCGGGCGACGTGAGCTTCTCCAGCCTGTTGGACGTCCACGCAGACATCATCAAGATCGACGTCGACATCACCCACGGGATCGCTTCGGATCCGATGAAAGAAGCGATGGCCGCCTCCCTCAAGTCGCTCGCGGACCGGTTGGGCGCGATGAGCCTGGCCGAGGGTATCGAGACCGAAGAAGAGCTCGAACGTCTCAGGGAATTGGGTGTTGAA
Source organism: Acidimicrobiales bacterium (assembly GCA_052146595.1). Classification (GTDB taxonomy): domain Bacteria; phylum Actinomycetota; class Acidimicrobiia; order Acidimicrobiales; family Bog-793; genus Fen-455. The sequence goes on from JBKQMT010000110.1 coordinate 70,361, forward strand.
GCCGGTCAGGGGTACCTATTCGGCCGGCCTGAGCCTGCCGGCGCGTAGGCATCCTCCCCGCCCGAACCTGGCCCTGACCGGCCGAAAGCGCCAATGCTCGTGGCCCCCCTTGGCCCCGGCGCGGGGTGCCTGGAACTGCCGTGGACTTTCCTCTCTTGCCTCCCGCGCTGCTTTCCAGTAACTATCTGGAAATAGAATCTTGATCGGCGTCACCCGGACATTGGAGCGAGAAGAGGCCGGTGGAAGGCAGCCGCTGGAGAGGGTCAGAAGAGACCCGGGGCCCGTGGGCTCCCGAGCTCTCCTCGCGCGGAGAAACGTCGTCCGGCCCCGCCGGCCCGGCCCCCGCTCTGTCCCGCCTGGCGGACTCGACCGGCTCCGAGGACCGTTTCACCATCTCCGTGCTCGCCGAGAAGACGGCCACGCCAGTGCCGACCATCCATCACTACCGTCACCTCGGCCTCTTGCCGGAGGCAACCGAGCTTGCCTCCAATCGCTTTCTCTACGACAAGCGCCACGTCGAGGCGCTCAATGTCATCCGCCTGCTCCGCGAGCAGAGAAACCTGCCGCTCGAGGCCATTCGTGAGATGCTCCCCGAGCTGCTCGCCTTCGAGCGGGAGGGCGATTTCTCACTCGACACCTGGGACGACGTGATCGCCGCCTACCTGGAGCGGTCCGGTCCGGCCGTCGTCTCGGCCCGGCTCGTCGCCGCCGCCCGGGAGGCTTTCGCCCAGCACGGCTACGCGGGCGTCAATGTCGCGGACATCTGCAGCGCTGCCGACGTCGCCAAGGGGACCTTCTACAGGTACTTCGACTCGAAAGAGGAGATCTTCCTCGCTGCGGCCCGTTCCACCGTCGATGCCGTGGGGGAGCAGCTGGACGAGCTGCCGGCGCCAATGAGCGAGCACCAGGCGATCGAGAAGCTGAAGCTCCTGCTCGGCCCCATGGCTCCGCTGCTGTTGGAGGTGGCGACCGGGGAGCTCCGCCACCAGCCGAACCTGGTCGGCGTCGCAGGTGTCATCACCGCCGGCCTCGCAAGCCGGGTGGTGCCGCGGCTGCGAACGAGAGGCAAGGCCGCGAGGGTGACCGCCCGGCGGGTTGTGGACGCGGCCCTGGTCGGGTTGCTCCGGCCGACTCTCGAGTCGGCAAGCTCTTCCCAGCCTCCGCCTCCCTGATTCTTTGCCGCCGTGCCGCGCCCGGCTCCTCGGCTGCGTGACTTCGGAACCGCAGGTCCGGGGCTGGTTCACAGCGGGCTGAGCCCCGTGACAGCCGTTTGGGAGGTCCCTCGTGCGGAGCGGAGCTGACCACAATCCCTTGACGAGGGAGCCCGCGCACGTATAACAAAGGTGGACTGGTGGTCATCGGCGCTACGCGAAGGAGTAGACCGATGGTGTCTATTGGATCAGGCCGATCCCCCCGAAGCGGTTTCGACGTGCCGGACCGGCTCGCTACGAAGGCATCTGGCCTCCCTCTCGGAGGCGGGCTCGACGCGCCCGATCTGCTGGCCCGGAAGGCAAGGAGCGAGAACTTCCCGGTGGCCTCGCACCTGTTGGCTCGAGAGGCCCGGGCGAGCCTCATGGCGATCTATGGTTTCGCCCGCCTTGTGGACGACCTCGGCGACGAGGCGGAAGGCGATCGCCTTTCCCTGTTGGACTGGCTCGAGGCGGACCTTGAGCGTGCGGCCGCCGGCAACGCCACCCATCCCGTGCTCCAGCAGCTCTCGCCGGTGATCGAGGGCCTCGAGCTGAGCCTGGACCCGTTTCGAGCCCTTATCGAGGCGAACCGGATGGACCAGCGCGTCACCCGCTACCAGAGCTTCGGCGACCTGGCGGACTACTGCATGTTGTCCGCCGCGCCGGTGGGTCGGCTGGTGCTGGCGGTATTCGGGGTCTCGACGCCGGAACGGGTCGCTCTTTCCGACAAGGTGTGCATCGGCTTGCAGCTCGTGGAGCACCTCCAGGACATCGGAGAGGATGCGAGGCGGGGGCGTGTCTACATGCCGGCCGAGGACATGGGGCACGTCCGCTGTGGCGAGGGCGACCTGTTGGCGGCCTGCGCGCCGCCAGCGCTGAGGAGCCTTGTCGCCATGGAAGTGACGAGGGCTCGCGAGCTGCTCGGCGCCGGGGCGCCGCTCGCGGCATCGCTCCGCCTGCGTCCCCGGGCAGCGGTGGTCGGCTTCGTGGCCGGGGGCGAGGCTGCCCTCGACTCCATCGGCCGCGCCCGCAACGACGTGCTCGGGAACCGTTGCCGTCCCCGGAAGATCCCCTTCGCCCGCCGGGCGCTGTCGGGCCTCGTGGTGGCGAGCGTGAAGCGGGGCCGGTCTTGAACACCGATCTCGCCTACGACTTCTGCGAGGCCGTCACACGGCAGGAAGCCAAGAACTTCGCATACGGCATCAGGCTGCTCAAGAAGCCAGAGCGACGGGCGCTCTCGGCTGTCTACGCGCTCGCCCGGCGCATCGACGACATCGGCGACGGCCAGGCTCCGCCGGAGCTGAAGCTCGCCGGCCTGCAGACCGTCCGCAAGGAGATCGACCCGATCGATCCCCAGACGAACGACCCGGTCCTGGTGGCGGTGGCGGACGCGGCACGCAATTACGGTCTTCCGATGTCCTGCTTCGCGGAGATCATCGACGGCTGCGAGATGGACGTCACGGGCACGTCCTACGAGACGATCGACGATCTCGTCGGTTACTGCCGCAGGGTGGCGGGCTCGGTCGGCCGGCTCTCGCTCGCCGTGTTCGGCTCCCCCCAGCCTGAGTACGCGGTGCCCCTCGCCGATGCGCTCGGCGTCGCCCTCCAGCTCACGAACATTCTGCGGGACATCGTCGAGGACCGTTCTGCGGGGCGCGTGTACCTGCCTCGTACTGACGCCGAGTCGGTCGGCTGCGCTCCGGATCTCACCGGGCCGCCGGCCGAGATCGCCCGGCTGGTCGCGCTCGAGTGCCGCCGCGCCGACGAGTGGTTCGCCGAGGGCCTGCAGCTGCTGGCGCTGCTCGACAGCCGGAGCCGGGCCTGCGTGGCGGCCATGGCCGGCATCTACCGGCGTCTGCTGGTGCGCATAGAGCGGGAACCGATGGCCGTGACGCGGGGGCGCGTTTCGTTGCCGACCTGGGAGAAAGCCCTTGTCGCAGGCCGGAGCCTGGCAGGGGCGCTGCCATGAGCCCGGCCCGCATCGGCGTCGTCGGGGGCGGACTTGCCGGCATGGCGGCGGCCCTTTGCGCCGCGGACGCTGGGGCCGAGGTCGTGCTGTTCGAGCGGCGCCCGGTCCTCGGCGGTCTCACCTCCTCGATCCAGCACAACGGGCTTTCTTTCGACAACGGCCAGCACGTGTTCCTTCGCTGCTGCAGCGCCTACAGGGGCTTTGTCGACCGGATCGGGGCCAACGACAAGGTCTTCCTGCAGCCGCGCCTCGACGTGCCCGTGCTCGCCCCCGACGGCAGGCGCGCCTCGATCAAGAGGACGGCGCTGCCCGCCCCCCTGCACCTGGCCGGCTCGCTCGGGCGCTACCGCCACCTGTCCTTGCGGGAACGGGTGCGCCTCGGGCGCCCCGCCCTCGCCCTCGGGCGGCTCGACCCGGACGATCCGTCGCTCGACACGGTCTCTTTCGGCGACTGGCTCAAGAGCCAGGGCCAGAGCGAGCGGGCGGTGGAGCGCCTCTGGAACCTGATCGCCCTCCCGACGATGAACGTCCCCGCCGGCGAGGCTTCGCTCGCTCTCGCGACCAAGGTGTTCCGGGTCGGGCTCCTGGACCGCTCGGACGCCGGAGACATCGGCTGGTCAGCGGTCCCGCTCGCCGAGCTCCACGGTGCTCTGACCGCACGCGCCCTCGAGGCGGCCGGAGTGGAGACGCTGCTAGCCAGCCCGGTGGGTGCGGTCAGTCGTTCCACCGCAGGTGCCTTCACGCTTCGCGCCGGAGAGCGCAGCGAGATCGTCGACGCCGTCGTCGTCGCGACCCCGCTGCGGGTGGCGGCGGCCCTGGGCGCCTTCGAGCGTGAGGCGGACCTCGAGCGGCTCGGGGCATCTCCCATCGTCAATGTCCACCTGGTTCTCGACCGCAAGGTGACCGAGCTCCCTCTCGCGGCCTGCGTCGGCTCGCCGGTCCAGTTCGTCTTCGACCGCACGGTCTCGAGCGGGCTCAAGTCCGGGCAGTGCCTGGCCATCTCGCTCTCGGCTGCAGACGGCTACATAGCCCGGGGCTCGAGCGAGCTCGTGAGCACGTTCTTGGAGGCGCTGCGCGAGCTGTTCCCGCCCGCGCGCCACGCCCAGCTCCTCGACGCCCTGGTCACCCGTGAACGAGCGGCGACGTTCCGCGCCGCTCCGGGCAGCCGGGCGCTGCGGCCCCAGACCCGCACCGGGGTGCCGGGGATGTTCCTTGCCGGAGCCTGGTGCGACACGGGATGGCCGGCGACGATGGAAGGCGCGGTCCGTGCCGGCCAGCAGGCGGCCTCGCAGGCGCTGGCGCTCGTCTCCGGCACCCGCGCCGGGGACCCTAGACAGCTGGAAGGGGCGGGGACATGACAGTGGTCTCTTCTCCGGCTAGGAGGGAGAGCGCCCTTCTGGCCGCCGAGTCGTTGACGCGGGCCAGGGACCTGGTGAAGCCCGCACTGGATGCGGCCGTGCTCCGGCTCTGCCCGGAACTGATGCCGGCGGTGGGCGAGCACCTTGACGGGGGAGGCAAGTTCGTGCGCTCCGGGCTCGTGCTCGCATCGGCCGCCGCCTGCGGCGCCGAGGAGCGCGCCGGCCTCGTCGGCGGGGTGGCCCTCGAGCTCGTGCACAACTTCTCGCTCATCCACGACGACATCATCGACCGCGACCTGGAACGGCGGCACCGCCCGACCGTGTGGGCCGCGCACGGCGTGGGTCATGCCATCATCGCAGGCGACGCCCTCGCGACGCTCGCCTTCCAGGTCCTGTTGGACGAGCCGAGTGCCGAGCGGGTGCGCGCTGCCGGGCTGCTCGCGGAGGCGACGCAAGCGATGATCGCCGGCCAGGCTGAGGACATGGCCTCGGAGCTGCGCGACTCGCTGTCAGTGGAGGAGTGCCTGCAGATGGAGGCCGGCAAGACCGGGGCCTTGTTGTCCTGTGCAGCCGCCATGGGCGCGACCCTTGCCGGCGCCCCCGCGCCGACGATCGAAGCCCTGGCAGACTTCGGCCGCCATCTCGGGATCGCCTTCCAGGCCATCGACGACGTGCTCGGCATATGGGGCGAGCCGAGCGTCACCGGCAAGCCGGTCGGCAACGACCTGCGCCAGCACAAAAAGACGCTGCCGGTAGCGCTCGCCCTCGCCCGGGGCGCGGAGCTGCCCGCCGGGCTCCTACGCCTGCTCGAACGCGACCTCAGCGAGGCAGAGGTGCGCAAGGTGACGCGGCTTTTGGAGCAGTGCGGGGCGCGCGAGGAGACGATGGCCATCGGGGAGACGCAGCTTTGTGCCGCGCTCGGGGCTCTCGAGCGGGTGCCCCTCGAGTTAGGGCCGCGCTCCGAACTGGCGGCGATCGCCCGCTATGTGACCGAGCGCGACCGGTGAGGCCTCTGAGGCGCCGGGAGTCGGCGAGCGGCCAGGGCGCCGCGAGCCAGCCGTCCCAGGCGGACAACCCGCAAGACGACGCCCGTGCCTGCCTGAAAAGAGCCGTCGAGGCCCTGGAAGCGCTCCAGCGTCCGGACGGGTGGTGGAAGGGCGAGCTCGAGACGAACGTGACGATGGACGCCGAGGATCTCCTGTTGCGCGAGTTCCTGGGCATCCGCACGCCCGCGCAGACGGCCTCGGCTGCCCGCTGGATCCGCTCGCGCCAGCGCGAGGACGGGACGTGGGCGAACTTCTACGGCGGCCCGCCCGAGCTCTCGACCACCGTCGAGGCCTATGTCGCCCTCCGCCTCGCCGGTGACCGGGCCGAGGCCGAGCACCTGCAGCGCGCCGCCGAGTTCATCCAACGCTCCGGCGGCGTCGAGCGCACCCGGGTCTTCACCCGGATCTGGCTGGCCTTGTTCGGCCTGTGGTCGTGGGACGAGCTGCCGGTGCTCCCCCCGGAACTGATGTTCCTGCCGCGCTTTGTCCCGCTCAACATCTACGACTTTGGCTGCTGGGCACGCCAGACCGTGGTCGCGCTCACCATCGTCAGCGCCCACCGGCCGGCTCACCAGGTTGGATTCGACATCGACGAGCTGCGAAGCGGATTCCCGGCGCCGCCGCCGGCGCCACTTAGCACCTGGGCGGGCCGTTTCCAGGCGCTCGATCGCGCCTTGAAGGTGTACCAGCGCCGGCCCGTCAAGTTCCTCCGGGAGGCCGCTTTGAGGCGGGCCGAGCAGTGGATCGTGCAACGTCAGGAGGCGGACGGCTCGTGGGGCGGCATCCAGCCGCCCTGGGTGTACTCACTGATCGCCCTGAGGCTTCAGGGCTACGCCCTGGACCACCCCTCCGTGCGGGCGGGGATAGAGGGTCTCGAGGGCTTCACCATCGAGGACGACAGGGGGAGGCGGCTCGAGGCCTGCCAGTCCCCGGTCTGGGACACCGCCCTCGCGGTCACGGCCCTGGCCGACGCCGGGCTCCAGCCGAGTGACGCGGCGCTACGGTCGGCCGCGCGCTACCTGCTCGCGGAGGAGATCACCGTTCCCGGCGACTGGTCGGTCCGGCGCTCTCGGCTCCAGCCGGGAGGCTGGGCGTTCGAGTTCGCCAACGACAACTACCCCGACATCGACGACACCGCCGAGGTCGTGCTGGCGCTGGGCCGGACCGATGAGGTCGCGGAGGGCGCCGTCGATCGCGCCGTCGCCTGGATCGAGGGGATGCAGTGCAGCGACGGGGGATGGGGGGCCTTCGACGTCGACAACACCCAGACCTTGTGCCGGGAGCTCCCGTTTTGTGACTTCGGGGAGCTGATCGATCCCCCGAGCGCGGACGTGACGGCGCACGTGGTCGAGATGCTGGCAACGCTCGGGCGCTCCCAGCTTGCGGTCGCCCGCGGCGTGGAGTGGCTGCTGCGCGCCCAGGAGGAGGACGGTTCCTGGTTCGGGCGCTGGGGTGCCAACTACGTCTACGGCACCGGGGCCGTGGTCCCGGCGCTCGTCGCCGCCGGACTGCGATCGGACCACGCAGCTGTGCGGCGGGCCGTCGCCTGGCTGGAAGGCCATCAGAACCCAGACGGCGGCTGGGGCGAGGACCTGCGCTCGTACCGGGACGCCGCCCAGGCCGGACGCGGGACCTCGACGGCATCCCAGACAGCCTGGGCCCTCCTCGCCCTCCTGGCCGCGGGCGAGCGCTCAGCGGCGACGGAGGGCGGCGTGTCCTTCCTCGTCGCGACGCAAAACGAAGCCGGCTCGTGGGACGAGCCCTTCTTCACCGGGACCGGGTTCCCGGGCGACTTCTACATCAACTACCACCTCTACCGGCTCGTGTTCCCCGTCACGGCCCTGGGGCGTTACGTGAACGGAGACCCCCACGGCTGAGCTCAAGGTCCTCACAGCGCTTCGGGTGGAGGCGATCGCCGTCGGCGGCGCGGACGCCGTCATCGGCGCCGGTGCCGCCCGCGCCAGGCGTGCCGGCGCCGAGCTTGCCGCGAGCCTGGACGAGCAGACCGCGGTCGCCCTCGTCGGCGTCGCAGGAGGCCTCGTCCCGCAGCTGCGAACCGGGGACCTCGTCATCGCCAGCGAGCTGCGGAGCACCGACTCGTCCGAGTCGCGAAGCCTCCCTGGCGGGGGGACCCTCGCCGCCGAGTTCCGCCGTGCCGGCCTCGGTGTGCTCACAGGGCCGCTAGTCTCGTCGACGCGCTACGTCCGGGCCGGCGACCGCAAGCTGCTCGCCGACTCGGGCGCCCTGGCCGTCGACATGGAGTCGGCCTTCTTCATGGGCTACCTGCCGAAGAACCCGCTCGCGGTCATACGTTCGATATCGGACACGAGCGAGCGCGGCCCGGTTCTCGGCGGCGTGCGGGCGCTCGGGTCCCTGCTCGCGGTACGCCGGCCGCTGGAACGCTGGGCGCGCGCCTGCGGTGAGCACGAGGTGGTCCTCGCCTCCCCGCGCTCGTTCTGCGCCGGGGTCGACCGGGCGATCGAGATCGTCGAGCGTGCCCTCGAGCGTCACGGAGCGCCGGTGTACGTACGCCGTCAGATCGTCCACAACCTGCACGTCGTGCGCGACCTCGAGTCGAAGGGGGCCGTGTTCGTCGAGGAGCTGGACGAGGTGCCCCCGCGCTCGGTCGTCGTGCTGGCGGCGCACGGGGTGGCCCCGGTCATCCGCCGGCAGGCGACCGAGCGCAGCGATCTCAAGGTCATCGACGCCACGTGCCCGCTCGTCGCCAAGGTGCACACCGAGGCGCGCCGGTACGCGAGCCAGGGCTACAACCTCGTCCTGATCGGCCACCCCGACCACGAGGAGGTGATCGGCACCCTCGGCGAGGCACCGGACCGGTTCCACGTCGTGGAGGGCACCGAGGACGTCGGCCGGCTCGAGCTCGCGCCCGACCCGAAGCGCCCGCTCGTCTACCTCACGCAGACGACGCTCGCCACCGACGAGACGGCCGAGATCGTCGCCGCCCTGCGGCTGCGGTTCCCCGAGATCACCGCGCCGGCGGCGGACGACATCTGTTACGCCACCCAGAACCGCCAGGACGCCGTCCGCCTGATCGCCCACCGCTGCGACCTCATGCTCGTGGTGGGCTCGGCCAACTCGTCCAACACCGCCCGCCTCGTCGAGGTGGCCCGGCGCGAGGGCTGCCGCGCCGAGCTCATAGAGGACGCTTCGCAGCTCGAGCTGGGCTGGCTCGCAGGCGTGAGGAGCATCGGGCTCAGCGCCGGCGCCTCGGCGCCCGACGTCCTCGTCCAAGAGGTGCTGGACACCCTCCGCTCCCTCGGGCCGGTGCGCCTGAGCGAGGAGAGGACCAGACAGGAAACCGTCCGTTTTGCCCTACCGACACAGGTGCGCTGATGCCGATCCCTCTCCGCCAGAACGTCCGTATCGGTGCCCACCTCATGCGGCACCGCCTCAAGAAGACCAAGTACTACCCGTTCATCGTCGAGATCGAGCCGCTCTTCGCCTGCAACTTGTCCTGCCCGGGCTGCGGCAAGATCCAGCACCCGACGGAGGTCCTGCGCCAGCGCTTGTCGGTCGACGACGTGCTCGGCGCCGTCGCCGAGAGCGGCACGCCCATGGTCTCGATCGCCGGCGGCGAGCCGCTGCTGCACCCGGACATAGAGCGCATGGTCAAAGAGCTCGTGGCCCGCAAGATCTACGTCTACCTGTGCACCAACGCCGTGCTCTTGAGGCGGCGTCTCGACCGCTTCACGCCTTCGCACTACTTCTCCTGGGTCGTGCACATGGACGGCACGCGCGAGCGGCACGACGCCGCTGTCGCCAGGGCGGGCGTCTTCGACGAGGCGGTGGCGGCGATCCGCGACGCCAAGGCGCGGGGGTTTCGGGTGACGACGAACTCGACGTTCTTCAACACGGACTCGCCGAAGACGGTCCGTGACGTCCTCGACTTCCTGAACGACGACCTCGGGGTGGACGCGATGATGATCTCGCCCGCCTACGCCTACGAGAAGGCTCCTGACCAGGAGCATTTTCTCGGGGTGGACCAGACCCGGCAACTGTTCAAGGAGGCGTTCGCCGACAAGCGAAGGAACAGGTGGCGCCTCAACCATTCCCCGCTCTTCCTCGACTTCTTGGAGGGCAAGGTGGACTTCCAGTGCACCGCTTGGGGCATACCGAGCTACTCGGTCTTCGGCTGGCAGCGGCCGTGCTACCTCATGGGCGACGGCTACGCGAAGAGCTACCGCGAGCTGGTCGAGACGACCGACTGGAGCGCCTATGGGCGGGGCCGCGACCCGCGGTGCTCGAATTGCATGGCCCACTGCGGCTATGAACCTTCGGCCGTGATCGCGAGCCTGAGCTCGCTCCGCCAGTCGCTTCGCGCGCTAGTGAACACGCACTGATCGACATGGCCGTCATCGAGGTCCCAACCCAGCCCGCGCTCTCGACACCGGTCTCACCGGCTCGCCTTCGCACGATGGACGCCCGGGAGCTGTGCGCACTTGTGGCGGAGATCCGCCAGTTTCTCGTCAGGAGCGTCTCGATCACGGGAGGTCATCTGGGATCGAACCTCGGAGTCGTGGAGCTCACAATCGCCCTGCACCGAGTGTTCTCGTCCCCGGACGACGCCATCATCTGGGACACCGTCCATCAGGCCTACGTGCACAAGCTCGTCACCGGCCGCCAGGGCGCCTTCGGCGGGCTGCGCCAGCGCGGCGGCCTGTCCGGCTACCCGAACCGGTCCGAGTCCGAGCACGACCTCGTCGAGAACAGCCATGCCTCGACAGCCCTCTCGTACGCTTACGGGCTCGCCAAGGCGCGCAAGCTCCGCAACGACCCGCGCCGCGTCGTCGCCGTCGTGGGCGACGGCTCGTTGACCGGCGGCGTGGCCTATGAGGCGCTCAACAACATCGGGACCTCCGGCGCCGACGTCATCGTCGTCCTCAACGACAACGGGCGCTCCTATGCCCCGACCGTGACCCGGATCTCCTCCGCGGACGGTTTCGCGGCGGGCAGTTTCTCCTCGCCCGGCAGCTCGCCGGCACGGGAGTTCTTCGACGCCCTCGGGTTCTGCTACCTCGGACCAGTCGACGGGCACGACCTCGATTCCCTCGAGGAGGCGCTGCGACTGGTCGCGGGGCGGCCCGGGCCCATCGTGCTGCACGTGCACACGGTCAAAGGCCGCGGCTACGAGCCCGCAGAGCTGGACGAGGAGAAACGCCTGCACGACGTCGGACCCTTCGACCCGGAGACCGGCGCCGCCCTCGCTTCGGCCTCCGGCCGGCTGAACTACACCGAGGCGTTCGGCTCGGCGCTGCTGCGCGAGGCGGCGGTGCACCCGGAGCTCGTCGCCATCACCGCCGCCATGCCGGGACCGACGGGGCTGATCCCGTTTCGTGACCGCTACCCGGAGCGCTTCTTCGACGTCGGCATCGCCGAGCAGCACGCCGTGAACGCCGCCGCCGGCATGGCCATGGGCGGCCTGCGGCCAGTCGTGGCGATCTACTCGACGTTCCTCAACAGGGCCTGGGACCAGGTCTACTACGACGTCGGTCTCCACAAGCTCCCGGTGATCTTCTGCCTGGACCGGGCCGGCATAACGGGCGACGACGGACCCAGCCACCACGGCGTGCTCGACATGATGCTGCTCACCAAGGTTCCCGGGATGACGGTGTTCGCCCCGTCGTCGTATGAGGAAGTGGGCAACATGCTGCACGAGGCCCTGGCCATTGCCACTGGTCCGGTGGCCATACGCTGGCCGAAGAGCGAGGCTTGCTCGAGCGCCGAGGTGGGAAGCGGCCTCCGGGCGCGAAAGCTGCGTGCCGGCTCCGGCGTCTGTCTCATCGGCGTCGGCAAGCTCGTCGACGCCTGCGGTCAGGCTGCCGCCATGCTCGCCGCCGGCGGTCTCGAGGTCACGGTGTGGGACGCCCGCCTGGTCGTCCCGCTCGACCAGGCCATGATCGAGGACGCGCTGGCCCATGAGCTCGTGGTGTCGGTCGAGGACGGCATCGTGGAGGGCGGGGTGGGGTGGCGTCTCGAGGCCTCGCTTCGCCGCAGGGCCCCGGTCGGCAGCTGCCCCGCGATCGTCAACTGCGGCGTGCCGACCGCATTCCTCCCCCACGGGGACGCTTCCGGCATCCTGGCCCGTTTGGGCCTCGACGGCCCCGGCATCAGCCGGGTGGTGCTCGAGCACCTCTGAGCCGGGGCGCCAGGGCCGCTGTCGTAGTCTTGTCGCGTCCGGTGGCGCGTTCGCCGCCTCCGAGCCCTTTCAGAGAACGAGGAGCACCATGACCCAGACCGTCTCCGCCGGGGAAGGCGTCCAGAGCGTCCCCGCCGCAGAAGCTGCCCCCGTGGCTGCCACAGATAGTGGTCACGTGTTCTACCCCTGGTCGGCACAGGCATCGGTCAACCCGATCGTCATCGTCGGCGGCAAGGGCTCGTACATCTTCGACGACACCGGCAAGCGCTACTTGGACTTCTCCTCCCAGCTCGTCAACGCCAACATCGGCCACCAGCACCCCAAGGTCGTCGCGGCCATCAAGCAACAGGCCGATCTGCTCTGCACGATCAGCCCCTTCCACGCCAACGAGACCCGCAACGAGGCCGCCCGCCTGATCTGCGAGCTCGCCCCGGCCGGGCTGAACAAGGTCCTTTTCACCTGCGACGGCTCGGAAGCCGTCGAGCACGCCGCCCGCCTCGCCAGGCAGCACACCGGCCGGATCAAGCTGCTCGCCACCTACCGCTCCTACCACGGGGGCACCATGACGGCCGCCAACCTGACAGGTGAGCCGAGGCGTTGGCCCAACGACTACGGGAGCGCCGGGGTCGTGCATTTCTTCGGCCCGTTTCTCTACCGCTCGCCGTTCCACTCCTCGAACGAGGAAGAAGAGTCGGCGCGGGCGCTCGAGCACCTCGAGCAGGTCGTGGCGCTCGAGGGGCCTTCGACGATCGCCGGAATCGTGCTGGAAACAGTCCCCGGTACCGCCGGCATCATGCCCCCACCTCCCGGCTACCTCGCCGGCGTGCGCGAGATCTGCGACCGTCACGGGCTCGTCCTCATCACAGACGAGGTGATGGCCGGCTTCGGCCGGACCGGAAAGTGGTTCGCGTTCGAGCACTACGGCATGGTTCCCGACCTCGTCACCTTCGCCAAGGGCGTCAACTCCGGCTATGTGCCCCTCGGCGGGGTCATCATCTCCGATCCGATCGCGGCGAGCTTCGCCGAGCGCGTCTACGCGAGCGGCCACACCTATTCGGGCCATCCGCTCGCGTGCGCCGCCGCCGTCGCCACGATCAACGCGATGAAGGTGGAGCGGATCGTCGAGAACGCGGCCTGGATAGGCGAGAACGTGCTCGGGCCCGGGCTGCGCGAGCTAGCTGGCAAGCACCCGTGCGTCGGCGACGTGCGCGGCCTCGGCGTGTTCTTCGTGCTCGACCTCGTGAAGGACAAGGCGACGCGGGAACCGATCGCGCCCTACGGCGGCACCAGCCCCGCCATGGCGGACCTCATGCGAGCCTGCAGGGAGCGTGGCGTCCTGCCGTTCAGCCAGTTCAACCGGCTGCATGCCGTGCCGCCCTGCAACGTGAGCGAGACCGAGGCCCGAGAGGGGATCGCGATCTTGGACGAGGCCCTCTCGGCGGCGGACGCCTACTGCGCCAGCTAGCCATCGACCGCTGACGCGGTGCGGTTCAGGCGCCGGGGCGAGCAGCGCCACGGCGAGGTCCTCTGGCGCAACGGCCGGGGATCGCCGCCCGCCGGCATCGGATTTGTGATTAACCTGCGCCCGGTATCATTCATGGTCGGCCTGACGCGTGGGGGGACCCGGATCAACGAGGAGCGTCCGCGATGCAATGCTCTCTGCGAGCGCCTGCTTGCACTCGCGCCCCCTCCTCCCGCGACCGAGAGCCTTTCGCCATGACCCGGCTCTCGAGGCTTGCGACCGCCGTCGCCTTGTCGGTCACGCTCGCCGCCTGCGCCGGCTCGCTGCCCTCCGACGCACACGGACGCGCCACCACCATCACCCTCTACAACGGCCAGCACCTGGGGACGGCCGACTCGCTCGTCGCCGCTTTCGAGCACGAGACAGGGATCCGCGTCGCTGTCCGCAGCAACGACGAGGACATCTTCGACGCCGAGATCCTCGCCGAGGGGTCCCGGTCTCCCGCCGACGTGCTCCTCACCGAGAACTCCCCGGCGCTCGAGTACCTGCAGCAAAAGGGCCTTCTCGCCCCGGTCGACCGCTCGACGCTCGCTCATACCCCCAGCCGGTACAACTCGCCGGAGGGCGACTGGGTGGGCGTCTCGGCTCGAGTCAGCGTCCTCATCTTCAACCCGGGCCTGATCGACAAGAGCGCGCTGCCGGACCACGTCGTCGAGCTCGCTGATCCCCGCTACAAGGGCAAGCTCGCTTTCGCGCCCGGGGAGACCGACTTTCAGCCCATCGTCACCTCGGTGCTGCGCACCTACGGCAAGGCCGAGGCTCTCCGGTGGCTGGAGGGGATCAAGACCAACTCGGCCGGGCACGTGTACCCGGACAACGAGACGATCGCCGACGAGGTGAATCGTGGGACCGTCGCCTTCGGGGTCGTGAACCAGTACTACTGGTACCGGATGCGGGCCGAGATCGGCGCCTCGAGCATGCACTCCGAGATCGCCTACTTCGCGCCCAGGGACCCCGGCTATGTCCTCGACGTCTCTGGCGCGGGGATCCTGCGCTCCTCCAAGCACCAGGCCGCCGCCCAGAGGTTCCTCGCCTTTCTCGTCTCCAAGAAGGGCCAGGAGATCATCGCCCACTCGATCAGCTTCGAGTACCCGATCGCGTCGGGCGTGAAGACAGTGCAACCAGAGACACCCTTTGGCGCCCTGGACCCGAACCCGATCAACATCGCGCAGCTCGGCACGGGAGCCGCGGCCATCGCCCTCTTGCGCGACGTGCAGGCCCTATGAGGATCCCCAGGCCATGGCGCCACCGGCAGGCGTCGCCGAGCCGCCGGAGACCGGACCACGGCACCGTCGCTGGGGGGCGGCCCCGTGAGACGCCTATGACAAGGGCAAGATCCATCCGCCCGAGGCAGGTCGTGTGGCGATGACCCTCTCACCACCCCGGCCGGTTCCGGCGTCGCTCCCACCGCTCGGCGACGACGCCCCAGTCCCCGCCCGGCACCCGAGGCGGCCGGTGGCGCTCCTCGGCGCGAGCCTGTTCGTCGTAGCCGTTCTCGTGCTCCCGCTCGCCTTCCTCCTGACCGAGGCCGCCGGCGCCGGTGCCTCGAATGTCTGGCACCTCATCTGGCGCTCGCTGACGGCCAGCCTGCTGTGGAACACGGTCCGGCTCACCGTCGTGGTCACCTTGCTCTGTGCGGTGATCGGGACCCTGGCCGCTTACGGCGTCGAGCGCACGGACCTGCCCGGCCGGCGCATCTGGGCCGTGCTCGTCGTCGTGCCCTTTGCGATCCCTGACTTCGTGGTGAGCTTCGGGTGGAATTCGCTCTCGGTCTGGGTGCAGGGCTTCCGGGGAGCGGTCCTCGTCATGACCCTTGCCGTCTACCCCCTCGTCTACCTGCCCGTAGCGGCGAGCCTCAGAGGCGCCGACCCGGGCCAGGAGGAGATCGCCCGCAGCCTTGGGGCGAGCGGGCTCTCGACGTTCTTTCGCGTGACGCTCGGCCAGGCACGCCGGGCGATCCTCGGGGGCTGCCTGCTGGTGGCGCTCGTGATCCTCGCCGAGTACGGCGCCTTCGAGATCCTCGGCTTTCAGACCTTCACGACCGAGATCTTCACGGAATTCGACAGCGGTCTTTTCGCCACGTCGACTGCCTGTGCCCTCTCGCTCGTCCTCGTCGTGTTGAGCCTCGTCGTGCTCGTCGGCGAGAGCGCCTCGCGCGGCGGCGGCCGTGTCAGCCGCGTCGGCTCGGGAACCCAGCGCGTGCTCGTCCGCAAACAGCTCGGCCGGGCGCGCTTTCCCGTGCTCTTCGGCTACGCGGCACTTGTCGCCGCCGCTCTGGGGGTGCCGATCGGAGCCTGCGTCTACTGGATCTTCGAGGGTGGCGCCCACGACATCTCGGGCACTTCGCTCGGCGCAGCCGCGCTCTACACCGTCGGTTACAGCCTTTCGGCGGCGTTTCTGGCGACCGTGATGGCGGTGCCGGTGGCGCTGCTCACCGTGCGCCATCCCGGTCGTCTGCACGCTCTGCTCGAGCGGACGAGTTTCCTGGTTCTCGCCATACCCGGGCTCGTGGTGGCGCTCGCCATCTCGTACTTCTCCACGCAGTACGCGGACGACTTCGCCTACCAGACGGCGCCGCTGCTCGTCCTCGCCTACGCGATCATGTTCTTCCCCCTCGCCCTGGTGTGCGTGCGGGCCTCGGTGGCACAGTCTCCAGTCGCCTTGGAGGAGGTGGCCGGCTCGCTCGGGGTGCGCCGTCTCCGTACGCTCTGGCGGGTGACCGTGCCCCTCGTTGCGCCCGGGATCGGCGCCGCCTTGTGCCTGGTGTTCCTCTCGGCCGCCACCGAGCTGACGGCGACCCTGATCTTGATCCCCACCAATGCGCAGACGCTCGCGACGCAGTTCTGGGCCTATCAGCAGAACCTCTCCAACGGCCAGGCAGCCCCCTTCGCCCTCGTCATCATCGCCATCGCCGCCGTCCCGAGCTACGTCCTGGGTCGTTTCTTCGACCGGCTCCCGCGTCGCGGGACGGTCCAGGCACCGGCGGTCACGACATGACCGACCTCGAGATCACCGGGATCCACAAGTCCTACGGTGCCCATCCCGTACTGCGCGGCCTCGACCTGGCAGTCGCCGCCGGATCGTTCACCTCCATCCTCGGGCCCTCGGGGAGCGGGAAGACGACGCTTCTCCGGGTGATCGCCGGTTTCGAGCGGGCCGATCGTGGCGTCGTGCGCCTCGGTGCCGAGGTCGTCGACAGCTCCGACAGCTACCTGACGCCAGATCGGCGGCGTATCGGTTTCGTGCCCCAGGAAGGGAACCTCTTCCCGCACCTGTCGGTGGAGCAGAACGTAGGTTTCGGGTTGCAACGGAGCGAGCGGCGCGGCAAGAGGGTCGAGGAGCTGCTGGAGATGGTCGGGCTGAGCGGCCTCGAGCGGCGCTACCCCCACCAGCTCTCCGGCGGCCAGCAGCAGCGTGTCGCCCTCGCGAGGGCGCTTGCCATCCAGCCAACGCTCGTACTGCTGGACGAGCCCTTCGCCTCCCTCGACGCCAGCCTGCGGGCGGCGCTGCGCCGAGATGTCCGCGGAGTGCTCAAAGAAGCCGGCACGACTGCCGTGCTCGTCACCCATGACCAGGACGAGGCCCTCTCGCTCGCGGACCGCGTGGCGATACTGCGCCACGGCCGGATCGGCCAGTGCGACACGCCGCAGGAGCTCTACGCCCATCCTTCGACCCCGGAGCTCGCCCTGGGACTCGGCGAGACGAACTTCCTCCATGGGAGGGCACGCGGCGACGCCGTCGAGACGCCCCTCGGGCTCTTGGCCCTCGAGAGACGTCCGGAGGGGGCTGCACCAGGTGACGGGGCCGCCATGCTCGTGCTCGCCCGTGCCGAGCAGATCGTGATCTGCCACAGCTCCGGCGCCGACCGGGCAACTGCCCGAGTGCTCAACGCCGAGTTCTACGGCCACGACGCAGTGGTCCGAGTGCGCCCAGACTGGGACGAGTCGGCGACCCTGGTGGCCCGCACCTCGGAGGCTGGAGCCTTGCCGGCACAGGGGACCCGGGTCGCCCTGTCTGTTCGCGGGAGCGTCATCGCCTGGGCCGACCTCGCTGCGCCCGGAGACGCCGACCTCCCTGCGCCCAAGGCCGCCGACCTCGCTGCGCCCGGAGACGCCGACCTCGGGATCAGTGCCCAGATCCGGCGCTCACGGATATAACCCGTCCCGACCCAGCTCCGCGGGAGGATGGGCTCGTGGCAAACGACGCCAGTGCACCCTGGGCTCGGCTGGCGCGTCGCCGAAGGCGACGTCGTGGCGAGGCGGCGGGTGCGCTGACGATCGTCCTTTTCGCAGCGGTGCTCTATGGCTGCGGGAGCCCGGCCGCCAACCCGGGCACGGTCGGCACGGCACCGACGACCACGACGGCTCCGGCGAGCACGACCGCAGTGCCCAAATCCTCGACGACGACGGCCTCGACGACGACGTTGCCGGCGAGGCCGACCACGGCCGCCTGCAAAGGGGGCGAGGATCTCGCCACCTGGAGCCTGCACCGCCTTGCCGAGCAGACGATCACTGTTCCCGTCGAAGAGCGCGACGTCGCCTCGATCACCTCGCAGGTGGCCGCAGGCGCAGGCGGGGTGATCCTGTTCGGGAGCTCCGCCCCGGTGAATCTCGGCACGGCCCTGCGGAGCCTCGACGCTTCGGCACCGGACGGGCTGGCACCGTTCGTCATGACCGATGAGGAGGGAGGCGTGGTCCAGCGGATGGCGAACCTGGTCGGGTCGCTCCCCTCGGCGAGGCAGATGGCTGCCGCCCTGACGCCCGTGCAGATCCGTCAACTGGCCGCCCGCCTCGCCGTGCGAATGCGAGCGGCGGGTGTGACGATGGACCTTGCCCCGGTGCTCGACGTGGACGGTGGACAGGGGCCCAACAACCTGGACCCGGACGGCACGCGCTCTTTCAGCGCGAACGAGGAGACCGCCGCCACCGACGGGCTTGCGTTCGCGGCGGGCCTCCGGGCAGGCGGAGTCGTGCCGGTCGTCAAGCACTTTCCCGGGCTAGGTGGGGCCACGGGCAACACCGACGTGATGCCCGCCTCCACTCCCCCGTGGAACACGCTGCAAAAGGTCGGCCTCGTCCCCTTCGAGGACGCCCTCGACGCACACGTGGCGGCGGTGATGATCGCGAACGCCAGCGTTCCCGGGCTGAGCACGCTTCCCGCGAGCATCTCGCCTGAAGTGATCACAGGACTGCTGCGTGATCAGCTCGGTTTCCAAGGACTGGTCATCACAGATTCTCTGTCGGCGGTCGCCCTCAGAGCTGTCGGCTACTCGGTCTCCGCGGCCACGGTGGCGGCCTTGAATGCGGGCGCGGACATGGTGCTCTTCGACGCCGCACAGTCCGATGTGGCAGCGCTCACGAACCAGATCGTGTCCGCCGTGGTCTCAGCCGTGGGCTCCGGAAAGCTCGCCCGCAGCCGCCTCGTGAGCGCCGTCACCCACATCCTGGCTGTCAAGCGCGTTCGGGTCTGTCCCCCCGGGTGAGGCGAGCCCCGGCTGGCGGGGATTGGCGAGTTCTAGACTCGGGCCGACAAACGGAGGTACCGCCTTGGAAACGTCAGAAATCCTCGCCAAAGCGGAGGATCGGGTTGTGGACCAAGCGGTTGCGGAGCTCGAGCAGCGCCATTCACGTGACCAGGCGACCAGCCCGGAGGCCAGTCGTCGCCATCTGCGGGACCTGTTCCAGCTCGTGGTGCGCTGCGTGCGCGAGGACGACGTCGACCCGATCATCGCCTCTTCCCACCAGCTCGCCGCGGACCGCTTCGCGGCCGGCTTCGACATCGGCGAGGTGCAGGGGGAATTCAACGTCCTGGAGGAGGTGCTCTGGCGCGAGGTCGCCGATACCCTTGCCGGCGATCAGCGCATAGACGCGCTCGAGCTCCTGAATGCCATCCTGGGAGCGGGGAGGGACGCCCTCGCCCGCACCTATGTGGCCCTTGCCAGCTCTGGGAGCGGGGTGAGCCCTGGCCACGAGCCGCTCGCCGCCCAGGGACGAAGTGGCGAATCGGCAGGTGGTGGCGACGCGGTCGCGCAGGCATCTGCCGCGCGTGGCGCCGTTCGCGTCGAAGTCATCGGAAGGGTCGGTGTCATCACCCTCGGCGACGAACGCCGGCGCAACGCCCTGAGTGCTGAGCTGGCCAACGGCATCATCGCCGCCCTGGAAGGCTTGCAGGCGCAACAGGTGCGGGCAATCGTTCTTCGCGCCGCCACCGGGATGCGTGTCTGGTCCTCGGGTCGTGACATCACCGAGCTCCCCCGGGGCCGACGCGATCCTCTCGCTTACAACGACCCTCTGGAAGAGCTGCTTCGCGCCATTCGCACCTTCCCGGCGCCGATTGTCGCCATGGTGCACGGATCTGTCTGGGGCGGAGCCTTCGACCTGGTCTTGAGCTGCGACATGATCATCGCCGACGAGACCGCGAGCTTCGCCATCACTCCTGCGAACCTGGGGCTGCCGTACAACACCACCGGCCTGCTCCACTTCCTCGGGCGCCTGCCCATCAATCTCATCAAGGAGATGTTCTTCACCGCCGCGCCCGTCGACGCGCAAAAGGCCAAGGAATGGCTCGTGGTCAACCACCTGGTGGAGGCCGCCGAGCTGGAGGGCTTCACCTTTGATCTGGCGGCGACGATGGCCTCCAAGTCGCCGCTCGCGATCACTGTCATCAAAGAACAACTCCGTGTCCTGAACGACTATCAGCCCATCGCGGCGCAGGTCTACGAGCGCATCCAGGGCCTGCGGCGTCAGGCCTACGACAGCAGCGACTATCTCGAGGGCCTCAACGCCTTCGCCGAGAAACGCCAGCCTGTCTTCCGGGGCACCTGAAGAAGAGACGCCGTCACGGACAGGTGAGCGATGAATGGGGACTGGTGAGCACCGAGCGGTGACGGAGGAGGACCCTTACGACCTCGAGCGCTTCGTCGCCGCCCAGGACCAGGGCGGGACCTACGACCACGCCCTCGACGAGCTTCGAAGGGGCTGCAAGACGGGCCACTGGATGTGGTTCGTGTTTCCCCAGATCACCGGGCTCGGGCTGAGCCCCATGTCGAGAGTCTTCGCCATCTCCTCCTTGGAGGAGGCCAGGGCCTATTTGCACCACCGCGCGCTCGGCCCGCGCCTTCGCGAATGCACGGCCACGCTCCTGCAGATCGATGGCAGGACCGCGGAGCAGATCTTCGGGGTCACAGACGCCATGAAGCTGCGGTCTTCGATGACCTTGTTCCTTCGGGCCGCGCCCGGTGAGGGGTTGTTCGCCCGAGTGCTCGACCGCTACTTCGCCGGCCAAGCGGACCCGGCGACCGACGGGCGCGTCTGAACCTGCTTCGGCCAGCTGCGCAGGTCCTTCTCGTGCCTCAGGTGGTCTTCGATGAGCTGCGCGGTCGCCTTCGGGTCCGGCACCTCGACGATCAGTCTCCGGCACTGCTCGTGCTCGAGCTCGATGGCGATGGCGTTGGCGTTGGCGTTGGCGCCGTGGTGCGCGTACCAGAAGACGCGATCCGCGTGTTGGCGGAAGGTCCCTGCCGCGAAGCCAGTGCCGGTTCGGAGGACGAGGCCCAATCGGAGGCGTGAGGGCCGTAGGCTGTGCCCCGAGAGAAACGAGGTGTTCGCGTCATGGCGGTCGTTGCCGTGGGGATCAACGAGCGGGACGTGCCGCTAGAGGTATTCGAGCAGGGCGCCATAGCTGAGCCAGACCTGGCAAAGGCGCTCCAGGTGCTGCGTGACAGTGAGCACGTCTCCGAAGCGGTCGTGCTGGCGACATGCCTTCGCACCGAGGTCTACGCCGTCGTCGAGCGCTTCCACGACGGCCTCGCCGACATCGAGGGCTTTTTCCGCACGTGCTCGAGGTCCACCGAAAAACACTTGCCGGCACTGTCGGATCATCTTTCTTGCTGGATTGAAGACGCCGCGGTCGCGCACCTGTTCGAGGTGGCGGCCGGGATCGACTCCCCGGTACTCGGTGAGGGCGAGATCCTCCGCCAAGTGCACCGTGCGGCCGAGCTTGCCCGCCAAGAGCACGCGGCCGGGCAGGTTCTCGGGAAGCTCTTTCTTCACGCCGTGAAGTCCGGAAAGCGCGTGCGCACCGAGACCGGGATCGCACGCGGTACGGCCTCACTTGCACACGCGGCCGTCGCGCTCGCGGCCGCGCACCTCCAAGGTGATCTCGACGGCCGGTCGGTGCTCATCATCGGGGCGGGAGAGATGGGAGCTGGGTTCTCCAAGGCGCTCGCGAAGTCAATGTCCCCGGCCCGCGTCGTGGTCGCGAATCGCTCGGCGAAGCGCGCCGGCGCGATCGCGGTCAAATCAGGGGCAGAGGTCGTGAGCCTTTCGAAGTTGGACGAGGAGCTTGTGCGGGCCGACGTCGTACTGACCTCGACAGCAGCGCCAGAGGTGGTGCTCGGCCTGGGCCGCCTCGACTCGACGATGCGGTCGCGCCCCGACCGGCCTTTGTTGATTGTCGACGTCGCGGTTCCACGTGACGTCGATCCCGCCGCGGCCGAAATCGATGGAATCAGCTTGCTGGACGTGGAGGACGTGCGGCGATTTGCCGAGTCGCAGATGGCCACGCGTCAGGCGGAAATCCCGGCCGTCCGCGCGATTCTCGACGAGGAGCTCAAGCGCTACAGGGGCTCGACCGCGTCCAGGTCGGCAGCTCCGGTCGTGGCCGCGTTACGGACACGAGCCGAATCGATCCGTCGCTCGGAACTCGACCGCCAAAGGGCGCGGCTCGACGCCCTCGACCCCGGGGCCGCCGAGGTCCTCGAAGCGGTCACGAAGCGCATCGTCGCAAAGCTTCTCCACGATCCGACGGTGCGAGTCAAGGAGGCAGGCGGCTCGGAACGCGGAGAACGTCTCGCCGCGGCTTTACGTAGCCTGTTCGACCTGTAGCGCCAAGGTGCTGCCACCCCGGATCGCTAGCTTTGCCTCGCCAAGGGGGCTTTCTTGCTCGGAGAACGCGACGGTCGCGTCGCCCCCCGCGAAGCGCCGCCTGGCTGGTGCTGACACCTGATCTATGCAGCGACGAGTACTCGATCTCGGGCACTGCGGGGTCCTGGACGAGCGCGATGAGGTAGACAATGACCTCATGCTCGTGCGCTCTAGAGAGGTTGCAGCCGAGGGGGGCGAGGCACTCGGTGGCTGAGGCGAGCACTGCAGCCCGGCCCACCGCGGGCCGGCGGAGCCTGGAGCTGTTTGCCCGGGCCTGCCGGGTCATCCCGGGCGGCGTCAACTCGCCGGTCCGCGCATTCGATTCGGTCGGAGGGTCGCCATACTTCGTCGCCCGGGCCGAGGGAGCCTTCGTAGAGGACGTCGACGGACGCCGGCTGCTTGATTACGTGCAGTCCTGGGGAGCCTCTATCTTGGGTCATGCCCACCCAGCCGTGCTCGAGGCGATTGCCGGGGCCGCGGCGCGGGGCACGACCTACGGTGCTCCGACTGAAGGGGAAGTCCGTCTCGCCGAGGTGATCACCGAGGCGGTGCCCGGTTGCGAACAGGTCCGCCTGGTGTCGTCGGGAACCGAGGCCGCCATGACGGCCATCCGGCTCGCCCGGGGTGCGACCGGCCGGGACCGGGTGGTGAAGTTTGCCGGCTGCTACCACGGCCACAGCGACGCGCTCCTCGCAGGCGGGGGTAGCGGCGTCGCAACCCTCGGTCTCCCGGGTTCGGCGGGGGTGCCGGCAAGCGCCGTGTCGGCCACGATCGTCGCGCCATACAACAAAGTCCCCGAGATCGACGAGTCGGTGGCCTGCGTCATAGTCGAGCCGGTGGCGGCGAACATGGGGTTGGTGTCTCCAGTCGACGGGTTTCTCGAAGGGCTCCGCTGCGCCTGTGACCACAGCGGGGCTCTGCTTGTCTTCGACGAGATCATCACCGGGTTTAGAGTCGGCCGTGCCGGTGCCGCCGGGGTTATTGGCGTGCAGCCGGACCTGTGGTGTTTCGGAAAGGTGATCGGAGGCGGCCTGCCCCTGGCAGCCCTCGGCGGCAGGCGCGACCTCATGTCACAGTTGGCCCCGCTCGGGCCCGTCTATCAGGCAGGCACCTTGTCGGGTAACCCGCTCGCGACCGCCGCCGGGCTCGCCGTGCTCGGGCAGCTGAACGACGAGGCCTACGCTGAGCTCGGTTCGAGTGTCCGGCGACTCGCCGACGGGCTCGCGGAGGCGATAGGCACGAACGGGCTTTCCGTCGAAGTTCCCGTGTTTCGTACGCTCTTTTCGATCTTCTTCTCCGACGAGCCAGTTCGCGACTACCAAGGCGCGACACGAGCCGCCGCGTCCGGGCTGTACGCCTCGTTCTTCCGGGCGATGCTCTCTCGAGGCGTCGCGCTCGCCCCGAGCCCGTACGAGATCGCCTTCGTGTCGCTGGCACATTCAGGCGACGACATCGACCGTACGATCGAGGCCGCGGCCGACGCGGCGCGAGAGGTTGCCGGGGGCCTGCGTGCTCAGCGCTCGGAGATCTGACGAGCCGTGGCCGCAACGGTCTAGTACACGGCCCCGGCTGGCCAACTGTGCTGTCTCCGTCGCCATTTGCCTCTCCTTGCTTCGACGGTCCCTGCCCGTCATCAGCTGTGTCAACTGTTCGGCCGCGATGCGAAGGACCTGAGGACGACCAGCCACGCATGGAGAAAGGCGGTGCCCTTGTGCAGCACCGTCGTGCGGACGAGAAGGGGCTGGTAGCGCCCGAGGGCCACGAGGGCGCGGCCGAAGCCGGCGCCGGTGAGGCTCAAGAGGAGCAGC
>JBKQMT010000111.1:0-90498 GCA_052146595.1 Acidimicrobiales bacterium
GTGTCCCGAACGTTCATCGCGATCGGACCACGGGGCGCCTTGGTCCACCCGTCGCCGTACACCCCGGTATTTTGGGTGCTAGTTATAGGCGCGGCGCTCGGATTCTGGATTCTTGCTTCAACCTACACAGAGAAAGTGCCGTGGTTCGGTAGAAATCAGGCGAAAACTCTTGACAAAATTCAACTGGAAGACTCCATTGAGTATGCACTTGTTTGTGGTTCACCGAATATTGATATTCAACGGTGGGGCTCAAAGGGGTTCAGGCTCGTAGAGATTGGAATAGGCATACATAATGGCCGCAACGAAATCATTGATTTTGAGTTGCTCAAAGGTTCGGCAACATTTGAAGAATATCAAAGTGTCGACCCAAAGATTGGACTCCTCCGAGCCCGAATCCTCCCTAATCACGAGGCGACTTACCTCCTGCCAGCCGTTCAAGTGCCTGGAATCGAACCGCTGCCTAGCGGTGGTGAATACTCAGGTGAGATTGAATTTCTCGTCCGATATACTCATGTCAAGGGCAGTCGGGCGCGCCTGTGGCACCGTAAAATGCAGTACCAAATTGCCGTTCGTGACGATGGCGAGTTGACTTCAAGATGGTTCGACATGCTCGACACCGACGGCTGGGAGGACGCCGCTGAATCTCAAACCGAGGCCAAGGTGGCATTGGGAAACTCAGGCACGGGCAACCCAATCTCATGAATGCACGCGATCAGCACGCACAGGTTGTGGGCAATGACCTTGGACAGGACTTCGTTCATCTGACCCACGTCCGACTTGGAGCGGAGCGAGTCGCCAAACTTCCGCTTGATCATGGAGAACGTGGTCTCTACGTTCGACCGCTGGTGGTAGTGGGAGAGGAACGTGTCCCGCTGGTAGGCGAACAGGTGGAACATCTTTGTCCAGG
This sequence comes from Acidimicrobiales bacterium, assembly GCA_052146595.1. Taxonomy (GTDB): domain Bacteria; phylum Actinomycetota; class Acidimicrobiia; order Acidimicrobiales; family Bog-793; genus Fen-455. The sequence goes on from JBKQMT010000111.1 coordinate 908, forward strand.
TGGTCGCGTTGGATGGCAGGACCGGGGCGAGTCCTTCGCCCATGAACGCGTAGTCGCCACGGAAGGGGATGTACGGAGTCCCGCCAGCGTCCTCAACGGCGCCCAGGTTGGCGTGACCAGAGTAAGCCTTGTCTGCGGTCACGTCACGGAGCGCGAAGTTCTCGGCGGTCTCGGCCAAGAGAGGGCGAAAGTAGTTGGTGTCGTGCGAACGCCACCCGCTCAACTCGACAGCGGTCACGACGTTGGTGCGAACACCCGTCATGGCGTGCAACTTGATCCACCCACGCTTGGTTTGCTGCTTGCCCCACTTGTGGTCGTACCAGCGCACGAAACGGCAGGTCGTGAAGCCTGTGGAGTCAGCGGCGAAGTCAGTCTCGACACCCTTGAGCGGCAGGGCCGACAGAGAGACCAGGGACTTGAGGACTGGCGTCATCTCGGGATCACGCAGGTAGCGCAGCACGGAGTTGAAGTGGGGGTCGCTGTCGGTCAGACCCTTGGCCTGAGCCTCGCGAACGTCGCTGTCGAACCTACGGGCCGACAAACCCGAATACACGCGGGAGACAGCCTCGAACGCCATATCGCTGAGCGGCAGGCGGGGACGGCCGCGCCCTTGTGGTGGTTGCGGGATGGTGGCGCAGAGGTCAGCCAGCATCGGGAGAAAGCGGTCCTTCTCTTCGCACTGAGCAGCGTTGTAAGCCGCCCAATCCTGTGTGTAGGTGACCTTCATGGTCTCGGCCACCACGTCGCCCTGCGAGTTGTACTCGCGCCGGATCACATATTCCACGGCGATGACGTGCTTGCAGGGCTGCTGGCGCAGTTCGTAATCGGGGCAAGTGCAGGCCAGGTCGGACACGTCGTAGAGGTTCGCCAGCGCGGGGTGCTGGCTGGCGACACGGTATTGACCGGGACCAGACTGCGACGGCACGAGCCACGCGTCCTTGGTCTTACGCAGCGGAGTAGTGGCTGCGATCTGCATTCCTTTGATCTCTCGTGCGTCCATCGGTATCTCCCCTGCGCTATGTACCTACAAGGAATATACCACCAGGTATACTTAAAGTCAAGCCCTGCAGAGAATATATTGGACAGATATCCCCCCAAGGTACATACTGACAGGGATGCCAAGAGTCGAACGAACAGTGACGTTCTACGTGTGCGAACGGTGCGGGCACGAGTGGTTGCCGAAGGGAACCGAGGAACCGCGAGTTTGCCCGCATTGCAAAAGTCCCTACTGGGATCGACCGCGGCGCGAGGTGACCAAGCCTTAGCGCCCAAGCAGGTAATCTCCAGTAGAAACAAGCGTGGAGGTGACGGGAATCGGACCCGCTTGGGTGCACTTAGGAGGAGCCCTGGTGCCATTACCTCACCCCCACCGAAGGGTTCTGGGGGGTTGGGCCGCGAAACTTGGCCCCCCGGAACCCCGACCTTTTCGCTAGGCGTCCTCCGCTTCGGCTGGGCCGACGATTGGTGGCGGCAAGATAACTCCACCGCGAAGACGCGCGTGAGTCTCCTTGGCAATCTGACGCATTACGCGCTCGCCCTCCGGCACGTACCTCCAGACTCCCGTTCCAACCGACTCAACAGACCCTCGTGTCCGTTTCAGGTGGGCGATCGTGGCGCTGATGAGCGGCACGGTGTCACCCGATCTGCCGTTCAGTTCCAACTGAGCCTCAATCTCGCTCAGGTGCCAAACCGATCCGGGGATTTTCGCCAGTACCTGCTCAACGGCATCGACTCGGTTCATGGTCGCCCATGCGGAATTAGGAGTTTCGGTCTGAGTGGTCGGTGCGGGGATATCCAACCCCCGACGGCGCGCCACGCTTTCGAGTGCGTCCCTCTCGATCAGAAGTTGGCTGAGCAGTGCTTTCGCTCGCGAGAGCTGGTCACTCAGGTTCTCGACCAGAACCTCCACTTGCTCGATCTCGGCATTCTGGGCCTTGAACAGATCACGAATTTCGGACATGTCACAAATATACACCCCCAACATCTTGTGTGCGGGGACCACTAGACGGGCGGCTGAGTCTTTGTGCAGGATAGCGGCGCGCACCAAAAATTCGCCTCACGGGGGACTTTGGGTGCAAAGCCAGCGCGCCCCGGTCGATAAGCGAGAGGCGCTCAGAGGTCCTGCGTCTGAGATCATCCCGGCCGCCTCCGCCTCGAGTCAGTACCTTGGTGATCTGACAGAGCAACTTCGAGTCCGGAGGGCAGAGGCTGCGCACGATCAGTAGGCACTTCGGGGGCCGGCAACGGGAGATCTGCCGGCCGGTTAGGGCCGAACGACCCTGTACACGCGTTCGTAAAGTTTGCATTCTTGGAATGAGTACCAGCGAGCCGGGCACACCCGGTTCGCGAACGAATGAGATGACCGGCGGGTCTCCGTCGGTCGTTTCGAGAGGAGACACAGGTCATGAGCAGGATGAAGCAGGTGGCGGTGGTCTTGGCCGCTTTCACGATGATCGGCGCGCTAGCTGGCGTGAACCTTTCCGCCTCGGGCGCGAGCACGAAGACGGCCGCCAACCCGCTGGCGGCGCTCGGCGCCCCGGGTAGCCAGTGGACGACGAAGCACCCCTTCAAGGCCGCGTTCATCTACGTCGGAGCACCGAGCGACGCCGGCTGGACCCACGCCCAGGACGTCGGCCGCCTCGATGTTCAGAAGTTCTTCGGCGGGCGCGTCGAGACGATGTACAAGGAGGACGTGCCTGAGGGCCCGCAGTGCACACAGGTGATCACCGAGCTCGTCGACGCGGGAGCGAACATCATCTTCGCCACCTCCTACGGCTACCAGCCGGAGCTGGTCGCAGCCGCGGCCAAGTACCCGAACGTGATCTTCGAGCAGGCGACCGGCACGACGGTCATCCCGAAGCACCTGGGCGAGTACTACGGCGCTGGTGAGGACGGCGACTACCTCGGGGGCATGGCGGCCGGTGCGGCAGCCTTGGCTTCGGGCAACAACAAGATCGGTTTCGTCGTCCCCTACCCGATCCCTGAGTGCCTGCGGGAGGTCGACGCCTTCACGATGGGCGCGCAGGACATGGACCCGGCGGCGACGGTCAAGATCGTCTGGACGAACACCTGGTTCGCCCCCGCCACCGAGCGGACGGCCGCTGAGAGCCTCGTATCTGCGGGCGTCTCCGTGCTCGCCGACGGGCAGGACAGCCCGACGACCGGTCAGGTGGCCGAGGCCCACGGACTCAAGTGGATCGGCTACGACTCCAACCAGGAGAGCTTCGCCCCCAACGCCTGGCTGACGGGGACCACGTACGACTGGGGCCCGTACTACGTCCAGGAAGTCAAGGCTGCCATGGACGGCACCTGGACGGCACGCTTTTGGTACGGCGGCCTGGCGGACGGCTTCGTCCAGTTGGGCCCGTTCGGCAAGTCGGTCACTGCGGCGACGCGCACGGCGATCCTGGCTAAGGAGCACGCCATTATCGCTGGCACCTTCGACCCGTTCACCGGGCCGATCTACGGCCAGAACGGCAAGATCGTCGTGGCGAAGGGAGTCACCCTCACGGTGATGCAGAAGTACTCGATCAGCTGGTTCGTAAAGGGCGTCATCGGCAACCCGAAGGGTTAACAGGCTCCATGACCGACTCCGTGCTCGACGCTGGAACTGAGCAGGCGGGTACGTCCACCGGCTCGGCTTCGGCGTCTAGCCCTTCCGCCAGCACCCCCGGCGTTGCGCCGGAGGTGCTGGCGGTGCAGGCCGTCGACATGACGAAGCGCTTTCCTGGCGTCGTCGCCAACGACCACGTGTCGTTCGAGGCGGCAGCCGGGGAGGTGCACGCCCTGCTCGGCGAGAACGGAGCCGGCAAGACCACGCTGTGCAATCTCCTGATGGGCCTCTACCGTCCCGATGAAGGCAAGCTTTTCATCAACGGCAAGCCCGTCAGGTTCCACTCCCCCAGGGACGCCCAGAACGCCGGCATCTTCATGGTCCACCAGCACCTGCGCCTCGTGGAGAGCATGACCGTCGCCGAGAACGTGGTGCTCGGCTGGTCCAAGTCGCATCTGCGCTTCTCTCCTCGGACAGTGGAAAGAACGGTCGCCGAGGCAGCCGACCGCTTCCAGATGCCCGTCGATCCGAAGGCGAGGATCTGGCAGCTTTCGCTCGGGGAGCGCCAGCGGGTCGAGATCCTCAAAGCCCTCTACCGGGGCGCCAGGATCCTCATCCTCGACGAGCCGACTACCGTGCTCACGCCGCAGGAGGCCGATCAGCTCTTCTCGAGCGTGCGCGACATGGCCTCTGCCGGCCAGACGGTGATCTTCATCTCCCACAAGCTGCCCGAGGTCCTGGCGGTCGCCGACCGCGTCACGATCCTGCGCCAGGGCCATTCGATCGCGACCGTCCCGACTGTCGGCACCGATGCGGACCACCTTGCCGGCCTGATGGTCGGACGGGACGTGTCTTTGGAGGCGACGGTCAGGGGGACAAGGGAGCCGGGAGCTGTCGTCCTCGAGCTGGCAGGCGTTTGCGCTCGGGGCGACCTCGGTGCTGAGGCACTGAAGGACGTGACACTGCAAGTGCACGCGGGGGAGATCCTCGGTATCGCCGGAGTCTCGGGCAACGGCCAACGCGAGCTGGCCGAGGTCATCACAGGGCTCCGACCGACGACGGCGGGCAGGATCACCATCGGTGCGGAGCCCCTGCGTGCGAGCGACCCCAGGGCGGCCATCGACCTCGGCGTCGCCTACGTGCCCGAGGACAGGATGGGAACCGGCATCTCGCCCAACCTGTCGATCGCCGAGAACCTGATACTCAAGTCCTACCGGGGCAAGGAAATGCGTCGTGGGCCAGTTTTGTCGAATCGCAAGGAGATCGCGAACGCGAAGAACATGATCGAGCGTTTCGACATCCGTGCCCCCGGACCCCGCACGCTCATCCGGCAGCTCTCTGGCGGCAACATCCAAAAGGTCCTCCTCGCGCGGGAGCTTTCCTCGGGGCCACGTGTGCTCGTGGCGGCCTCGCCCACCCGCGGCCTCGACGTCGGGGCCACTCAGTACGTACGGCGAGTTCTCGTCGACACCGCCAAGAGTGGTGTCGCCGTCCTTATGGTGAGCGAGGACCTCGACGAGATCTTCGAGCTCTCGGACCGTATCGCCGTCTTCTACAACGGCCGGGTCGTCGGGATCCTCTCGGCCGCTGAGGCCGAGCGGCACCGGATAGGCCTCATGATGGCGGGTGTGGCATGACCGGGCCTCTGCGCGTCGAGCGTCGGCTGGACACGCCCGGGTGGCTCAAAGTCGCCGTGCCGCTCGCGTCCATTCTCCTGGCGGCGATCATCACGGGCATCTTGCTGTTGGCCTCGGGCCACAACCCGATCTCGACCTATCACCAGATGTACTCGGCCTCGGTCACCGCCGACGGTGCCCTCAGCTCCACCTTCGTCTACGCCACGCCGATGCTGTTCACCGGTCTGTGCGCTGCCTTCGCCTTCCGGATGAGGACCTACAACATCGGTGGTGAGGGTCAGCTGTACATGGGCGCCGTCGGGGCATCGGCGACCGGCCTGGTTCTCGGCGACTGGCCCCGGCCACTGCTGATAGTCGCAATGGTCATCGGCGGCGCCCTCGCCGGGATGCTCTGGGCGACGATCCCGGCTCTCTTGCGGGCGTACCTGCGCACGAACGAGATCCTCACCTCGCTCATGCTCAACTACGTCGCCGGGTTCTTCATGTACTACCTGATCTACGACAGCGACTCTTACTGGCGGGACCTGACGACGCCAGGGGCGACGGTGTTCCCGACCGGCAAGACCTTGGGGCCAAATGCCTCCTGGCCAGGGATCACCATCGGCTCGTTCGTGCTCCCCATGGGATTCGTGCTCGGCGTCGGCCTGGCCGTCGGCTTGCTCTTCCTCATCCAATCCACGCGCTACGGCTTCGAGATGCGGGTCGTGGGCGACTCTCCCCAGGCGGCCAACTACTCGGGCATCCGCACCAAACGGAAGATCGTCTCGGTCATGGCCATCTCGGGGGGCCTCGCCGGCATCGCCGGCTCGAGCCAGATCGGCGACTTCGGGCACGTGCTCGACCCCCGCGGGCTCGAACAGGCTCAGTACGGCTACACGGGAATCGTGGTAGCGGCGCTGGCCCTCTACAACCCGCTTGCCGTCGTCCTGGTCTCCCTGCTCATCGGCGGCCTCACGAACGCGGGCTTCGCCCTCGAGGGGCCCTCGTTCCCGACCGGTCTCGTCGGCACCATGGAGGGGATCATCCTTTTCACCGTCCTTGGCGGTGAGATCCTCGCCCGTTACCGCATCGTCCCGCGCCACCGCTCCGTTGCCTCGACCCCGGCCAGTGCAGTCACTGCGACAGAGGCGGTGTCATGAACTCGAACGTCGTCCTCGCCGTCGTGGTCTCGGCTATCGCCTTCGGGACCCCTCTCGTCCTTGCCGGCCTCGGTGAGCTGCTCGCCGAGCGCTCCGGGGTGCTCAACCTCGGTGTCGAGGGAATGATGCTCATGGGGGCGGTGACCGCCTTCTGCGTCTCGCAGAAGATGCACGGAGCCGCCGGGCTGATCCTGTTTCTCGCCATCCTGGCCTCCATGCTGGCCGGTGGTGCGATGGCCCTCATCCATGCTTTCCTGACGATCACGATCCGTGTGAACCAGATCGTCTCGGGCCTTGCCATCACGATCTTCGGCGGGATCATCGGCCTGTCCTCATATCTCGGGCAGGTCTGGAACATCGGTGGGGTGGCCGGGCGACACCAGTTCAACAACATCGACCTGCTGGGCCTCAAGAATCTGCCGATCCTCGGGCCGCTCCTTTTCAATCAGGACGCCTTCGTCTACGCCTCCTGGGTGCTCGTCGTCGCCGTCATGTACTACCTGTACCGGACCCGGCCCGGGCTCTACCTCCGGGCCGTGGGTGAGAACCCGGCCGCCGCCGATGCCATGGGGATCAACGTGACTGCCTACCGGTACACGCACACGATCCTCGGCGGCGCCCTTGCCGGCCTCGCGGGCGCCTACTTCACCCTTGCTCTCGCCCCGATCTGGACCGACGGCCTCACGGCCGGGATCGGGTGGATCGCGATCGCCCTCGTGATCTTCGCATTCTGGCGTCCCGACCTGCTCATGCTGGGCGCCTACCTGTTCGGCGTCTTCTCCGCCCTCGGGCCGACCCTCCAGACGCGCAACATCACAGTGCTCCCCTCAGAGTTCTATTCGGCGCTGCCGTTCCTGATGACTGTCATCGCCCTCGCCGCCGCCTCGACGAGCTGGGCCAATCGCCGGATCGGGACGCCTGCGTCGCTCGGCATCCCCTACACACGTGAAGAGGGCTGAGGTCCTAAAGGTCGCGGCGGCGAGCACTCACGACAGGTGAGCAGCTGAGCTCACGGCTCGTCCCCCGTGATCCGCTCGGACTGTGTAGTCAGATCGTCTAGGACCGGGCCCAGGACTTCGACGCCGAGGCCCGGGCCGGTCGGGACGGCGATCTTGCCGTTCACGAGCTGGAACGGCGCCGTGATGTCCTCGAGGAAGTAGCGGTCCGTGGCGGAGATGTCCCCCGGCAGCGTGAAGCCGGGGAGCGACGCGAGGGCGAGATTCGCGGCCCGCCCGAGTCCCGTTTCCAGCATGCCGCCACACCACACCGGGACGTTTCTCGACACGCAGAGGTCGTGGACGGCACGAGCCTCGAGATAGCCCCCGACGCGTCCCGCCTTGATGTTGACGACCGAGCACGCCCCGAGCGATATAGCGGTGGCAGCGCTGTGGGCCGAGACGATCGACTCGTCGAGGCACACCGGTGTCGCGAGATGCTCGGCCAAGAGGGCGTGGCCGATGAGGTCCTCCTCGTCGAGGGGCTGCTCGATGAGGAGCAGGGAGAATGCGTCAAGCCGGCTGAGATGATCGATGTCGGACCTCTTGTAGGCGCCGTTGGCGTCCACCTGCAAGTTGAGGTCGCCTCCGAAACGCTCCCGGACGGCTGCCACCGGAGCCAGGTCCCAACCGGGCTCTATCTTCAGCTTCACCCTCAGGTAGCCGGCGTCGAGGTACTCGCCCACGGCTTCCAGCAGCGACTCGATCGAGCCCATGATGCCGACGGCGACGCCGGGCGTCACCGAGTCGGTGACACCACCTAGGAACCTGCTGAACGAGATGCCCTCCACGCGCAGCTGGGCGTCGAGCACGGCCATCTCGAGAGCCGCCTTGGCCATGCGGTGACCCTTGAACCCACCGAGAAGCCGTCCGACGTCACTGGCGGCGAGATCTGCCTGGCCGAGCAGGCGCGGCCCGAGGTAGCGCTCGAGAGTGAGCCAGGCAGAGTCGACGTACTCCGAGGAGTAGAAGGGATCCGAGCCTGCGACACACTCGCCCCAACCTTCGCCCTCGTCGGACTCGACCCGCACCAGGAGCGCTTCCCGGACCGCCTCGGCCCCGGACGAGGTTCGAAAAACCGACACCAGCGGCAGGCGGACCCGGCGCAGCTCGATAGCGCGAAGCTTCACAGCCGGGCCTTCGCGCAGGCGGGGATCGTGCGGGCGGGGAGGGGCCGGCGCCTGTTTCCACCAAGGGGCACGCCTCGAGTCTGACCGCTTCGCCGCGAGCTTGCAGGTTGAGCGTTTCGGCGCAATTCCCGGATCGCAACGGCGAGACAAAGGCCGGGACCCGATCCCGCAGGGCGCGGCAGGCGCCGTAGCCTCTGTCCCGTGGCCCGGCTCCATTCCTCTCGGTGGCGCGCCTGCAGGGCTGGGCTCACGGCTCTTGCCGCCCTTCTCGCAGCGGCCATGGTCGGGGGTTGCCGTTCTTCCGCCTCTGAGCAGCGACCGACGACAACGAGCACCGCCCTGTCTACGACCACCACGATCGCTACGACGAGCAGCACCGCGACGACGACGAGCACGCAACCGCCACCGAGGCAACCCACCGCTGCGCCTCGGATCGACGACGGCTCGATTGGGGATCAGGCGACCCGAGTGGCGTGCAGGCTGCTCAGCCGGGCGCAGATAGAGGGTCAGTTCGGCGGCCCCGTGAGTCCGGCGACCCCGACCTATCCCTATTGCCAGTGGCTCGTGGGGACCGACGCCTTCTTGGCGCTGGCGGTCGAGCCGGACACGTCCTTCGACAGCGCGACTCAGTACGTCGACACGCTGGTGACGGTCACCGGTCTCGGGCAGCAAGCCATCATCGCCAACAACCGCTACCTGTACTTCACGGCTTCGGGCACCTCCTACTGGCTGCTCTGGCAACAGGTGGGCGACTTCTCGCAGCTGCACACCGACCAGCTCGTCGCCTTGGCACACGACGTGCTGGCTCATGACCCGGCCACGCAAGCTGCGGCCGCACCCGTGCCCGGCCCGCCCGGGCCCCCGATCTACTTCGCGGGCGACTCCACAGCTGCCGGCCCCGAATGGGCTTGGGACACCTATCACGTCACCTCGCCGGAGCTGAGAACCTTGGCGGAGTACCAGGTGGGCTCAGGCCTCGTCGTTCCCCAGTTCTTCGACTGGCCCAGTCATCTTCTCGCCGTCGTGGCGGCACGCCGGCCACGGCTCGTGATCTACATGGGCAGTGCCAACGACGGCCAGGAGCTGTTGGTCGACGGGGCCTACCAGCCAGTCGGGAGCCCGCTGTGGAAACAGGCCTACGCCTCCAGGGTGGCGGCGGTCATGACGTCGCTCGTTCGCGAGGGCTCGAAGGTGCTCTGGATCGGAGAGCCGGCGATGCAGGACCCGCAGCTGTCGGCCGACATGGAGGCTATGGACGAGGTCTGCGCGCAAGAGGCGGCGAAGCATCCGGGCGTGACCTTCTTCAACCCGGGCACGGTCCTGAACGGTCCGCACGGGAGCTATGTGGCCACCCGCATCGTCGACGGCCAGCCGACCGGGGTGCGACTGGACGGCGTGCACCTGAACATGGCGGGGAGCATGTATCTCGCCGATTACATCGCCGCCTATGTCTCTCGGATCCTCTCCAGCGCAGCACCGCCAGCACCTGCCCTGAAGACCGTGCCTGTCCAAATCCGAGAAACGATGCCCGGCGGCGCCTGAGCGTCCCGAGCACGCAGGCTCACGGCCCGGCGATGCGGCGAGGCACGGGCTCGGTCGCGACCTCGAGCCCGACCTAAGGCGCCCCGGCGCAGTTATTCTCAACTCAGGCCCGTTCGTCGGCCCGGAAGACGGGAGATTCAGGTGAAGGCGTCGCTTGCGGGCGGCGCATCCACGCAGCGCGGGAGGTATCCGATGGTTATCGAGCAGTCGTCGATTCCGCGAGGGGGCGGCTCCAGCGAGCCCAAACCACTAGCACTCAGATCTGTAGGCGCTCCCCGACAAAGGTGCAGGAGCGCCGCCCACGCGCTGGCTCCGCTCGTGCGGAGCCTGCTCGGCGGGGAGGTCCCTGTCCGCGTCGAGCTGTGGGACGGCAGCGGCTTCGGGCCCCGCAACGGCCCGGGCACCATCCACGTCCGTACGGCCGACGCCTTGCGACGCATCCTCTGGGCGCCGGGCGAGCTCGGCTTCGGGCGCGCCTACGTGGCCGGTGACGTCGAGCTCGAGGGTGACCTGATCGCCATGTTCCACAGCCTGCACGCGGTCGCGCCCCGGGACTTGCGCGTCGGCCTGCGCGCCGTGCCCCCCGCCTTGGCCGCCGCGTATCGGGCCGGCGCCATAGGTCTTCCGCTGCCTGCCCCGCCCGAAGAGGCCCGCGTCGGGGGGTTGCGGCACTCCAAGCGTCGGGACACGCGAGCGGTCACCCACCACTACGACGTCGGCAACGACTTCTACGAGCTCGTGCTCGGTCCGACCATGACCTACTCGTGCGCCCGTTTCGCCGACCCGGCCATGAGCCTCGAACAAGCCCAGGAGTCCAAGCACGAGCTGATCTGCCGCAAGCTCGGGCTGCGCGAAGGCCGGCAGCTGCGACTGCTGGACGTCGGTTGCGGGTGGGGCACGATGGCCATGCACGCTGCGGCCAGCTGCGGCGTCACGGTCGTGGGTATCACCTTGAGCGAGGCGCAGGCCGGCTACGCCCGCCAGCGAGTGGCCGCGTCGGGGCTCGGGGACCGGGTGGAAATCCGCGTGCAGGATTACAGAGACTTGAGAGGCGAACGCTTCGACGCCATCTCTTCGGTCGGCATGTTCGAGCACGTCGGCAAGGTGCGCACGGCGCAGTACTTCGAGACTCTGCGCGGTCTGCTCGCACCGGAGGGGAGGTTGTTGAACCACGCCATCTCCGAGGTAGGGGGATCGAGGCTGAGACCGTGGAGCTTCTTCGGCCGCTACGTCTTCCCCGACGGAGAGCTGCTCGACGTGGGCGACGTCGTGCTCGCCATGGAGCGGGCAGGGTTCGAGGTCCGCGACGTCGAGTCGCTGCGCGAGCACTATGCACGGACTTTGCGTGCGTGGGTGGCCAATCTCGAGGCCAACTGGGACGCGGCCGTGGCGGAGGTTGGCCTGACCCGTGCCAGGATCTGGCGGCTCTACATGGCCGCGTCCGTGATCGGCTTCGAGAACGGCGGCATTGCCGTGCACCAGGTGCTCGGTGTAGTGCCCGACGTCGGTCGCAGCGGGATGCCGCTCACGCGTTCCGCCTGGGGATGAGCGGTTCCTGAGGCCGTACTTTCGACTTCTTCTCCGCCAGCTTGACGACACACAAGAGGGGATCTTCCTGGACGAGCGGGTGGAACCCGGTCACCTCGAAGGGGGCGTGAAGGCGCTCCAAGGTCGCCTTCAACATACCGAGGTGCATGCCGCAGACGATCGGCCTGACTTCCTTTGCCACTTCCAGGAACGGGCAGCGATGCAGCAGGATCCGGCCCTCGTCCAACACCGGCTCGGGATCGAACCCGAGCCTTTCGAACAGACTTGTGACAGTGCCGATCGTTTCGACCGGCGTGAGGCGGCCGGGACTGAGCGGTGACGAGTCGACGGCGGCCGCCCATCTGCGTCCCGCACGGACTGCCTCGCCTGTCGCGTCCTCCATCTCGCTGAGCTGGCCGGCAAGCGACTGGGCGAGCTGCAAGTAGCCGATCTCGACTCCCACCGGAGAAGCTGCTCGTTCCTCGTTTGCGTCCCCTGCCTTCTCGTAGAGAACGCGCGGGCGGCCGCGCGTCGTGCGCAGCTCGATCCTTCGCAGCGCCAGGCCGACCGAGACCAGCGCCTCGAGGTGCGCACGCGCCGTGTTGCGGTGCAGGCCGGCGATACGCCCGGCCTCGGTGGCGTCGAGAGGCCGCCCGGAACGGCGAAGCACGCTCATCAGTGCCTGGCGGGCTCGCCCGTGGCCGACGCGGGCCGCCTCCGGTCCCTTGTCGGCTCCCGGCATATTCTTATTATTGTGGAAACTCGTCACAAATACAAGTTACGTGTCCTAAAGACCAGTAAATAAAAGGACCATGTCAGAGCCGTCAGCGGTTACTGCGAGATAAATAATAATCGTCACCAACAGGCAGATCCCGGCGAGGGCAGGAGGAGACCACGAGGCCCGCGGCGTCGAGCTCGATCGAGGTGACAGTGCCCCCGGCGCGCGTGTCGGCCTACTGGTGAGGACAGGTGGCCTTGACACGATCTCCGTCGCTTGCGCAAGAAGGCGGCTGTCGTCGCGGCAGTGACATTTGTGCCGGGTCCTTTGTGGTCACCACAAGGTCTTTCGGCCCTGGGCGCCGAGGTAGGCCACTGTTTACATGGACTTATGCGTACTGATCTGCGGGTGCAGCAAACCGGGGAGGGATGATGTCCAAGTTCTCGAGGCGATCGTTTCTCGGAGGCAGTGCGGCTGTAGTGGGCGGGCTGGCTGTGGCGGACCACCTGCGTTTCTTGGAACCGTCGACTGGTGACCTCGCGAGCGATGAGGAGTTCCTGACGGGCAAGGAGGTCGTCTACCGGACAGGCCACTCCAACAACTGCGACGGTGCTTGTGGGCATCTCGTCCATGTCACCGACGGACGGGTGACGATGATCGGTCCCGCCGCCTTCGGGACGACGACGATTGCGGGCAAGCCGGCGCCGACCTTCCATCCCCGCATCTGCCTCAGGGGCCTGTCACAGATCTCGAACACCTACAGCCCGGACAGGATCAAGTACCCCTACAAGCGCGTAGGGGAGCGAGGGTCCGGCAAATGGCAGCGCATCAGCTGGGATGAGGCGACGACCCTGATTGCCACGAAATTCAAGGAGATCCAGGAGAAGTACGGCAAGACGGCGGTGTGGGTCGCCCCCTACACCGGCTCGCTGGCGTTGATCGAGGGAGTCATCGGCGCCGGGTTCCGCTTCGCGAGCGTCATCGGCGCCTCGGCGGGAGACTCCGAGGGCGACAACGAGGGCGACTCGGCCACCCCGGCAGGATGGAACTACGTCCTCGTCGACCCGACCAACCCCGCCAACGCCGGAGGTTTCTTCACCGGGCACGAGTCGGTCGACTTCATGAGCGCCAAGACGATCGTCTTCTGGGCCAACAACGTCGCCGAGACCTCGCTCCCGGACTGGCGAATCATGTGCGACGCCAGGGACCAGAACGGCACCCGGCTCATCTCGGTCGATCCCCGCTTCACGGTCACATGTGCCCAGTCGGACGAGTTCGTCCCCATCCGCCCCGGGGCCGACACCGGTCTCATCGACGGCATCATCCACCAGATCTTCAAGAACGGCACTTTCGACGCCGACTACATCCGCGCCAACACGGTCGGCCCGTACCTGATCGACCCGCGGGACGGCAAGTGGCTGCGTGCGAACAAGGTCATCCCCGGCGCGAAGGACGACTACGTCGTCTTCGACGAGTCGGACAGCAAGATCAAGGCGGCGAGCGACCCCACCCTCAAGACCCCGGCCGTCCTCGGCACGCACGCCGTCGCCGGCCTGAAGGCGCGCACGGCTCTGCAGGCGCTCAAGGACATGACCGCCAAGTACACGGCGAGCTACACGGAGAAGCTCACCGACGTGCCAGCCGCCCAGGTGATCTCCCTCGGCCGGATCTGGGGGGCGAGCAAGCCCCTCGCCGTGCGCGTCGGCTTCGGGCTCTCGCACTGGTACCACGGCGACTTGCACATGCAGGCCCTGCTCACCTTGCAGGCCATCACGGGCAACATCGGAGTCCACGGCGGAGGCGTGACCACCTTCGCCGGCGGGATGGCGGCGACCTTCGCCCCCTTCGACCTCGTAGACTTCTGGGCCCCGAAGGGGACCACCCTCTACACGCTGCTCGAGCCGATGAACTTCTGTGACGCGGTCGAGAAGGGAGATCCCTTCCCGGTGAAGGCCGCCTGGTTCCCCATCGACAACTTCGCCCAGCAGATGTCCGACCGCAACCGGGTCATCGCGGCGATGAAGCAGCTCGAGTTCATAGTCGTCTCCGACTACTCGCTGACGGCGACGGCGGACCTGGCCGACGTCATCCTTCCCGCCTGCACCTATATCGAGAAGACCGACCTGCTCTCGTCGAACAACTTCTACCTGCAGTACTTGCCGAAGATCATCGACCCGCTTTTCGAGTCCAAGTCCGACCTCGACGCCATACGCATGATCGCCGACAAGATGGGGGTGGGGCGGTACTTCACCGAGACCCCCGAAGAGTTCCTCAAGCAGATCATGCGTCTCGGCCAGCCGGACGCCGACCCCTCGGTGCAAGGCCTCACCTGGGAGCGGCTCACGACCGAGGCGGTGCACCTCAACACCGACCCGATGCCCTACGTCCCGTTCTTCAACCAGCAGTACCCGACCAAGAGCGGCAAGATCGAGTTCTACGTCGAGATGCTCCTGCCTTACGACCAGGAGCTGTGCGACCACAAGGAGCCCATCGAGGCGTCGCCGACGAATCCGCTCTACGGCAAGTACCCGCTCGTCTTCCTTTCGACCCACACCAAGTTCCGCACCCACTCGCAGTTCGTCAACCTTCCGTGGCTGAAGGAGATCAACAACGGCGGGGACGGTTTCCTGGAGATCAACCCCCGCGACGCCGCCCCCCGGGGAATCGGGGACGGTGACGTCGTGAGGGTCTTCAACGACCGGGGTCAGATGAAGGTGCGGGCCCGCCTCACCGAGTCAATGAAGCCCGGAGTAGTCAACTGCTACCAGGGCGGTTGGGACACGATCCGGGTCAAGCACTACATCCAGGGCCATCCCAACAACCTGACTCACCAGATAGCCAAACCAGCCCAGTCGCTGATCCCGAACTTCCCGTCCAACGCGGCGTACTACGACGTCCTCGTTCAAGTCGAACCCTCTGGAGTGTGACCGCCATGGCTGCCAAGAACAACTACGCCCCGCATCACGTCATGGTGGTCGACACGAACCGGTGCATCGGCTGCTGGACGTGCGCCATCGCCTGCAAAGAGGTCAACAACGAGCCGCTCGGGTACTTCTGGAACCGGATCCTCACGACCGCTCCCAACCAGTCGACGACCGCCAAGGCTCCCGCCAGCGACAACCTCGACGTGCCCTGGGGCACCTACCCCAACTGCGAGCTGGCCTACCTCCCGGTTGCCTGCCAGCAGTGCAATGACGCCCCGTGCGTGAAGGTCTGCCCGGTGCAGGCGACCTTCCGCCGCGACGACGGAACCGTCCTCGTCGACTACAACCGCTGCATCGGCTGCCGCTACTGCATGGCGGCTTGCCCTTACGGGGTGCGCATCTTCAACTGGGGCGACGCGACCTATGCCCCGGGCGGAGTCGTCGGCTACGGCAAGGAGTACTCGACGGGCGGCCGTCTCGTCTTCACGCCCGAGCGCCCGAAGGGCGTCGTCGAGAAGTGCACCTTCTGCGTCGAGCGCATCGACGTGGGCGAGCTGCCCTTCTGCGTCGAGGCCTGCCCGATGGGGGCCCGCATCTTCGGCGACCTGAACGACCCCGAGTCTCAGGTAAGCGAATTCGTCAACAGCGGTGGTGCCGAGCAGCTCCACCCCGAGCTCGGCACGAACCCGAACGTTTACTACCTCCCGGTCGCCAGGCGCGTGCCGGGTGAGAGCTGAGGAGGCGGCCATGGCCACAACTACCGCAGCACTTCCCGCCCGCGCGGCCCACCGCACCTTCCGGCCGATCTGGGCCTGGTACGCGGCGCTGGTCGCCCTCATGGCCTGGGGGCTGGGGGCGTGGATCGACGAGCTCCACTACGGCCTGGCCGCCACGGGCATGCGCGACGTCGTCTCCTGGGGCATGTACATCTTCACCTTCGCCTTTTTCATCGGCCTCTCGGCGGGCGGCCTCATCATGGCCTCGAGCGCCGAGGTGTTCGGCATCAAGGCCCTGAGACCGCTCTCGCGCCTCGGCGTCCTCTCGGCCGCCGCCTGCGTTGCCGTGGCGGCGCTGATGATCATTCCCGACCTCGGCAAGCCGATCCGGATCATCAACATCTTCATTCACCCCAACTGGACCTCGCCGCTGATCTGGGACATCTTGATCATCACGGTCTACTTCGTCTTCTCCGTCGTGGACCTTTACGTCCTCCAGCGCCAGGCCGCCGAGCCGAGCTGCTGGCGCAAGGTCATGCGCGTGATGGCCTACGTCGGCCTGCCGACTGCGATCTTGCTCCACTCGGTGACGGCCTGGATCTTCGGCCTCCAGATCGCCCGCAGCTGGTGGAACACCTCGCTCATGGCCCCGCTCTTCGTCGTCTCGGCGGTGCTTTCCGGTACCGCCCTCGTGACGCTGCTGGCGCTTTGTGCCGAGCGCTACGGCAAGATCGAGCTGGCGGAGGACACGCGGAGATGGCTGCGCGGCTTCATCACCGTGAGCCTCATCATCGATCTGTTCTTCGTGGGCTGCGACTACATCACCGTGCTCTGGGGCAACGTGCCCTCTGATCGTTCGGCCCTCAACCTCGTGCTCCCGGGAGGTCCCTGGGCGTGGCTGTTCTGGGTCGAGTGGATCGTGGGCGGCGTCATCCCCCTCGCCTTCCTGGTCGTGCCACGGCTGAAGAAGCTGCCCGGTGCTCTCGGCCTGTCGGCCGTGCTCGTGATCGTGGGTGTCTATGCCTTCCGCATCGAGCTCGTCGTGCTCGGCTTCGTCAACCCGCTCACTCAGTACCCGCCGGGGAACGCCGTCGGCACCTACAACGCCCAGACGAGCTCGTTCCAGCTCGTCGGCCGTTACCACCCGACCTGGATCGAGTACGGGATCGTGATCGGCCTGGTGGCGCTGTTCGCGGCGCTCGTCACCGTCGGCTACAAGAGCCTTCATGTCATGGGGCCTTCGCCGGACGCCAAGCAACCTGTGGAGCCGGCGGCTGCCGTCGGCAAAGCAGCCTCATGACTGGCACGACGTCCGTCTCCAACGGCGGGGGCAGCCGGCGTGCGGCCGCCTCCCACGTAGGCGGCGGGGCCGGCTCAGCCACGGACTTGCCGACCGCCGAGACGATCTTGGCGGCGGTCGACCTGCTCAGTCACTACTGGAGCCGGCCGGTGGCGGACGAGGTCGAACGCTGGGCCGAGGCCCGCGAGCTCGAGGCCGAGACGCATCGGCTCATCTCGTCCGAGCCGGCACGCAGTCCTGCCGGGGTGCCGGAAGGCGCCGAGGAGACCCTCGTGTTGCTCGAGGAGTACGAGCGCCTCTTCGTGGGCCCAGGCCAGGTTCCCTGCCCGCCCTATGAGTCGTTCTGGCGCGAAGACGTCCCGGTCGACATCCGCAGGACGTTGATGGGACCGTGCACGGCCGAGCTCAAGACGATCTACCGCGAGCTCGGGCTGCAGGTGTCCTCAGGGTCGTGCGAGCTACCCGATCACGTCGCCATCGAGCTCGAGGCGCTTGCGTACGCGTTGTCGCTCGAAGGTTCCGAGCCGGTCGCGCGCCGGCTCTTCGAAGACCACCTCGGTCAGTTCCTGCCGCGGCTGTGCCGGGCGGTGACCCACGACGCCGCCGTGGCGTTTTATCGCGATCTGGCCGCTCTCACGCTCGACTGGCTGGCCGCGATCAAGGATTACTTTGCTGCGGCCGACTCGATCTGATGCGAGCGCTCGAGGCGCCTGACGCGCGCCCAGGAAGCGCCTGATGCGCGCCCAGGAGGCGCCTGCCGTTGTCGTCTGTGGTGATGTGGGTGGCACTCCTGCGCCGATTCGCGTCGGGGAACTTGTGCTCCGCTTGCGCCGGGAGCTGCCGGGCACGGTCGTGCTGGTGGTCCCCGGCGTCTGCGAAGGACCACGAGCCCTTGGCGATGCGCTCTCGCCTCTTCGCCCGGGACGCGTGGTGCTCGGGTGCCGGGCAGCCTCGGAACGACGCGGGGAGCTGCTCGCCGCGCTGCGGCGAGCGGGCGTGGCGGCCGCCGGGACCGACATCGTCGATCTGCGACCGTCGGCGGCCTGCGCCGAGAAGTCGGGTGGCGCGGAGGCCATCCCCGGACAGGCCATCCCCGGACAGGCCATCCCGGAACGGGTCGTGCTCGAGCAGTCGATCGCCCTTCTCAGCGCTGGGGTGGCGCGTGTTCTCGACTCCGACCTCGAGGCGCCGGTGCGGGAGCGGACGAGGCTCTCGGTCGGGGGAGTGTCCCGTCGTTCCTTGCTTCGTGGCGCAAGTGGCGCACGCCGTCCCATCGTCGTGTGGCGACCTGGGCGCTGCAAAGGAGGAGTTGCCTGTACCGCCTGTGTGCTGGCTTGCCCGCACGGGGCGCTCCACCGAGACGCCGGCGGTCTGGTGGTCGACGGCGATTACTGCCAGGGTTGCGGCGCTTGCCTAACGGCCTGCCGTAGTGGTGCTTTTGCCCTCCCCGGAGCTGGTTTGGACGGGTTGGGTGCTGCGGCCGGGGTTCTGGTCGAGTCGATCGGACGGCGGAGGTCCGCCACCGGTGTCGCGCTCGCCTGCCAGCACTCGAAGACCGGGCCCCGGCTCGGGGAGCAATGGTTGGTGCTCCGCGTGCCGTCGCTGGAGATGGTGACCGCTGGATGGCTCCTCCAGTTGGCGAGCGCCGGAGTAAGCGCAGGCGTCGTTGCATGCGAGGACGGCGACTGCCGAAAGCGCGCCGGCGAGCTGGCGAGCTTTCTCGGACAACTCGCAGAAGTGCTCGGTTTTCTGCCCGAGGGGCCCCTTGGGGCAGGAGACCCGCTTGTCCAGAGCCCCGTGCCCCCGGTTGTACCGGGCCGGCCGTTGCCACTTGGAGTGGCTGGGCGGCGATCGCCGCCCGAGGCCCCGGGGCTATCTGGCGCCGCGAAGAGCGCGCAGGCCGCGGGAGATGTCCGGATCGAGTTGCGCGAGCCCGAGGCGACGATGCAGGCGTTGACCGTGCTGGGAGCTCTCGAGCCAGCCCGGACAAGGTGGCGCGCCGACGGCCCGGGTTGCTCGCTCGGAATGGTCGGGATCGACGTGGCCGGCTGCTCTCTGTGCGAGGTTTGCGTGGCTGTCTGCCCGACGGGGGCGCTCGCAGCCGACCGGACTGGCGGCAGATCGCTCCGCCTCAGCTTCGACCCTTCGCGCTGCACCGCATGCGAGGCCTGTGTGGCCGCTTGCCCCGAGAGGGTGGTCACCCTCGAGAGAGCTGTCGACAGCGCTGCCATGACGGCAGGTCGCCGAGTTCTCGCGACCAGGCCGACTGCCACCTGCGATGTTTGCGGAGCACCGCTCGGCGCCGGGCTGCCGGCGGCGGCACTACGTCGCCTGGGCGGTTCGCACCCGGTCTTGACGAGCCTGACGACCAGCAGGATCTGCGCAGATTGCGGTCTCGGCGGTAGGTGCGTGCGCTCGAACCCCATTCGTTGAGCGCCTCAGCGGCTCGAGCTGAGCACGTCCTCGATCCAGGAGTAGGCCGCCACGGCCGCCGGGAAACCTCGCGTCGTCACGGTGAGGGCGACGACGTGGAGCAGTTCGTCGGGCGTCGCCCCTGCCTGCAGGGCGCGCCGGGCGTTGGAGCGGACAGCGCCTTCGGCCATCGCTCCGATAGCGATACCGAGTTTTACGAGGCGGCCGGTGCGTTCGTCCAGGGGACCGGCGTTCGCGGTCTCTGCGAGGGCGTCGAGATTCTCGGACAGCTCGGGGAAACGCTCCCTAAAACGCGAGTAGATCTCAGGCAGGTACGGCTCGGTCATGACTTCCTCCCAATAAAGAAAGCCCCGCCCATCTCCATTTCCCGGGCCGCAGGCACCACCGAGACTACTTCACGCCCTTCCCGGCACCCGGGGTCCTTGGGGGGCTCGCTCTCGGTTCAATCCCGTTTCCCCAGGCGCCTTGCGCTTAGCATGACTTGTCGTCGTTGTCCGGCACCGGGGCGACAACTCCCGGGGATCGAGGAGACATGCCTGCAGATTCTGAGGCGGTGCCGTCGAGACCGCGGCAAGACGGGTTCCTCGCCGCGACCGGGCCGAGGCGAGCCTCTTGACCCCCCGGAAGAAGGCCGTGGCGGCAAGCGCAGTGCTGGTCGCCCTCGCCGTCTGTGGTTGGTTCGAAGCCGCGATGCGCCCTTTCGGGCTCGAGTCGAGCGTCGTGACCTTCTCCGTTGCCGCCGCCGTGCTCGCCATGGGTGCGGTGTCGGACCGTCGGAGGAGCCTCGCCCCCTACCGGGCCGAGGACCACATGGTCGGGCGCGTCCAGGACGCAGCGCTGCGCCCACGGGGCACCGTCTCGTGGATGCTGGCGGTCGGGTTCGTCGTCGCCGTTGAGCTCTGGGAGCTCTTCCACGGCCCACGCAGCCTCTATCCGACCCTGAGCTCCATCGCGAACGATGTGATCGGGCCCGGCCATCGAGCCGCTCGCGCGATGGCCTTCGTCTGTTGGGGCGCCTGTGGCTTTTTCGTCTCGACGCGCCCTGGGCGGCACGAGTGAACATCGCCCTCTGGGTGATGGCGGCATGCGCCCTTAGCGCCTGCGAGGTGGCGAGTCGACGGCTCGATCACGGTTGGCCCACCGCGGCGCAGATCTTCCGCAGCTTGCGGGGACACCTCGCGGGTCGGCTCGTCCTCATCGTCGGCTGGCTCTGGTTGGGCTGGCACGTATTCGCCCGCTGAGCACGCAGTGGCGGCCGTGGACACTCACACCCGTCCCGCGCTGAGGCGCCAATTTGTGAGGAGAACGATCAGGCGGCCTATGACCAGAGGTCCTCGGGCTCCTTGCCGAGGGTCTCGGGCAATAGTGCGAACAGGCCCGTAGCAGGGATCGTGGCGGCGAACACCACGACTGCCGCGATCCCGAAGCGGTTGCCGACATCTGCCTCTGCTCCGAATGCCAACAACCCAGCGGTAGCCCCGAAGACGCCCGCTGCTATCTCCCAGCCGATAACCGAAGCGCGAACCGAGGTGGGGAAGAGCTCGTTCGTCAGCGCCCCGGCAGGAGCGGCAAAAGACGACGCGGCGAGGATCTCGAGCAGATAGCCGATGGCGGCGCCCGCTGCCGAGCCGCTGTAGATCAGCATTCCGAACAGTGCCATGCCGATCATGGCGCCGCCGGCGGCGAGACGACGCCCGACTCGGTCGGCGAGGAAGCGACCGAGGAGCAGCCCGGCGAGCCCGGTGATCCCGGCGCCCGCGACGAGAAGTGCCGTCGCCGTACCGGGAAAGCGCATGACGTTCTGCGCGTAGAGGAAGAAGAAACTGTCCGCCGGACCCGTCACGAGCGAAATCGCGAACGTCAGCACGGCGACGATGAGCAAGCGGCGGCGGAAGCGCCGACTGACCGCCCCGAGCACGGGCAGCGGGTGCTCTCCGGAGGCTGCCGCGATCTTGAAGCGGTCGGGCTCGACGACCCGGCGCGCGACGAAGGGCAGGCCGGCCAGGGGCACAAGTGCTAGCAGGACGACGCCGCGGAAGCCGAGCGTGCTCGCCGCAAGGCTGTGCACGATGGCGATCACGCCCGACCCGACGCCATAGCCGGCGGCGATGAGCGCGACTGCGCTGGCGCGCTCTGACGAGTCCGTCTCCTCGGCGGCGGTGACCTGCGCTACGCCTGAGGTGGCACTGAGCAGGGGACGTCCGAGGGCGAAGATCGCCACGAACCACCAGTAGGTCGGGCTGACAGCAGACACGGCCGTCAGCGCCAGCCCGAGTGCGCACGTCCAGAGCATCACTCGGCGGCGCCCGAACCGGTCGGCCAACCCGGCGAGTGGAAGCCCTCCGAGGGAAGCAAGGCGGAGCACGGCAAGTCCGATCCCGAGCTTGGTCCCGGACAAGCCTGCCTGCTCGGCGATCGTGACACCGTGGGTGATATGGCCGAAGTGCTTCGCGACGTCGCCGAGCGCCGCGACGGCACCGAATTGCCCGAAACCAGCCGCGGTGGCGACCAGCGCAGTGGCCACTATCGCCCGGTCGCGCCAGCTGAGAAGGTGCAGCCCCGCTTCCGGCTGGCCTTGCGACGTGGCGTCGGGCTTGGCGCGATCAGCCACGGCGACGACCCGCAGTCGCGGTGGCGGCCGGGACGAGGAGGACGGACACGAGATACTGCGCTGGGGTGACGACCCCTGGCATGGGCCTCCTCTCTCGGTGCTCAGCATTGCCGAGCCGAGCGCCCCGATGGTGGCAAAGATCGCTGCGGTCGGACTGGGTGCGGTCTACGCTCGCCTGACAAGGCGGGTGGTCGGCGCCTGACTGACTCGGTACGGGAGCGCACCCACGGAGAGGTGGTCGAGCATGTATCTGCTGTCCGCTGTACACCGAGCCAGCGGAGGCCTTATCTTCATCGAGCTGATCTTTGTCGTGGTAATGATCGTGGCCGCGGCGAAGATTCTCCCGAAGGCGGGCTATTCGGCGTGGTGGTCTCTTGTGCTCCTGGTCCCGTTGCTCAACCTGGTGATGATCCTCGTGTTCGCCTTCTCGGACTGGCCTGTCGACAAGGAGCTTCGCAACTATCGCCAGGGCGGAGCCGGATCCGGCGGTTATCCCGCGCCACCGTGGCCGCCGCCGGCCTACGGTCCCGGCGGATACGGATCGGGTCCCGCGGGCTACGGTTCCGCCGTTCCTCAGTACCCTCAGTCCGGCTGGTCACCGGCGCCAGGTGGTCCTGTGCCGCCTCCATCTGGTCCGCCGCCGTGGCCAGGTGGGGTACCGTCGTACCCGCCTGGTGGCGCGACGCCGCCCTCGCCGGGTGGGCCAGCGCCGACCCAACCAAGCGGCTCGCCACCGCCCTGGCCAGGTACCTCGGTGACCCAGCCGAGCACGTCGCCAGGTAGCCAGGTGCCAGCTGCACCAGGTGACTCTGCCCCGGCCTCAAGCGGGTCGTCGGCGACAGAGGAGCCGCCAGGGGGCTCGCCGCCGCCGTCGTCGCCAGGTGGGCCAGGTGGCGCAAACGGCGGATCGGCGCCGGCGCCGTCCGGGGGCTGAACCGACTCACCTTCGACGAGGGGATGGCCAGGTGATGGCCGGGCGCGACAGCTGCCGCGCCAAACGCTTGTGCGGTCTACGCTCGCCTGCAAGGCGGGTCCACGGCCGCTGACTGAGACAGCGCGGAGTTCCCCCGCGAGAGGCGGTCGAAGATGCTCACCTTGGCAAGCTTGGTCGGGCCGGACGGCGCGATCGTCGCCGTCATCTACCTGGCCATTGTCGTGGCAGTGATCGTGGGAACGGTGAAGATCATCTCGAAGGCCGGCTACTCGGGCTGGTTCGTGCTCTTGGCACTGGTCCCGCTTGTGAACATCGTGATGTTTTTCGTGTTCGCCTTCTCTGACTGGCCTGTCCAAAAAGAGATCCGTCAGTATCGCCAAGCCGGGTACGGAGTTGGGCCTGGCGGGTACCCACCTCCACCGTGGCTGCCGCCGCCGTCCGCGGGGTACGGCTACGACGCCCCGGCGGGCTATGGCTCCGGCCCGGCGGGCTATGGCCCCGGCCCGGCGGGCTATGGCTCCGGCCCTGCTCAGGCTCCTCCATCCAGCTGGCAGCCGCCCTCCGGCGCTCAGACTCCTCCGGCGCCTGGTGGCTCGGAATCACCGGAGCCTGGCTCTGCGACGTCATGGCAGGCACCTCCACCCCCACCAGAGCCGGCGGGCTGACCCGGTCGCTCGTCCACGAGCTGGTAGCCGACTCCCGGGTTCGTCCGCAGGAGCGGGCCCCCCTCCTCACCCAGCTTGCGGCGCAACCGGCTGGCATAGACGCGCAAGTAGTGCGTCTCGTTCCCGTAACCGGGCCCCCAGACCTCGCGGAGGATGGTCCTGTGGGTGCAGACCTTGCCGGCGTTGCGGGCCAGAAAGGCCAAAAGGTCGAACTCCCGAGCCGTCAAGTCGACCGGTCGGCCCGCCACCTCGACCGCGCGAGCGGCGAGGTCCAGTGAGATGGGTCCCACAGTCATGGTCACAAGGACCGAGGAGGGGTCCCGGGCGGCCGCGTGCCTGAGGGCGACCCGGAGGCGAGCCTCCAGTTCCTGCATCCCGAACGGCTTGGTGACGTAGTCGTCGGCGCCACTGTCCAGGGCGAGAACCTTGCGGTCCTCGCTGTCGAGGGCGGACAGCACGATCACCGGCACCTCGGTCCACTGTCGTAGCCGCCTGCAGACCTCGACGCCGTCGAGGTCGGGCAGCCCGAGGTCGAGCACGATGAGCTCGGGCGCGGCTTGGGCCGCGCGCGAGAGCCCTTCGGACCCTGTACGGGCCACGATGACATCGAAGCCTCGTGCGTCAAGGCCTATCCGGAGGGCTCGCAAGAGGGCTGGGTCGTCGTCGACTACGAGCACCCGGGTCACGAGAAGACCCCGTCCTCGGCGCGAAGCTTGGCGGCGAGTGCCGGGGCCGCCGGCATGGTCATGACAAAGCGAGCCCCGCCCCCGCGGGCGCCTCCTACTCCGATGCGGCCGCCGTGCACCTCCACGAACGCCTTTGCGATCGCCAGTCCGAGCCCGGCTCGCCCCCCACCGGCGCCGCGGTGGAACAGCTCGAAGATCATCTCTCGTTGGTCGGGCGGCACCCCAGGGCCCGAATCGGAGACAGCGAGCTCGATCTCGTCCCCGAGCCCGCGCCGGCGCGTCGCCTCCACGAGGATCTCGGCACCGGGCGGGTTGTGCCTGGCGGCGTTCTCCAGCAGGTTCGCCAATGCTTGTGCGATGAGCGTGGGGTCCACCTCGAGGGGCGGAAGGTCCGGCGCGATGACCCTGCGCAGGCGCGACGCGTCCAGCGACGTCTCGACGAGGGCAGCGGCCTCGTCAATGAGGTCGTCAACGGCGACAGGCTCGCGTTTCGGCCGGCGGGCGCCCGCTTCGAGCCTCCAAAGGTCGAGCACCGTGCTGACGAGGCGCGTCAAGCGATCGGTCTGCTCCTCGATCGTCTCCAGCAGGTCGCGACGTGCCGTCTCGGCCAGCACGATGCCCGGCTCGCGCAGGTCTGACACGGCGACCTTGATGGAGGCGAGCGGGGTACGCAGGTCGTGCGCAACCGTGCCGACGAGCGCGGCGCGCCACTCGTCGACCTCCTGGAGGAGGTCGGCCCGCAAGGCCTGGTCGCGCAGCTGGGCACGCTCGATCGCAAGGGCGGCGTGGTTGGTGTAGGTCGCCAGCAGGGCACGATCGTGGACGTCGAGCGCCGGGCCACGAAGAACGAGGAGCCCGACGGGGCGCCCCGCGGCCGCCAACGGAATCTGCCGCAGCAAGGCGCCGGCGACGATGCTGCCGGTGAGTGAGGCCGGCGTGCCCGGTGGAGGCAAGATGCGCTCCAGTGACTCGCCTTTGAGCTCGACCCCGTCGGAGGCCGCGATCTCGAGGTAGCCCGTCTCCTCCGAAGGCAGCAGCAGCGCCACGGTCTCGAGGTCGAAGGCCTTGCGGACGCTCGAGGCGACGACGCCGAGCATCTCCGACACCGGCTTGTCCGTCACGAGGAGGTCGGACAGCTCGAGAAGCCGTCGCGAGTCGGCCGCGTTGCGCGCGGCGTCGCCCCGAAGTTGCTGCAGCCGGGAAACCACCCGTGCTACGACCACGACGACCGCGACGTACACGACGAGAGCGAGCCAGTTCTGGCCGCTACCTACCGCGAGCGTCCCGTACGGCGGGACGAACGCGACGTCGAGCACGATGAAGCCGAGAACTACGGCGAGGAGCCCGACCCAGGCGCCCCCGATCACCATGGCGCCGACGACGGGCAAGACGAAGACGAGCGCAGCTGCCGCTACGCTCACATGGCTCCGAAACGGGAGCATGGCTGCGGTGGCGGCTCCCATCGACACTACGAGGACGGCTACGCCGGCCCGGAAACGGCGCCAATCGGGAGCTTGCTGCACGCTAGAGAGAGTCTAGGGCCTGGTAGTCCGCCCGATCCGCCACGGTGCCAGCCCGTGGCCGAGACGGCGTGGTCACGCAGTTCGGGCAGGAGCGAAGATGCCTTCGGGTGACGATGAGCTTGTTCAGCAACAATCAGGCGGCCCATCTGAGCTGTCGCGCCTGGCCCGGGCAGCCGAGTCGACCGCTGCTCGGGCGGTCGGACCCGAAGCGGCTTCCAAGGCCGGCCTCGGCGCTGGGACCGGCGCCGCCGTCCAGGCGCGGGGTCTCACGAAGCGCTTTGGTGATTTCACCGCCGTCGATTCGGTCGACTTCGAAATTCAAGCCGGAGAGGCCTTCGGGTTTCTCGGCCCCAACGGGGCAGGCAAGACCTCGACGATGCGGATGATCGCCTGCCTCTCGCCCGTCTCGGGCGGGAGCCTGCGCGTCCTGGGACTGGACCCCATGCGCGACGGCTCACGGATACGGAGCCGGATCGGCCTCGTTCCCCAGGACGACACGCTCGATCTCGAGTTGACCGTGCGGGACAATCTCTACCTTTACGGGCGCTACTTCGGACTCCCGAAAAAGCAGCTGCGTGAGCGCGTCGACCAGCTGCTCGAATTCGCCCGCCTCACGGAACGGGCCGACGATCGCGTCGACCCGCTGTCGGGGGGCATGCGGCGCCGGCTCACTATCGCCCGGGCGCTCGTATCCTCGCCCGACCTGGTGATCCTGGACGAGCCGACGACAGGTCTCGACCCACAGGCTCGCCACCTTCTCTGGGACCGGCTCTACCGGCTGAAGCGGGAGGGCGTGACTCTTGTGATCACCACGCACTACATGGACGAGGCCGAGCAGCTCTGTGACCGACTGGTGGTGATGGACGCCGGGCGCATCGCCGCTGCCGGTTCGCCTCGCGAGCTGATCGAGCAGTGGTCCACCCGCGAGGTGGTGGAACTGCGCTTTGAAGCCGAGGGACACGAGACCCACGGCAGAACGTTGGCCGATCTCGCCGAGCGGGTCGAGGTGCTGCCCGACCGGTTGCTCCTCTACACGGACGAGGGCGACGCCACGCTCGACGCCGTGAGGTCTCGCGGCAAGTCGCCGATCGCTGCTTTGGTGAGGCGTTCGACTCTCGAGGACGTCTTCTTGCACCTGACCGGGCGGAGCCTGGTCGATTGAGCCTCACGACAAGGCCGTCGCGGGATGCGTCGATCCCGCCCGTAAGGAGAGGGGTGCCACTCGCGCTGCGGGCCTATCAGTACAGCCTTCTTGCCTACAGGCGAACCTGGAGAGGCTCGCTCTCGACGAGCTTTCTCTTCCCCGTGCTTTACCTCGCCGCCATCGGTGTCGGCCTCGGCCACCTGATCGACCACGGCTCGAGGCATGCAGTCGAGGGCGTGCCCTACATCTGGTTCCTCGCCCCCGGACTGCTGGCGGGCACGGCGATGCAGATCGCGACGAACGAGTCGACCTTCCCGGTCATGGCTGGGATCAAGTGGCTCAAGACTTATTTCGCCATGCTCGCCACGCCACTCGAGGTGACAGACGTGCTCTATGGCCACGTTCTCTGGATAGTGACCCGCGTGGCGTTGGCCTCCGGAGTCTTCCTCGCCGTGATGACTGCCTTCCACACCGTGCCTTCGGCGTGGGCGGCGGCGGCGTTCCCGGCCGCCGTCCTCACCGGTGCGGCCTTCGCTGCGCCGGTGATGGCCTTCAGTGCAACTCAGGAGACGGACCGGTCCTTCATCGTGCTCTACCGCTTTGGCATCGTTCCGCTCTTCTTGTTCTCCGGGACGTTCTTTCCCGTATCGCAGTTGCCGGGCTGGTTGCAGGTCGTCGCCCGCTGCACACCGCTGTACCAAGGCGTGAGCCTTTGCCGCGCTCTGGTGCTCGGTCGTCTCGAAGTCTGGGACGACCTCGGGCATGCCGGGTACCTCGTCTCGATGCTCGTCGGCGGCGTGCTGGCGGCGAGGGTCACCTATCGCCGGAGGCTCGTGCAATGAGGAGGGGGTCATGAGCATCTCCGCCGTACCGGCATTCACCCTGCCGCTTCGGGTCGTCCCACCGCTCGGGCTGGCCCGAGGCCGGGCGCGAAGGCTCGTCGCACGTAACGTCGTCGCTTACCGGCGGGGATGGATCTTCCTCGTGTCGGGCTTCTTCGAGCCGTTGTTCTACCTGCTCTCGATCGGCCTCGGTCTGAACCATCTCGTGGGCCATCTCGCGAATAGCGGCCGGTCGATCCCGTACACCGACTACGTCGCTCCGGGCCTTCTCGCCTCCTCGGCGATGAACGGCGCCATCTTCGATTCCACCTTCGGGATCTTCTTCAAGCTCAAGATCGCCAAGACGTACGACGCCGTGCTGGCGACGCCGCTCGGGGTTCGCGACGTGGCGATCGGCGAGCTGACCTGGTCGCTGATCCGCGGCACGGTATATTCGGTCGCCTTCCTCGCGGTCATGGCGGCGCTGGGGTTGGTCGACTCTTGGTGGGCGGTGCTCTGCCTGCCCGGGGCGATGCTCGTGAGCTTCGCCTTCGGTGGAATCGGGATGTTCGGCACCTGTTACATGCGCAGCTGGCAGGACTTCGACCTCATCTCGCTTGCGATCATGCCGCTGTTCTTGTTCTCGGGCGTGTTCTACCCGCTCTCGCAGTACCCGGAGTGGCTCAGGGTCCTGGTCACAGTCACACCTCTCTACCAAGGTGTCGCCCTTCTACGCGGCCTCGACACTGGTGCGATCGGTCCGGTGCTTGTCGTGCACGCCTGCTACCTGGGCCTTCTCGGCCTGGTAGGGCTCGTAGGCGCCTCGCGCCGGCTGGGGCGCCTGCTGCTCGCCTAGATGGCGCCCGCTCAGAGGGCAGCTCCGTGGCACCGAGCCGGCTTCTGCCACCAAGCCCGTGCCCCCGTCGGGGCCGAGTTGCCCGCGCCGGCACGCGCCGGCGCACCGACGAGGGTCGAACGGCTCTTGCTGCTGGTGCGCCCACAGGGCGCCGGTCGCCTCGTTGTATTCAGGGTGGATGAGCCGGCCGATCGGGACGATTGCGATCACGTCAGCCCCGGCGCCCGACAGGGCCGCGGCGGCACTCTGGGAACGGGCGCCGGAGGTATAGGTGTCGTCGAGCACGAGCACTCGCCGGCCCGCGACCGAGACGACGGGGCGAAAGCCCCGCGCACTGGCGCGAAGATGCCCGAGCGTCTCGGTGCCCTTGACGATCACCGGCGCCACGCACAGGTCGGGCTGCGCGGCGACGGCCGATCTGAGCAGTCCGACGAGCGGGTGCTGGCCGCCCCAGGATGGACGCTGCTCCGAGCTCGACGGGACCGGGACGGCGAGCGTGGCGAGATCGCCCTCAAGGACCTCTCCGACCAGGCAGCCGAGGTGGAGGTCGAAGAAGCCACCCACGAGACGGGCCAGCGACGCCTGGCGCTCACGGCGTGCGGTTGGCGAGGGAGCGGCCTTGTAGCCGACGAGTAGCTCATGCAGCGGTGAGCCGGGGGAGAACAGTGAGATCGGGACGACGGGCGTGAGCTCGGTGCCGAGCTGCCGGCGAACGACACGGCAGCTCCAGCAAGTTCCCAGCCCGCTGGCCGCAGCGCCGCGGCAGACCGCGCAGACAACGAATCCGCCTTGCCCCTTCATGCCCCTTGCCGGAACCGGGCAAGGAACCGGGACGAGGACTTGTATAGGGATAGGGCAACGTGCGATGTCGTCGTTCAGCACGCCGGCGAAGCTAGGTCAAAGGTGCGCGCCGCCGCCGCAAGGTGGCGGACCACCGCCGGGCATGGCCGGAAGGAAAGCCGACTAATGTCATCGCTCAAGCAGCACGGCCACAAGCGGCCGGGGACGGTATCGGACCAACGACAGGAGACAAGACATGGCACTTCAGCTGGGCGACCTTGCCCCCGATTTCACGGCTGAGACCACAGAGGGGACAATCAGTTTCCACGACTGGCTGGGCGACCGGTGGGGGATCCTGTTCTCGCACCCGAAGGACTTCACCCCGGTCTGCACGACCGAGCTCGGAGAGGTCTCGCGTCTCAAGGGCGAGTTCGAGAAGCGCAACGCCAAGGTCATCGGTCTGTCGGTCGACTCGCTCGACTCCCACGAGCGCTGGGTCGGAGACATCGCCGACGCCACCGGCCACGCGCTCAACTTCCCGCTCATCGCCGACTCGGATCGCAAGGTCTCGGACCTCTACGGGATGATCCACCCGAACGCGAGCGACACCTTGACCGTGCGCTCGGTGTTCGTGATCGCACCGGACAAGAAGGTGAAGCTGACGATCACCTACCCTGCGAGCACAGGGCGCAACTTCGAGGAGATCCTCCGCGTGCTCGAGTCGTTGCAGCTCACGGCGGGCTATTCGGTGGCGACGCCCGTGAACTGGCAGGAGGGCGAGGACGTCATCATCGTCCCGGCCGTGAGCGACGAGGACGCCAAGGTGAAGTTCCCGAAGGGATTCCGGACGGTGAAGCCCTACCTGCGTTACACCCCGCAGCCCGACCTCTAGCACAGGCTCGAATCCGCACAAGGCCGCCCGCCTCAGTGTGGGCGGCCTTGCCGTGCCAGTCCTGGGGCACCCGCGGCCCGATACGCTCTGCAAGATGCCCGCGATCTCGCGCACAACGCTTCGCTGGCGGGATCTTGCGCTTCGTTGGCGTGATCGTCTGGTCGCCCTCTCGGTTCTAGACCAGGACGCCTGCCTGTATCTGCTGGCGGCGATGCTCGCGTTCGGCACGATCCTGCTCGGGGAGAGCGCCGACTACCGCCAGTGGGCGGAGATGGCCCTTGGCCCCTATGTCATCGGGGCAGCCCTGTGCTGGGCGGTGGCCCGCCGGCGCGCGCATCGGGCGAGACAGGACGGGATCGCAAGCCAGCGCGACCGGCTCAGAAACGGTGTCATCCTCGGGCTCCTCGTCACGGTCATGCTCGTCCCGCTCAGCGTCGAGGTGGTGCTTCGTGCCGATCACCATCCCGGTGACGAGGTGC
Organism: Acidimicrobiales bacterium; assembly: GCA_052146595.1. Taxonomy (GTDB): domain Bacteria; phylum Actinomycetota; class Acidimicrobiia; order Acidimicrobiales; family Bog-793; genus Fen-455. Next base: position 31,913 of record JBKQMT010000111.1, read on the forward strand.
AGAACGAGGTGGTGGTCATAGAGACCTGCGCCGATCGGGTGGTGCACCACAAGCAGTGCTACCTGTCGAATCCCAAGACGATAGGCACATCTGTCACGAGCCAGTCGGAGAACTCCTTCTTCCCCTACCTACCGGGCATGATCCCCTTCGGCCTCATCAACACCACCTCTGGGCCGGCCGAGCTCAAGGACGCGAGGATCCCACTGACCGGGTTCTCGCTGATCGTGATCACCGGGGCGCTGCTCCTAGCGGAGGTCCCCTCCCGGCGGCGCTGGCGCCTGTTCCAAGTGGTCGTCGTCCTGCCGAGCGGGGCCCTGCCGATGGTCACGGGCGGCGACGACCTCCCGGTGATCGCCTTGTTGGTCCTCGGACTGGCACTGGCGACCCGGCGAAGACCGGTCTGGTCAGGGCTGGCGATAGGGCTCGCCGGCACCTTGAAGTTCACCGCCTGGCCGTTGCTGATCCTGCTGGCGCTGGGCGAGTGGGACCGGCGGGGTCGCCGCGCGATCTTGCGTTACTCGCTTGCCGTGGCGGCGGTTGTCGTCCCCGTGCTCGGCATCGGCATCGGCTCGGATTGGCATGCTTTCGTCACCAATGCCATCAAGTTCCCGCTCGGGCTGACGAAGGTGAAGTCGCCCGCCGCCAGCCCGCTCCTCGGCCAGGAGCTCGTGACACTCTTCCCGTCGGTCAAGCCGGAGCTGATCACCCTCCTCGGGTGCATCGGCCTCGGGGCCGTCGCCTACGGGCTTCGGCGATGGCCACCCTCGAGCCCTCAGAGCGCGGCTGGCTTCAGCGGTCTCGCCATGCTGCTGGCGACACTGCTCGCGCCGGCCACCCGCTTCGGGTACCTCATCTACCCGCTCGACTTGTTGACCTGCGCCGTCCTGTTCACCCCGCTCGTTGCGGGTGTCAAGGCCAGGGGCGGGCCGACGACCGAGCTGCTGGCTCAGGACGCGTCCGGGACCTCGAACAGCCTGAGCGTGAGCCCCATCACAGCAGAGGTCTGACCGTCCCCTGCCAGGGCAGGCGAGATGGCGGGGTTGACGGGCGTCACCAGCACTCCGACCTCCCACTCGTAGCCGTCGGAGGCGGCCCGCTGGGCGAGGACCTCGCTCCCCGCGCTCGGCAAAGGATACGTCCCGAGCAGGGACCAACGCGCCCGCTTCAGCTCGGTTCTATAGAACTTGAGGAGCTGGCCGGAGGTGGTGTTGATCTGGAGCTTGATGGCGCGGTCGTACTGATCGACGTCGGCATCCTGAGTCGTCGTGCCCATGATCCGCGCCCCGTTCGGCACGACGAGCGCTGCGAGGACGTCGGTCGGAGGTGTGCCCCCGCTCGAGATGCGCTGGAGCACCCCTGAGGCGTCGATCGCCGAGAGGCTCACGCCCGGCACGGGCGTCGCCAGGCCGCTGACGGTCGCAGGAGCCGACTGCCCGCTGCCCACGAGGGCGACGGCAAAACCGCCGAGGGTCACCACGGCCGCGCAGGCGAGCACCACGAGCGCAGGCCGCAGTGACGGGGGTCTTGCCCGGCTCGGGCGCGGGGCCCCGGGCTCATCGGCCCCTTGCAACTCGGGGTCCGGCGGCGTCGTCACGGAGCGGCCCTTTCTGCTGGTGTCGTTTCGAGCTTTGCGTTCATCGGTTGCGTCACCAGCAAGTTTAGTTTGGGCAAGGCCCGCTGCGGTCGCCGAGTCCCGCGGACTCGCAGGTCGGGCCGCCCTCAGCAGGTAGATTTGACCTATGTCAGCAGTCGATCCCGTGCTCGCCGGGCGGACCGGCGAGCCGGGCGAGGTGCTTCCCGAGAACCCGGCTCGTGCGCTCGTCCCGCCGCCGACGTCGGAGGTCGAGGGCATCCTGTCGACGCTCAGTGCGCGGCGGGCCGACAGTGATCTCGAACTGGTGCGACGGGCACATGCCTTTGCGACCAAGGCCCACGAGGGTCAGCAGAGGCTGTCAGGCGAGCCGTACATCACCCACCCGGTCGCAGTGGCCACGATCATCGCCGATCTCGGTCTTGACGCCGTCAGTGCCGCCGCGGCGCTGCTTCACGACGCCGTTGAGGACACCGGAGTCACCCTGGCCCAGATCGAGGAGGAGTTCGGCCCGGCGGTGGCGGGGATCGTGGACGGCGTGACCAAGTTGGACCGGCTGCGTTTCGACTCGAAGGAGGCGCAGCAGGCCGCCACGATGCGCAAGATGCTCGTGGCCATGGCGAGCGACTGGCGCGTGCTCGTCATCAAGTTGGCCGACCGGCTGCACAACATGCGGACCTTGTCGGTGATGCCCGAGTGGAAGCAGCGCCGGACTGCGGAGGAGACCCGGGACATCTACGCGCCCTTGGCGCACCGCCTGGGGATCCAGGAGGTCAAGTGGCAGCTGGAGGATCTCGCCTTTGAGACCCTTCACCCGAAACGGTTCGCCGAGATCGCCCAGATGGTCGCCACGCGCGCTCCGCGGCGCGAGGTCGAGCTCGCCGAGGTCCTCGCCGTCGTGCGCTCCCGGCTCGCCGCGGCCGGGATCGAGGCGGAGGTCACCGGGCGTCCGAAGAACCTATGGAGCATCTACGAGAAGATGGTGGTGCGGGGCAAGGAGTTCGACGAGATCCACGACCTCGTGGCGATCCGTGTGATCGTGACCGCCGAGAAGGACTGCTGGGCGGCACTCGGGACGGTGCACGCCCTCTGGCCTCCGGTGCAGGGACGGTTCAAGGACTACATCAACTCTCCGAAGTTCAACCTCTACCAGTCCCTGCACACCACCGTCGTCGGTCCCCGCGTGAAGCCCCTCGAGATCCAGATCCGCACCCAAGAGATGCACCGCCGGGCGGAGTTCGGGATCGCGGCGCACTGGGGATACAAAGAGGCCGCCGGTGGCAAGCCCGGGGTCATCGGCAAGCCCCCGGTCCAGCGCGGCGCACGCTCGACCGATGAGATCGCCTGGCTGCAGCGGATCGTCGACTGGGAGCGTGAGACCCCGGATCCGGTGGAGTTCCTGGAGACGCTCAAGATCGACCTCGAGCAGGACGAGGTGTACGTCTTCACGCCGAAGGGCTTGATCGTGACCCTGCCGGCGGGCGCGACCCCGGTCGACTTCGCCTATGCGATCCACACAGAGGTCGGCCACCGTTGCGTCGGCGCCCGGGTCAACGGGCGCCTGCTCCCACTCGACTCGAAACTCCACTCGGGCGACACGGTCGAGATCGTCACCTCCAAGACGGCTTCCGCCGGCCCCTCCCGTGACTGGCTGCAGATCGCCACCTCGCCGCGGGCGCGCAACAAGATCCGGCAGTGGTTCTCCCGGGAGCGCCGCGAAGACGCCATCGAGACCGGCCGCGAAGAACTGGCGAGGGCACTCCGGCGAGGCGGCCTTCCGGTCCAGAAGCTGCAGAACTCACCGACCCTGGTTGCCGTGGCGACCTCGATGGGCTACTCCGATCTCGACTCGCTCCATGCCGCCATCGGCGAAGGGCACATCTCGGGCCAGGCGCTCGTGCAGCGCATCGAACGAGAGCTTCGCGGGGGCGAGGGCGAGGAGCAGCTGCCCTCGACCGCATTGCAGCCCCGGCGCACCTCTCACCGTCGCGTATCGACGGGTATCTACGTCGAGGGCCTTGACGATGTCATGGTCCGCCTGTCGCGCTGCTGCACCCCGGTGCCGGGAGATCGCGTCATCGGCTTTGTCACTCGCGGCCGCGGCGTTTCGGTGCACCGCGAGGACTGTGCCAACGCCATCGCCCTAGCGGCCGACGAGAAGGAACGGCTGATAGAGGTGGAGTGGGACGAGGATCGCACGGGCGTCTTCGTGGCTGCGATCGAGGTCAAGGCACTGGACCGGACACGGCTGCTGGCCGACGTCGCCAAGGTGATGTCCGAGCACCACGTGAGCATCATCTCCTCGTCGACCCACACGACGCCCGATAGGGTGAGCCGCATGCGTTTCGAATTCGAGCTCGCGGACCCCGAGCATCTCGACTCGCTCCTGGAGAACCTCCGCATGCTCGACAGCGTCTATGACGCCTACCGCCTCGTACCGGGGAGGAACGACGCGCCCGCGCCGACCGCCCGGTGAACAGCTTCCAGTCCCCTAAGGGGACCCAGGACGTCCTCCCTCCGCAAAGCGCGCGCTGGGTCGAGCTCGTGGGGCGCTTCGCAGCTTTGGCGCAAAGGTCGGGCTTCGGCCTCGTCGTGAGCCCGGGATTCGAGGATGCGGAGGTGTTCCGCCGCAGTGCGGGCGACTCGTCCGACGTGGTGACAAAGGAGATGTACGAGTTCAAGGACCGGGGCGGGCGCGACCTGGCGCTTCGTCCCGAGGGCACCGCCTCGGTCGTGCGTGCCTATGTCCAGCACTCTCCGGTGGCTCCGTTCAAGGCCTGGTACGCCGCCCCCATGTTTCGCTACGAGCGTCCGCAGGCGGGGCGCTTTCGCCAGCACCACCAGCTTGGCGTCGAGATCCTCGGCACCGAGGACGCCATGGCCGATGTGGAGGTGATCTCGCTGCTGGCCGGGCTGTACGCCGACCTCGGCTTGTCGTCACTGCGGCTGCGGGTCAACTCTCTCGGCGACGCGAAATGTGCTCCGGGCTATCGCGAGCAGCTGGCGGCCTATCTCGCGGTACACGCGGATGAGCTCTGCGACGAGCACCGCTACAAGTGGGCCTCCAACCCGCTGCGGATCCTCGACTGCAAGCGACCCGAATGCCGGAAGGTGAGCGCGGGGGCCCCGAGGCTGCGTGAGGCCCTTTGCGAAGACTGCCGCCGCCACTTCGCCGAGGTGCTCGGCGGCCTCGACCGGCTGGCGATCGCCTATGTGGAGGACGATTTCCTGGTCCGGGGACTCGACTACTACACGCGCACGACCTTCGAGTACGAGTCGGACGCCGTGGAGGGGGTCGGTGGTGGCGGCCGCTATGACGGGCTCGTCCCCGCTCTCGGCGGCCCGGAGGTGTCCGGTGTGGGTTTCGGGGCGGGCGTCGAGAGGATCCTGCTCGCCTGTGACGCCGACGGCGCGCTCTCGGCCGGTGACCTGCGGCTCAGTCCCGCCCTCGACGTCTTTGTCGTCGACACCAGTGACACTGGCGTCGCCCTCGAGCTGTGCAGGGACCTCCGCGGGGCCGGCCTAGCCGTCGACCGGGCGTTCGACAGGCGTTCGATGAAGGCCCAGCTGAGAGCAGCGGACCGCTCGGGTGCCAGAGTGGCATGCATCGTCGGCGCGGACGATCTCGCCGACGGGCTCGTCACCGTTCGCGTGCTTCGCGGCCCGGACGCGCGAAGCCAGGAGAAGGTGGCGCGCGACGCCCTTGCGGGACGCCTTTATGAGATCACGAGGTCAACATGAGCTTCACGACCGATGTGGAGTTGGTCCCGGCCGGGATGCGCACGGCCTATTGCGGCGCATTGCGGTCAAAGGACGCAGGCCGGAGCGTCAGCGTCTGTGGCTGGGTGGCGCGCCGGCGCGAGCACGGCGAGCACCTCGCCTTCGTCGACCTGCGCGATCACACCGGTATCATCCAGTGCGTCGTCGACGGGGCCAGCGACCTTAGGCCCGAGCAGGTGCTGCGGGTGACGGGCACGGTGCGGGCCCGCCCGGAGGGCACCGTGAACATCGCCCTTTCCACCGGTGAGGTCGAGCTTGGCGACTGCATGGTCGAGATCCTCTCGACGGCGGAGCCTCCGCCGTTCTCTCTCGACGCCCGCTCGGATACCGACGAGGCGGTGCGGCTGCGATACCGCTACTTGGACCTGCGGACCGACCGCATGCAACGCAACTTGCGCTTGCGGGCGCAGGTGAACAGCGCCGTGCGCGTGGCCATGGAGCGCCAGGGCTTCGTCGAGGTCGAGACGCCGATGCTGTGGACGCCGACGCCCGAAGGGGCACGCGAGTTCGCGATCCCTTCCCGGCTGCAGCACGGCTCGTTCTACGTGCTGCCGCAAAGCCCCCAGATCGCGAAACAGCTGCTGATGGTGGGCGGGATCGATCGCTACTACCAGATCGCGCGCTGCATGAGGGACGAGGACCTGCGGGCGGACCGCCAGTTCGAGTTCACCCAGCTCGACATCGAAGCGTCCTTCGTCGGCCAGGCCGACGTTCACCGTTTCGTGAGCGAGGCCGTGATCGAGGCGACGATCGCGGTCAGCGGCGAGCGGCCTCCTGAGATCGTGACGATGACCTGGAACGAGGCCCTGGACAGGTTCGGGACCGACAAGCCGGACCTGCGCTTCGCGATGGAGCTGGTCGATCTCGGCGAGGCCGTCACCGGCACGGAGTTCAAGGCGTTCAGCGGGGCCGAGGCCGTCCGGGCCATCCGCGTGGTGGGCGGGGGGGACTGGAGCCGGAGCCGCCTCGACTCGCTCGTGGACCGTGCCCGCCAGCTCGGCGCAGCCGGCTTGGTGTGGACGCGCGTGCTGGCCGGGGGTGCCCTGGAATCGCCGGTGGCGAAGTTCCTCACCGAGGCGGAGCAGGGCCGGATCGTGTCCGCCACCTCGGCCGAACCGGGCGACCTGGTCCTCGTCGTTGCCGGCGAGCGGGTGCTGGCGTGCAAGGTGCTGGGTCAGCTCCGCCTCGAGCTGGGCCAGCCGGCCGTGAGCGAGCGGCCCTACCGTTTCTGCTGGATCACCGAGTTCCCCCTCTTCGAGGGCATCGACGACGAGGGACACTTGATCGCTGCGCACCATCCGTTCACGATGCCGCACCCCGACGACCTCGACCTGCTGGAGAGCGACCCCTTGGCCGTCCGCTCGCAGAGCTATGACCTGGTCTTGAATGGCTGGGAGCTCGGGTCGGGGAGCATCCGTATTCACCGGGCCGACATCCAGCGGCGCGTCTTCAAGGCCCTCGGGATCTCGGACGCGGACGCGGAGACCCGTTTCGGATTCCTTCTCGGAGCGTTCCGTTACGGCGCCCCACCTCACGGCGGGTTCGCGGTTGGCCTCGACCGGCTTGTGGCGCTGCTGGCCGGTGAGGACAACATCCGCGAGGTGATCGCCTATCCGAAGACCCAGTCCGGGGCAGATCTCATGTCGGGCGCGCCCCGACCCATCACGGCCAGGCAGCTCTCCGAGCTCGGGATCCGGATCGTCTCGCCCCTGCCTGCCGGGCAGGGTGCGCCCGGGCCGGGCGGGCCGAGCGCACCGTGCACTCCGGCCTTGTCGCCCCTGCCGGGTGGACCGGCCCCGAGCGGAGCGTGACGCCGAGCCCGCCCAGCCGAGCGGGCAGCAACCGCCCGCCCGACCTGTTCGACCTCGCCGCCGAGGAGGAGCTCACGACTCGGGCGCCGCTTGCCGCCCGGCTGCGCCCGACCAGCTTGGACGAGGTCGTCGGCCAGCGCCACCTTCTCGGGCCCGGGGCGCCGCTTCGTGCCCTCGTAGAGGACGACCGGCTGAGCTCGGCGGTGTTCTTCGGACCTCCCGGGACGGGCAAGACGACTGTGGCCCGCCTCCTCGCCGAGCACACGGCGCGCCGTTTCCGGTCCCTCTCCGCCGTCGACGCCGGCGTGAAGGACGTGCGAAACGAGCTCGACGAGGCTCGCCGGGCGCTCGGTGCCGAGGGCCGGGGGACGATCCTGTTCCTAGACGAGGTCCACCGTTTCAACAAGGCGCAGCAGGACGCCCTCTTGCACGGTGTCGAGGAAGGCCTCGTCGTCCTGGTCGGGGCCACGACCGAGAACCCGTTCTTCGCTCTGAACGCCCCGCTGCTGAGCCGTTCCACGCTCTGGCGCTTCGAGGCGCTGACGCCGGCGGACCTCCGCGAGCTCGCCGAGCGTGCCCTGCGGGTCGAGGGCTTCGCGGCCGATCAGGACGCGCTTTGCCGCCTCGTGGATCTGGCCGAAGGCGACGCCCGGGCCGTCCTCACGACCCTGGAGGTGGCGATGGCCCTGACCCGTGCCCGAGCTCGCAGTCGGGAAACGGCGCCCGGCGCCGGGTCGGGCCTGTTGCCCACTATCACGATGGACGACATCGAGGGCGCTCGAGAGACACGGGCTTTCCGCCACGGGCGCGATGAGCACTACGACCTCATCTCGGCCCTGATCAAGAGCGTGCGCGGGTCCGATCCTGACGCCGGGCTGTACTGGATGGCCCGTCTTGTCGAGGCCGGCGAGGACCCGCGTTATGTGGCCCGCCGTCTCGTGATCCTCGCCAGCGAGGACGTCGGCATGGCCGACCCGCACGCCCTCGGCGTCGCGACCGCGGCCGCCCAGGCCGTCGAGTTCGTCGGGCTCCCGGAGGCTGGCCTCAACCTGGCGCAGGCTGTGGTGCACCTCTCGCTCGCACCGAAGTCGAACCGGGTTGCGCTCGGATGGTGGGCGGCACAGGGCGATGTGCGTGACCGCCCGCTCGGGGCGGTTCCGCCGGAGCTGCGCGACTCTCACTACCGCGGTGCCGGGGCGCTCGGGCATGGTGTGGGCTACGAGTATCCTCACGATGACCCGCGAGGGTTCGTCGAAGCTGTGTACCTGCCCGAAGGGCTCAGCGGGCGCCGTTATTACGAACCGTCTGAACACGGTGCCGAAAAGGGGCTCGCCGAGCGCTGGAGGGCACGGCGGGGCGAGAGGGAGCCACGGGGCGAGATGGGGCCACCGGGCCAGGCGGAGAAACGGGAGTGAGGCGAGAGGTGAACGCCGATCAGTTGCGCGACACGTTCACGCAGTTCTTCGTGGAACGTGGCCACCTCGCGCTCCCGGCCGCAAGCCTCGTGCCGAACGACCCGTCGATGTTGTTCACGATCGCGGGCATGGTCCAGTTCAAGCCATACTTCCTCGCCGAGTCCCCGCCTCCCGGCCCGCGGGCGACCACCGTGCAACCCTGCGTGCGCACCGTCGACATCGACGTGATCGGTACCACGTCGCGCCATGTGACGTTCTTCGAGATGCTAGGGAACTTCAGTTTCGGCGACTACTTCAAGGATCTGGCGATCGCCTATGCCTGGGAGCTGTTCACCGAGCGCCTGGGACTCGATCCCGAGCAACTCTGGGTCACCGTCCATGTCTCCGACGACGAGGCCGAGGCGCTCTGGCACGACATCCCTGGATTGCTCCCCGGCCGGCTGCAGCGGCTCGACGAGGACAACTTCTGGAAGATGGGCGATACGGGCCCCTGCGGCCCCTGCTCGGAGATCTTCTTCGACCGGGGCCCTCGGTACGGGCCGGGCGGCGGGCCGGCGCAGGGCGGCGAGCGCTACGTCGAGCTCTGGAACCTCGTGTTCATGCAGTACGACCGTCACGCTGACGGCTCACTGTCGGAGCTTCCCCAGAAGAACATCGACACCGGGGCTGGTCTCGACCGGATTCTCACCGCGATCCAAGGAGTCGAGTCAGTCTTCGACACCGACCTCGTCGCACCTGTCCTAGAGGCCGCGTCGGCTTGCACCGGGCGGGTCTACGGAGCGACCGAGGAGAGCGACGTCGGCCTTCGTATCGTGGCGGACCACGCCCGCACTTTCACGTTCCTCATCGCAGATGGAGTCTTCCCCTCCAACGAGAGCCGCGGTTATGTCCTTCGCCGCCTCATCCGCAGGGCCGTGCTCGTAGCGCATCGCCTCGGGGCCAAGGACCTCGTCACTCCCGGCGTCATCGACGTCGTGACCGAGGTCATGGGCGGCGCCTACCCGAAGCTGCGGCGCGACCGGGAGCTAATAAAGCGCATCGCCGTGCACGAGGAGGAGGCGTTCTTGCGGACGCTGCGGTCCGGGACGGCGCTGCTCGAGGCCGAGCTCGCGACAGGGCCGTCCTCGCTCAGCGGTGACGTCGCTTTCCTGCTTCACGACACCTACGGCTTCCTGATCGATCTGACGGAGGAGATCGCCCGCGAGCGCGGCGTCAAGGTGGACCGCCGTGGCTTCGACACGGCGATGGAAGAGCAGCGGCGCCGCGCCCGCGAGGCGGGCCGGGCGGGGGTCGTGGGGGCTGCTGGGGTGGAAGAGGTTGCCGAAGCGTGGAGCGACATACGCTTCGAGTTCGGTCCGACGCAGTTTCTCGGGTACCAGCAGGCCGAAGTCGAGGCGCGGGTGCTCGCCGTCATCCCGAGCTCGGTCGAGCACTCCTTCGCCAACGTCGACGGTGAGCAGGCACCCGCAGATGCGGAGCTGATCGAGGTCTTCCTCGACCGGACGCCCTTCTACGCCGAGGGTGGTGGCCAAGTGGGAGACACCGGTTCGATCACGACCGCCACCGGTCGTGTCCGAGTGCTGGACACGACGTCGGTCGTCGAGGGTCTGACGCGTCACCTCGGCTACCTCGTCGAGGGATCCGTGGAGATCGGTCAAGAGGCCGTGGCGGCCATCGACCGCGAGCGCCGGGAGTCGATCAGGCGCAATCACACGGGGACCCACCTGCTTCACTGGGCGTTGCGACAAGTGCTCGGCGACCACGTGCGCCAGCAGGGCTCACTGGTCGCGCCGGACCGCTTGCGGTTCGACTTCAGCCATTTCGGGCCGATGTCCGAGGAGGAGATCGCTCGCGTGGAGGATCTCGTGAACTCAGAGATCCTGCGGAACGAGCCCGTGCGCACCTACGAGACGAGCCGCAAGGAAGCCGAGGGAGCCGGGGCCATGGCGTTCTTCGGCGAGAAATACGGGGAGGTCGTGCGTGTTGTCGAAGCCGGTCACGACTCGGTCGAGCTGTGCGGCGGCACCCATGTGAGCGCCTTGGGCACGATCGGCCCACTGCAGATCGTCTCGGAGGCCTCGATCGGCTCCAACACGCGCCGTATCGAGGCGGTGACTGGCGAGGCATCGCTCGCACGCCTCCGCTTTCTCGGGCACACGGTCGAGGAGACGGCGCAGCGCCTGCGCTCTCAAGCCTCCGATCTGCCCATTGCGGTCGACCGGTTGCTCGCCAACCAGCGCACGCTCGAGGAGCAGTTGCGGACCCTGCGCTCGGAACAGTTGCGTCGCGAGGCCGACGAGCTGGCTGCCGGTTCAGACGGTTCGGCCGTCGTCGCAGGAGGTGCGGGCCGGCGAGTGGTCGGGCGACGGGACGGGCTGGAGGCAGGGGAGTTGCGTGACCTGGCGATCGCGGTCCGGGATCATCCCGGGGTCGGGGCGGTCGGCCTTGTCGGCATCACCGGCCCGGAGCGCGTTTCGGTCGTGGTGGCAGCGCGCAAAGACTCTGGAATCGACGCGCGATCGGCAGCCGTCCTGGCGGGGGCAGCGGTGGGGGGCGGGGGTGGCGGCACGGCGGAGCTTGCGACCGCGGGCGGCCGGGACGTGGGTGGAATTGGCGAAGCGATACGGAAGCTTGGCGAAGCACTGGGCCCCGAGCCGGGCGAGCCCGAGGCTGGCGGCCGGGCATCGGCTTGACCGGCTTGACGGGCGGTCAGAGCGACCCGGAGCCGAATGGGACCGGGCCGGCGCCGGGACGGCGCGTGATCGGCATCGACCTCGGGCAACGCCGCATCGGGATGTCGGTGAGCGACTCGCGTCGGGTGCTGGCGAGCCCGCACTCGGTGATCGTGCGCAGCGGCGAGCAGGTTGTAGATCACAAGGCCATCGCGGCTCTCGTCTCGGAGCTCGGCGCCGATCTCGTCGTGGTCGGGCTTCCTCTGTCGCTCTCGGGCCACCGGGGCCCCGCCGCCCGGGCGGCGATGGCCGAGGCCGCCGCGCTGCAAAACGAGCTCGACCTTCCGGTCGTGCTGCATGACGAGCGCCTGACGACCGTCGAGGCCGCTCGCCGCCGGCGCCTGCCGCCCGATCCCCCCAGAAGCCGCGCTGGCGAGCGAGGCCGCCCACGAAGGCCACCGCGCCGATCCCAAGCGGGCGCCGCTGGGGATGACCGGGTCGGGATCGACGCAGTGGCTGCGACGGTCCTTCTGCAGTCGTGGCTGGACCGGCAACGGGGTGAGTCGTGAGCAAGTCCATCGGTCCCCGCGAGCTGTCCGAGCTTGCTCAGGTGTCGGCTGGTGCTCGCCCAAAGGCCCTTTGGCCGGTTCCGACGACTGCGATCGTGGGCGTGGTCGGCTTTCCGGTCAGCCACTCGCTCTCGCCGCGGTTGCACAACGCGGCCTACGCAGTGATGGGTCTGGACTGGTGTTACCACGCCTTCGAGGTGCCTCCGGGGTCGCTGGACACGGCGGTGGTCGGCGCGGCGGCACTGGGCTTGCGTGGCCTCTCGGTGACCATGCCCCACAAGGAGGCAGCAGCCCGAGTGGCGACCCGCCGCTCGCGACAAGTCCGGCGACTGGGGGCCGCGAACACGCTGATCTTCCTGGGCTCAGCCATTCGTGCGGAGAGCTGTGACGGAGATGGCCTGCTCGACGACCTGCGACAGGGTGCGGGTTTCGATCCCGCCGGTCTGCGTTGCGGGGTGATCGGCGCAGGCGGCGCAGGTAGGGCAGTCGTGCTGGCACTGGCCGAAGCGGGTGCGGCGGAGATCGTCGTCGTCAACAGGACAGCCGCCCGGGCGTGGCGCGCGGTCGCGCTGGCGCCCAGGATTGCCCACGTCGGGCGCCCGGAGGATCTTCGCGGGATGGACTTGGTGGTTCAAGCGACGCCCGTGGGGATGCCCGAGGCCCGCAGTGTCCCGGAAGTCTCACCTGCCCGGTTGACCGGGTCTCTCGCGCCAGCCGGCTCAGGCACAGCCCACCGATCAGACCAGCCGGTAGAGCCTCAGGACTCGAGCCGCTCAGCTGGGCAACCAGGTTCCCGACCACCCGCGTCCGACGCAGATCGAGGTGCCGTCGTCGCCGGCGTCGACCCTTCGTGGTTCGGGGCGGGCCAGCTCGTGGTGGACCTTGTTTATGACCCGCCTGCCACCCCGTTCCTGATCGAGGCCGAGCGTCAGGGTGCGACCGTGCGCAACGGCCTGGGCATGCTGGTGCACCAGGCCGCCCGCCAGATCAGCTTCTGGACCGGTGCGCAGCCGCCCCTCGAGGTGATGTGGGCGGTGGTTCGTGGGCACGGCGACCGGAGTGAGGAGCCGACTGGCTACTCCTAGAGGACACGACCCCTTCGAGTGGGCCAGACAGCCTCGGCGGGCCGAACCGGCAAGATCAGCGCCCCGACATGCAGCTTTTGGCGCGGAGACTCCCATGAGGAGGCCGGCGAGGCGGAGTCCGCCGGGGCGCTGCAGAGAGTTCCGAGATCGTCAAGGTTATCCTTGGGCATCATGGCGGTTCATTTCCCGAGCGTGCCGGCTCGGTGGAGCCATCGCAGAGAAAGGCACCCGGCTTGGGAGGCGGTGCGCCACTGCGACTTCATCCTGATCGGCAGCGCCGTCGTGCTCTCGCTGATCGGCGCGGTCATGGTCTACTCGGCGACACGTGCCGAGCAGATAGATGCCGGAGGAGACCCGAAGTTCTATCTGAAGCGCCAGCTCGCCTGGCTTGCGATTGGCCTCGTCGTGATGATCGTGGTCGCCTTGGTCGACTATCACTGGCTCGAGCAATGGGCGTACGTGCTCTACGGCCTCGTCGTCCTCTCGCTCATCGCGGTGCTGACTCACTTCGGCCACGTGTCCCTCGGAGCGCAACGGTGGTTCGCCCTGGGACCCCTCGAGGTGCAACCCTCGGAGTTCGCGGCCCTGGCGCTCATCGTCGTCCTTGCGGTCTACTGCAGTCGCCAAGAAACGATGTTCCCCAGAAACATCGTCGTGGTGCTCGCCCTCGCAGCGGTACCGATCCTGCTCGTCTACAAGCAGCCGGACCTCGGGACGGCGCTGATCATGAGCGTCGTGCTGACGGTCATGATCGTGACCTCCGGCGTGCGACTCAGGTATCTGGGCGCTCTCGCCGTTGTGGGTCTCGTGGGCTTGGTGGCGGGGATTCATTTCAGGCTGATCCATGCCTACGAGCTCGGTCGCCTGCAGTCGTTCTTCCACCAGAGCACTCAGACCAGTGGTGCCAACTACAACCTGGCGCAGTCGATACTGGCCATCGCCTCAGGTGGAGCCTTCGGCACCGGTGTCTTTCACGGCGCGGCAACGAACGGGGGATTCGTCCCGGCTCAGCAGACCGACTTCATCTTCTCCGCCGTGGGTGAGCAGCTCGGGTTCGCCGGGGGAGTGCTGGTCATCGCCCTGTTCGGAGTGATCGCGTTCCGACTGTTGCGCGCCGCACAGATCGCCAGGGATCCTCTCGGCAGGATGCTGTGCTCGGGAGCGCTCGCACTGCTGGCGTACTCGGTTTTCCAGAATGTGGGCATGACCATCGGCCTCATCCCCATCGCCGGAATCCCGCTCCCGTTCGTAAGCTACGGTGGCTCCGCCATGATCGTGTTTTTCGCTACGGTCGGGCTCGTGGTCAACGTCGAAATGCGCAGGTCGATCAGGCGATGAGTCCGATGAGCACTGAAGGAGAGGCCGTCGGCATCGACGCCGGCCTCGCAGAGATGGCCGGTACCAACGGCGACGTCGCGGCTCTGGTGGACGGCGAGACCTTGACGACGGCGCTCGCGGGTTCAATCTCTGGGGTCGATGTTCCTGAACGGCCCGATGGGGCGGCAGGGGACCTGCAGGTGCAGGACGAGCCTGCCGAGCCCGTTAGGGCGGACGAGCCCGCCGCGCCGGCAGAGCCCGCCGAGCCGGCAGCTGCGGAAGGGCCCGTCGTGGCCGACGACCTCGAGGCGGCGGGGGAGCCCGCCTCGGCGCCGGAGACAGAGCCGGAGACAGAGCCGGTGTCGGGCACGGAGGCGCCACTGGGATCGGAGCCGGTGTCGGAGATGGAGACGGCGCCGGAACTGCTTGCCACGCCGTTGGACATGACACAGATGTTGTTCGTCGACGTCGTGCTCATGCTGCCGGCCACTCACCCCGTCGTCGTGCTGCAAGAGGCGGACGCCCCGTTCCGCGAGCTACGGATCCCGGTCGGGGGTGCCGAAGGCATTGCGATCGCTTACGCGGCGAGAGGAGTGGCGACCCCCAAGCCTCTCACGCACGAGCTGTTCGCTCGCGTGTTCGAGGAATACGGCATGTCGCTCGACGTCGTGCGCATCATCGAGGTCCGCGGGAGCTCGTTCACTGCCGAGATGGTCGTCTCCGGCCCTCAAGGAGCACGACTGATCGAATGCCGGCCATCGGACGGGATCGCTCTCGCACTGCGCCAGCGACTGCCGGTGCCGATCATGGCGGCGCTGGCCGTGCTGTCGATCGCCGGCACCGATCCCTTGGGAGCAAATTAGGCGAGCGGCCCACCAGGCGGGTAGCCGCTCTCGCCCCCGGCCGACAGCCTGGCGCCGGAGGTGGTCTGCGACCGGCTGGTCCCCGCAGTCACAGCTGCGCCGCCGGGATCAGGAGCTGCTCTGGCAGCGCCAACAGCGAGCTCTCGCGTCCGCCTCGCCCGATGGAGGGGTCCGACCGAGACCCCCGCTGGACTTGCACCTTCGTCAGAGATGCGCATCAGCAGAGCCACGAGGACGTAATTCGCCAGCAGGGAAGAGCCGCCGTAGCCGATGAAGGGCAACGACACCCCGGTGAGGGGGAGAAGACGCACCACCCCGGCCATGATGAAAAAGGACTGGAACCCGAGGATGGCCGTGAAGCCGACAGCAGCGAGTTGCGAGAACTCGGAGCGGGCACGTATCGCAGCTCGGAGCCCGGCACCGACCAAGAGCATGAAGCCGATGACGACCGCCGCGGTGCCGAGCAGTCCCAGCTCCTCGCCGATCGCCGCGAAGATGAAGTCGCTGTAGGCGACGGGGATGTTGTACGGAGTGCCGAGGCCGAGACCAGATCCGGTCAGACCGCCCCGACCGAGTGCGAGCTCTCCGACGACGGTCTGGTATCCGTACGAGCTGTAATGCAACCAGGGATTGATCCAAGCGCTCACGCGCTGGTCGATCAAGGTCTTCGCGAAGGGCAGGTGCGCGGCCAGGAAAGTGCCCGCTACGAAGGCGACGAGCCCACCGACGACGTAAGTCCAGCGGCCCGTCGCCACCCACAGCATGGCGATGAACATCACGAAGAGCAGCAATGAGAAGCCGATGTCGTGCTCGAAGAGGATCACCATGATCGACACGACCCATGCAACGGCGATCGGCCCCAAGGGACGCAGGTCGAGCAACAGGCGGTTGCCGACACGGCGCGTCGAGAGCGAGAGCATCTCCCGTTTCTCGACGAAATAGGAGGCGAAGAATATCACCAGCAGGATCTTCGCGATCTCAACGGGCTGAAAGGTGATCGGTCCGAGCCGGATCCAGAGCTTCACTCCGTTCAGCTCGGCCTCGGGGGTCCTGCCGAGATAAGGAAAGAGCGGCAGGACGAGGAGGGCGAGGGCGGCGAACATGAGCATGTAGCGGTAGCGCTCGAGGTCACGCGACCGGCGCACGACCAGCAGCGTGAGGACATAGGCGACGACACCGAGGACAGTCCAGAGCGCCTGGTAGTGCCAGGGCGCATCCGCTGCCATCTGCGCGGACACGTCGAGGCGGTAGATCATCACGAAACCGATTCCGTTCATCATCAAGACGATGGGCATGATGACCGGGTCCGCCTCCGGGGCGAGGAAACGGTTGGCCAGGTGGACGACGAGAGCCAACGCCGCGGCTATGCCGATGAATTCCAAGGCGTTTCCAGGCAAGGCGTTGTAGGTGCCCAGCGACGCGAGCAGGTACGCGAACGTGAGTACGACAACAGCCACGAGGAGCAGGCCGAGCTCGCTCCGACGCCGCTGCCTGACCCTCGGGGCGATTGCGAGGGGCTGCACGACTTCACGGTAGCGTCTGGGTCGTGAAAGCCGACGTCACAGCACCCGAGAGTCTTCTCACGAGCCCCGACCGCTTTCTCAATCGTGAGTTGTCCTGGTTGGACTTTGCCGATCGCCTCGTGGACCTTGCCGCAGGCACGTCGCTCCCGCTCCTCGAGCGGGTGAAGTTCCTCGCCATCCTTTCCTCAGGACTCGACGAGTTCTTCCAGGTGCGTGTCGGCGGGCTCAAGGACCATGTGGCCGCCGGCCTCCGTGCCAGATCGGCGGACGGGCGGACTGCATCGCAGCAGCTCCGTGACATCCGCTCCAAGTGCGTGCGCCTGCAGGCGCGAAGCGACGAGGTATTCGAGTCTTCTCTCGTGCCGAGCCTCGCCAAGGCCGGCCTCTACCTCACGAGCATCGACGAGCTCGACGACGCCGAGAAGGCCCGGCTGCTGGGCGTTTTCGAGAAGGAGATCTTCCCGGTCCTCACGCCGCTGGCGGTGGACCCCGGCCACCCCTTCCCCTACATCTCGAACCTGTCTTTGAACCTCGCAGTGCTCGTCGTCGATCCGAGCACTCGAGAGCAGCGATTCGCGAGAGTGAAGGTTCCGCCCCTGTTGCCCCGTTTCGTCCCGGTCAACGGTGGTTCGCGCTTTGTGGCCCTCGAGCAGCTGATCGCCGCGAACCTGCCCAGGCTCTTCCCGCACATGGAGATCGGGCCGTATCACGCCTTCCGAGTGACGCGCAACGCCGATCTCGACCTCGAGGAGAGCGAGGCTGACGATCTCCTCGCCGCCGTGGAGACGGAGCTGCGGCGGCGCCGCTTCGGCCGCGCCGTGAGGCTCGAAGTCGACCGGGACACCCCTCAGGGTGTTCGGGAGCTGCTCCTGGCCGAGCTCGAGCTCGGGTTGGACGACGTCTACGAGAGCTCTGCCCCCCTCGGTCTGGGCCAGCTTTGGGCAGTGCACGCGATCGACAGGCCCGATCTCCACGAGCCGCCCTGGATGCCGATGACCCAACCCCGCCTCGCGACGGCCGGAGACGGGCCCGTCGACCTCTTCGCCGTGCTGCGGGAACGGGACGTGCTCGTTCACCACCCTTACGACTCGTTCACCACCTCGGTCGAGGCGTTCATCACCCAGGCTGCCGACGATCCGAACGTGCTCGCGATCAAACAGACGCTGTACCGCACCTCCGAAGACACGGCAATCGTCTCCGCGCTCGTGCGGGCAGCCGAGCAGGGCAAGCAGGTCGCGGCGCTCGTCGAGGTCAAGGCCCGTTTCGACGAGCAGGCGAACATCCTCTGGGCACGGCAGCTGGAACGGGCGGGCGTCCACGTCGTCTATGGCCTCGTGGGGTTGAAGACCCACTCGAAGATCGTCCTCGTCGTCCGACGCGAGGAGGACGGGCTGAGGCGCTACTGCCACATCGGGACGGGCAACTACAACTCCGAGACGGCCAAGGTATACGAGGATCTCGGACTGTTCACAACCGATGCGGCCATCGGTGAGGACCTGACCGACCTGTTCAACCACCTGACCGGCTACGGCCGGCCCGGCACCTACCGCCGCATAGTGGTGGCTCCCCAGGGCATGCGGCCCTGGGTCCTCACCCAGATAGCCGAGGAAGCGGCGGCAGGCGAGTCGGGCCGGATCACCATCAAGGTGAACGGGCTGACCGACCCGGAGGTCATCGACGCCCTGTACGCCGCCTCGAGGGCCGGTGTCCGGATAGACCTCATCGTGAGAGGCCTCTGCTGCCTCCGACCAGGCGTGCCGGGATTGTCCGACCGGATCACCGTGCGCTCGATTATCGGCCGGTTCCTGGAGCACTCCCGCATCTTCCGCTTCGGCGACCCCGGCGGTGACCGCCAGGTCCGCTACACGATCGGCTCTGGCGACCTGATGGAGCGGAACTTGGACCGCAGGATCGAGGTCCTGGTGCCGGTTCTCGACACGGAGCTGCAGGCCCGCCTGGAAGAGACGATCGGGCTCAACCTCGCCGACGACTCGAATGCTTGGTTGCTCGGTCCGAACGGCGACTGGAAACGGGCGGTACCGGTGGTGGGCCTCAGCGCGCAGCGACGGCTCCAGGAGCTCGCGCTCGAGCGCGCCCGCAAACGCCGTTCGCCTGAGAAACTGAGCTGAGCTCCGGCCGTGCGGATTGCTGCGCTGGACCTCGGCAGCAACTCGTTCCATCTCCTGGTGGTCGAGACCCGGCCAGACGGAAGTTTCTTGCCGCTCGCGCGCGAGAAGGAGATGTTGCGACTGGGCGATGTCGTCGCACGGGAGGGCCGCCTCACCGAAGACGCCATCGAGGCGGCCATCGACACGGTCCGGCGGTTCAGGACGATCGCGGACGTGCAGCATTCCGACGAGGTCGTCGCCATGGCCACAGCAGCGATGCGCCAGGCCGCCAACGGGCCCGAGGCCGCCGAACGGATCGAAGCGGCCACCGGTGTCAAGATCCAGGTTGTCAGCGGGATCCGCGAGGCGCAGCTGATATTCGACGCTGTGCGGGGGAGCGTGCTCCTCGACCCGAGCCCGGCGCTTTGCGCGGATCTCGGTGGTGGGAGTCTCGAGCTCTCGGTCGGTGACCGGTTCGGCCTCAGTTACGCGACGAGCCTCCACCTCGGCGTCGGAAGGCTCACGACCGAGTTCGTGCGCACGGACCCGCCGAGCAGGAAGGATCGTGCGCGCCTCAGAGAGCAGATCTCCAAGTCGCTCGACGAGGTGCTCGAGGACGTCGTCGCCTGCGGGCCGAAGCTGCTGGTCGGGACCTCGGGCACACTCTGCGCTCTGGCCCGAGGCGCGGCCGCCATGCGCGACGGCAACGTGCCTTATTCTGTCAATCAGCTGACGGTAACTGCCCGTGAGCTCGCCGCACTGGGAGAGGTCATCTACGAACTGCCGAGCTGCGAACGTGCCCGGCTCCCTGGCATCGACGCCCGGCGGGCAGAGCTCCTGCCGGCAGGTGCCGCCGTTGCCGAGGTGCTCATGGAGCGAACGGGGATGCGCGAGCTGACCGTGTCGGAGTGGGGGCTCCGGGAGGGGATCGTCATCGCGACCATCTCGAAGCACGACCGCGTGGAGTTCAGCGACGACCCGCGGGCGATCCGGCGGGCCTCGGTTATGTCCCTGTGCCTCAGATCAAGGTGGCCCGAGGCTCATTCCCGCCAGGTCGCGCGGCTGGCGATCGAGCTGTTCGACTCGACCGTCACCTTGCACGGGCTGGACGCCGAGGACAGGGAGCTTCTCGAGCTCGGCGCACTGCTTCACGACATTGGCGAGCACGTGAGCCGCGACGGGCACGCCCGCCACAGCGCCTATCTCATAGAGAACGGCGACCTGCGGGGATTCTCGCCCGTGGAGATCAACATGCTGTCGTGCCTCGGTCGCTACCACGTGAGGGGACGGCCGCGTGAGTCCTTCCAAGCCTGGGAGGGCCTGGAGCGCAAGGATCGCGACCGGGTGACGAAACTGCTCTCCATGCTGCGTATCGCAGACGGGCTCGACGCCTCGCACGACTCCGTCGTCGGCCACGTCGGCGTCGAGATCAGTCGGGCGGCGGTCGAGATCGTCGTCAGCGCGAGAGGCGATGCCGAGCTCGAACGATGGATGCTGCAGCGCAAGAAGATGCTGTTCCAGGAGCTGTTCGAGCTCCCGATCAGCTTTGAGGTGGTGCCGACTGGGCCGGAGGAGCTGCAGATCCTGGGGTCCGAGGAGGCTGGTCTGGCTTGACGGACGGCTCCTTGCCGGCCGGCGAGCCGCCTCCGGCTCCGGGCTCGCTCGTCCTGGTCATGCCCCCGAGCGCGTCCCGGCGCTCTCTGAGACCTGCGCCGCGCCGTACACGAAGGGACAGGTAGGAACCGGCACCGACCGGGATCGGCAGCCAGAAGTTGAACAAGCGCCAGGAGATGACACCCAGCCACGCGATTGCGGCAGGGACGCCGAAGCCGGTCAGGGAGGTCGCGGCTACCGCCTCGACGATGCCGAGGCCGCCCGGAGTGAGCGGGACTGCAGCGAGGACGTTGGCCACGCCATAGGCGACGAAGAGGTCGATGGGTCTGGTGAGGTGACCGTAGGCTGCGATGAAAGCCCAGAGCGAGGCGGCGTCGAACAGCCAGTTGGCGGCCGCCCAGGAGACCGCGTCCCGGAGCAGGCGCCGGTCTGAGCCCAGTGTCCGCAACCTGTTGGCGAGACTCTGGACGAGCCTCTCCATCTGCTCCTCGGTGACCCATGGCACCCGCCTGGCAACAAAGCGCAATGCCCGGGTGGCATGAGCCTCGCCCCGCGTAAGCAAGAGAACAAGGGCGCCGAAGGCGGTGAGCAGCACGGCACCGACGACGGCGACGGTGACGTAGGCGCTGTTGAAGCCGTGGAGCGGGATCGAGATCACAAGGGCCATCCAGAGCATGGCGTTGAGGACGACGGCCGAGCCGATCCCCTGGGTCGCCAGCGCGAAACCGGCATCGGCTCCACTCACGCCGTTCGAGGTGAGCAGCCTGTAGCCGAGGCCGGTGCCCCCGGCGGTGCCGGCAGGGATCACATGGCTCACTGCGAGCGTGGACAGGTCTATGCGGAGCACCTTTGAGAACGACGGCCCGTCCTCCGGCAGCACGGACTGGGTCAGGCGCCCATAGGCGGCGAGCGCTCCCGCCTCGAGGACAAAGCCTACGAGGAGCCACACGACATTGACGCGACCGAGCTGGCTCAGCGAGGAACGCGCCTTGGAGTGCAGGAAACTCGGGATGAGGACGTACTCGGCGACGAGGAGGAGGACGAAGAAGGTCAGGCCGTGCCGCAGTGGCCCCGGTATCCACCCGAGGGGATTGCGACGGTGGACCGGCGAGCTCTTGCTGGCCGGCTGGCCGTCGGGCTCGGGCGGGTCGACCATCTCGTCCATGCTTGCAGGCGCGACCGGCAAAGGGGCGAACCTCGTGCGAAGCGCCGGTTCCTCGCAGGAAAACCAAGGCACGCCGAGCGCCGCCGGGCCGGTGTCAGCGTGTCGGGATCACCCTTTGGCAGCCGTGCATGGAGTTGACTTGTGACGATGGCCGACCAGACAGGGCGCCCGGAGCTCGATTCCGCCAAGCAGAAGCGCCTGCAGGACCGTCAGGTGGCTCGAGTCGCCTTCATCGTCACGAGCGTCGTGGTCGTGAGCGGCGTCGGCGTCGCTCTGGTGTGGCGGCTTCGCGCCATCGTTCTGCTGATCGTCGTCTCGCTGTTCCTCGGCTCGCTCTTGCATCCCATCGTCAGCTTCGTGGAGCGCCGTGGCATCCGCCGGGGAATGGCGACGGTCTTGGTGTTCTTCATATCGGTCGCATTCTCGGCATCGGTGATCTACCTGTTCGTGCATCCTGTCTACACATCCGCCTCGAGCTTTGCCAAGGAGCTGCCGAGCCTCGTCCGTCAGGCCCAGCACGGCAGGGGACAGATCGGGCACCTCATCAAACGCCTCCACCTGGTGAGCTACGTCAAGAAGAACGTCCCCAAGCTCCAGACCCTGATAGCCGGTCTCGGCCGTCCTGCTCTCGCCGTCGGCAAGACGGTCGTGAGCGGCATCGTCGCCCTTGCGACCGTCGGTGTGCTGACGTTCTTCATCCTGCTCGAGATGCCGAAGATGGTTCGCGGTGTGCTCGAGGGGATGCGGCCCGAGCGGTCGATTCGTGCCCGCAAGATGCTGGAAGACGTGGGTAGCGCCGTGGCAGGCTACATGTTGGGCAACTTCGCCACTTCGGTGATCGCCGGCCTGGTCGTCTTCGCGACGCTGCGGGTGATGCAGGTACCCTACGCCGGAGTGCTCGCCATCTGGGTGGGTGTCGTCGACTTCCTCCCGCTCGTGGGCGGGCTCCTGGCGGGAGTGCCGACGGTCGCCGTCGCCCTGTTGCACTCGCTGCTCGCAGGCGTGGTGACACTTGCCGTCTTCCTCGTCTACCAGCAGATCGAGAACCACATCCTCAATCCGATCGTGATGAGCCGGACAGTGCGCCTGAATCCGCTGTGGGTGCTGCTGGCAATCCTGATAGGCGTCGAGCTGGGCGACATCGTCGGGTCCACTTTCGGCGGCCTCGTCGGGGCCTTGCTGGCCGTTCCCACCGCGAGCGCCATCCAGGTGATCGCGAAGGACCTGTGGGCCGAGCACCACGCTGTCGAGTCGGAAGACGCTCCGGCATCCTCGCAGGCAACCGGCGTCGCTCCTTGACGGTTTCCCCCTAGGCTGCAGGGGTGCGCGTCCTTGTCGTGCTGCCTACCTACAACGAAGCTGCCACAATCGAGAACGTCCTGGCTCGGGTACGCGCTGCGCTGCCGGAGGCGTCGATACTTGTCGTCGACGACGGCAGCCCTGACGGGACGGCCAAGATCGCCATGGATGTCGGTGGGCGATCGGGCAACGTGGAGGTGCTTTCCCGACCCGCCAAGCTCGGCCTAGGGAGCGCCTATCGGGACGGGTTCCGGTGGGGCCTCGAGCGAGGCTACGAGGCTTTCGTCGAGATGGACTCGGACTTCTCTCACGACCCGGACGCCCTTCCCAGCATCGTCGCCCCGCTCGGCGAGGGGTACGAGGTGTGCATCGGGTCGCGTTATGTGCACGGCGGTTCGATACCGAACTGGAGCCTGCCGCGTCGGATGCTCTCGCGGGGCGGCAACATCTACGCGGATCTCCTGCTCGGCCTCGACGTAAGGGACTCGACTGCTGGATTCCGCGCCTACGCGGCGAGCGTCCTCGAGCGCATAGACCTGCGCTCGGTCCGGGCGGAGAGCTACGGCTTCCAAATCGAGATGACCTACCGGGCGATGGAGGTGGGAGCGAGAATCTTGGAGGTGCCGATCCGTTTCGTGGACCGGGAGCTCGGGACCTCAAAGATGTCCACCTACACCGTCGTCGAAGCCTTGTTTCTCGTCACGCGGTGGGGCGCGCAGCGGGTCCTCGACCGGCTTCGGGGCGTCAGGGCCGCGCGGGGCGCGCCGTCGTCGAACTCGTTCAGGTGAGAAAGGGCGGGATGCGAGCCTCCGCCGGCGGGTCGAGGGCGCCAATCGATGCAGGTGAAGGCCCCGTCGTGGTTCTGGTGCATGGTCAGCCGGGCGCGGGGGGAGACTGGGTGGCGCTTGCCAAGCTCCTGTCGGCTGACCATCGGGTGCTCGCGCCGGACAGGCCAGGCTGGGGATCGGACCCTCGCCCGGCGATGGGCATGGCGGCGAACGCGGAGGCGTTGCAGGGGTTGCTCGAAGGCGTCGAGGCGCAAAGCCCCGTGACTGTGGTCGGCCACTCCTTCGGCGGCGGCGTTGCCCTAGAGCTCGCCTTGACGCACCCCGAGCGCGTCGGCGCCCTCGTGCTGGTGGGCTCGATCGGCGTCACCGAGGCGTTGTCGGGGTTCGATCGCCTGCTCGTGGTGCCGATGATAGGAGACGGCATCCTCCGGGCCGGGGCTGCCGCTCTCCGGCGCGCTCTGATCACGGCCGCGCGCTATTCGCAGCGCCATCCTGACGCCCGGGTCGCGAAGAAGGTGTTGGTGCTTCCCACCTTGCAGGCGGCGATCGGAAGCGACGGACGCCCGATCGTAGGCAGGTCGAGGCAAAGCTTTCTCGTCGAACAACGGGCGCTCCTGGCCGAGACGCCGGAGCTGGAGCGTGCGCTCGGGCGAATCGCGGTTCCGACAGCGGTCGTGACCGGGGCCTCGGACCGCATCGTGCCCGTCTCCGCGGCGCGGTCGCTCGCTAGGCGCGTACCTGGCGCGGAGCTTGTCGTCACGGCCGGTGGCCACCTGCTCCCGTTCGACCAGCCGGAGAAGGTCGCCGAGGTCGTGCGTCGCTACTCGGCGCTCGCCTCCGGCGTCAAGGACGGACAGCAGCGGCGAGAAACGCCTGAAGCTTGAGCTGGGTCTCGGCCAGTTCTGCCGCGGGGTCCGAATCGGCGACGATGCCTACCCCGGCGAAGAGCCTGGCGGAGCATCCCGCCACGATTGCCGAGCGGATCCCGAGGTACCACTCGCCGTCGCCCCGGGCGTCGATCCAGCCGACCGGGCCTGCATAGCGGTCCCGGTCGATCTCCTCGAGCTTGGCGAGGTAGTCGAGCGCCAGGTCGACCGGTGTCCCGGCCACAGCGGGAGTGGGATGAAGCAGAGCGACGAGCTCGAGAGCGCTCGGGTAGTCGCCGTCGCGCTCGGCGAGAGCGCCGGTGACCAAGGTGCCCAGATGGCTCACGTTGCGCAACTCGAGAATCGCCGGCTCGTCGGGGACATCGAGATGCTCGACCACAGGGACTAGCGCCGACACGATCGTGTCGACCACGACCCGGTGCTCGGAACGCTCCTTGGCGGATGCGAAGAGTGCCGCCTCGGCCTTGCGGTCGGCGTCCGGGTCCCCGCTGCGGGCCGCTGTCCCCGCGAGGGGTTGCGAGGCGACCCGGGCGCCCTTCCGGCGGATGAGGAGCTCGGGCGTCGCGCCGATGAAGCCGTCGATGGCAAAGGCGGCACACGAGGGATGAAGCGCCCGGAGGCGCCCGAGGAGGTCGGCCTGACGAAACGGCCGGTTGGCGTGCACGGTCACCTCGCGGGCGAGCACGATCTTGTCGAGGCGACCGCTGGCGATCTCGGCCAGCGCAGCGCCGACCCGGTTCAAGAAGTCCTGATGTGGTCGAGCCGACGCGAGCCGGAACTCGTCAGGCGGTGCGGATGCACGCTCATATGTGGCCGTGACGATCTCCGGGGGTCCCGCGGACATCTCGACGAGCAGCTCGTCGACACGGTCCGGCGATCCGACGACCAGCGCCGTAGGCGAGTGCCCGGCCGCTGCGATGACTGTCAGCTCGGGGACCACGAGCTCAGCGTCGGCCCGTCGGTCGAAGGGAAGCGCTCCGAGCGCGAGGGGAACGGGCGCCAGGGTCGGAGGCCCTGCAGCGGGAGGGATGGCTCTCAGAGCTGCCAGCACAAGTGCGAGGCTGGACGGGTCCGTCAGGCCGCCGGCAAGCTCGAGTCTCGCTGCCGTCCCGAAGCCGAGAACCGTCATCTGGTCGCGCTCGATGACTCGTCCCGTCCCATGGGCGTGCCTTCGAAAGACAGCCAGGGCACCCGCCTCGATCGGGTGCGTGGCATAGCACAGCCTGGATGCTCGGCGGCTCACGGCTCTGCCCTTTCCGTGGACCAGGTGGCTGTCACGCACTGGGCGATGCCACCGCTCAAGGGATGGCGCCTGACCTCGGTGAAGCCGGCGTCGGCGAGCAGGCGGGCGAATTCCGGGAACGAGGGGAGATATGCGACCGAGCGGGGCAGGTAGCGGTAGGCCGCCCCGTCCGACAGCAGTGCCCCCAGCACCGGCACGACATGGGTGAACCAGGCTCGATGTCCCAGGCCGAGAAGTCGGTTCGTTGGCTCACCGACCTCGAGCAGTGCCAGCCGGCCACCAGGGCGTAGGACGCGGCCGATCTCTCCTGTGACTGCGCCCAGGTCGGCGAAGTTGCGCACCGCGAACCCGCTCACGACGGCGTCTGCGGCTCCGGTCCCGAAGGGCAGGGCAACGGCATCGGCCTGGATCAGGGGTGCCGCGCCTGCACGGGCGGCGCCGAGCATGCCCAGGGAGAGATCGATCCCCACCGCTCGGTGGCCTTTGCGGCACAGGCTGCGGGCGAGGTCGCCGGTCCCGCACCCGACGTCGATGACCACCGAGGCGGGGGAGAGTCGCAGCAGCTCGATCGTCCGGCGCCGCCAGAGCCCGTCCAACCCGAAGGTCATGAGGCAGTTGACAAGGTCGTAACGGGGCGCGATGGCGTCGAACATCGATCGCACGAGGGCTCGCTTGTCCTGGCCCTCGGGCAAGGGCGCCGAGGCGTCGAAGACGAAGCCCTGTGCCGGGCCATCGTTGGTGGCTTTGATCACGGGCTCGCTACCAGGTGAGACCTGCGACCTCGCGCATGGCCGTCTCGAATTCCTCGTCCCCAAGGGTGCTCCGCGCCGACAGGATCAAGTTCGCGTCGTCGCCGACGCGGCGCCGCAACGGCCCGCCGTCGTTGTCGATGGCGTCGGCGATCACCTTGGCCACGAGGTCCGGGCCAGGGCGGGCGCCGCCTTGCATCTTGCTCGCTATCTGGGCGAGCTGAGCCTCGAGCTCGTCGTAGGCGGCCGGCGCGTGGGCGGCCTCGTGCACCTTCATGCCTGGAGCGATGAAGCCGGGCTCGACGATGACCACCCTCACGCCGAAGTGGGTGAGCTCGACATACAGGGCCTCCGAGATGGCCTCGAGGGCGTGTTTGGTGCCTGCGTAGTAGCCGTCGAGGGGTCGCGCGACCCGTCCCGCCACCGAGGAGACGTTGACCACGACGCCTGAACCGCGCTCGCGCATGCCGGGGACGAACGCCTGGATCATACGAACCGGGCCTAAGACGTTCGTCTCGAACATCTGCTGGACGTGTCCCATGGCGACGTGCTCGATCGGACCGTCGAAGGAGACGGCGGCATTGTTCACGAGGGCATCGACCCAGCCGAGCTCGCGGTGGACTGCGCCTACAGACATCGCGTCAGTCACATCCAGGCGGAGCCGGCGTGCCACCTCGAGGTCGTCGAGCGTGCCCAGGTCCCGGGCGGTGGCGATGACCTCGTGCCCGCGGGCGGCGAGCAACGCCGAGGTCGCCTTGCCGACCCCGGATCCGGCTCCGGTGACGAGTACTCGCATCTCAGTCACTCTAGCGGCGCGGTCTCCGGGCGCTCTGGGGCGGCGTGTTCGCGAAACGATGTCAGCAGCAAGTCATTCGCCTGTGCCCGATTTCGTCCCACGGCGACCGCTGTCTATCGGCAAAGGCCACGACCTGCCTTCTCAGGAGGGAAAGTTTACCCAGAGTTCACCGTGAGGGAATCACGCAGACATATTCAGTTCACTCGGTCATCCTACTGTCATCTGAAACGGACGCAGGGGCCACGATCGCGTCGCGCGGCGAGGCCCACTGGGGAACCGGTGGACAAGGCAGACACCAATTACACAGGACTGCACGGAGGTAGACACTCATATGAAGATGAACAGGACCGTTCGGCTTGCGCTCAGCACCACAGCGGTCGTCATCTCGGCCATCTCGCTGGCGGCGATGTCGGCACTACCGGGTGCGGGCGCCGAAGCACGCAGCGCCGACCCTTACATCGCGGCCGACACGCAGCTGAGCACGGCCGCTACCATCGGCGGTGCGGGGTCGACCTTCGCCGCACCCTTGGAGAATGCCGCGCAGGCGCTGTTCGCAGCCCGCACCGCGAATGCCACGATCAACGGCTACCAGGCGGTCGGTTCTGGCACAGGCGAGGCGGACGTCATCAAGAAGCTGGTCGACTGGGGCGGCACTGACGTGCCCATGGCCCAGGCCGACATCAACAAGGACGAGCCCGCCGGCACCGACTACACGACGGCCGACTTCCTGCAGATCCCGATCGGCCTCGGTGGGGTAGCGCTTCCTTTCAACGTTCCCGGCCTCAAGGTCAAGTCGCTCGTCTTCAACGCGACCGTGCTCGCCAACATCTACCTGGGCAAGGTCTTCTATTGGAACTCGGCCGCCATCCAGGGTCTGAACCCGAAGGTCAAGCTGCCACACGAGCGGATCATCGTCGTCGCCCGTGGGGACTCATCGGGGACGACGTACATCTTCACGAACTTCCTGCACGCCGCTGCTCCGTCAGTGTGGACGACCGGTCCCGCGAAGACCCCGCTCTCGCTGCCTACTGACGGCATCGCGGGGAGCGGGAACGCCGGCGTCGCCTCTGACATCGAGAACACGCCCTACTCGCTCGGCTATGTCGAGTACTCCTACCTGCTGCTCAACCCGAGCCTGATCAAGGGAGTCGGGGCCATCGTCAACAGGTCGGGCAACGCCGTCCTGCCCACCCTCCAGGGCGTATCGCTCGCCGCGGCCGCCAGGCCGAAGATCTCGCCGACGGGCTTCTCGATCGTCTACCAGTGGGGCGCCAAGGTGTACCCAATCGCAGGGTACACATGGGCAGTCATCTGGAAGTCGAACCAGACCACCGACGCCGAGGGGACCCTGCTCGTGAAGTACCTCGACTGGCTGTCGCACTCGGGCGCAGTCGACGGGACGACCGCAGGACAGGACGTCGCCGCCCTGCAGGGCTACGTCCCGCTGCCAGCTAACATCCAGGCGCTGGCACGCAGCACGCTCCTGCAGTGCAGGGGTTCGCACGGCCAGGTGTTGCTGACCACCAACGGTTCGTAAGCCACAGACTTGCCCCAGCAGTCCCAAGCGAGACATGGTTGAGTGAACAGTAAGGCTGAGGTTTGACGACCACTCCTCCCTTAGCAGTTTCTGATCCAGGGATGTCTGATCCGCTCTTGACCGAGAGGACGAAGCTCTTCTCGGTCAAGAGCGATTGGGCGTATTTGTTCATCCTCTACGGCGTCTCCGGTCTGTTCGCGCTGATCTGCGTGGTCTTTTTGATCAGCGTCATCGTCTCCTCGATCCCCGCCTGGCGCCATTCGGGTCTGTCGATCCTCTACGGCAGGACGTGGAGTCAGGCGTCGGACTCCTTCGGCGCGCTTCCGATCATCGTAGGTACGCTGCTGACGACGGCCATCGCGCTCGTCCTCGCCATCCCGATCGGGATCGGATCTGCACTTGCGATAGTGCACGTGCTTCCTGGCAAGGCCCGAATCTACGCCTCGTCACTCGTGGAGCTTCTCGCCGCAGTGCCGAGCGTCGTGTACGGACTTTGGGGCCTGTTGGTTCTCGCCCCCTGGTTCGAGAAGACGGTGGAACCTGACCTGGCCGACATAACGAATGGCCACTGGCCCTTCGACGCTCCTTTCGAGGGCGTCGGGCTGCTGCTCGCCGGCTGCGTGCTGTTCGTCATGATCCTGCCGATGATCGTGGCGCTTTCGAGAGACGCCATCGCCGTCGTTCCCAACGACCAGTTCGAAGGGGCACTCAGCGTCGGCGCGACGAAGTGGCAGGTGCTGCGCAGTGTCGTCCTGCCCGCGGCACGGACCGGCATCGTCGGCGCCGTGACATTGGCGACCGCACGGGCTCTCGGCGAGACGGTGGCTGTCGCCATGGTCATCGGCCTGAACCCGCTCTTCCCGCACTCGCTGTTCTCGACCGCCTCCACACTTGCCTCGACGATCGCACTCGAGTTCCAGGACGCGACGCCGCTGCAAGTTGCCGCCCTCGGTGCCCTTGCGGTGATCTTGATGGCGATGACCGCGATCGTGAACTGGTTCGGCCGCCGGCTCATCCGCCGTTCGGGAGCACAGGCGCAGTTCGGATGAGCTCGACAACGATCGAAGGGGTGCCGCCGGATCCGATGCTCGAGCGGCGCGAGCTGATCCAGCAAGTGGCGCACAAGACGCTGCAGCGGCGGATGCTCAGGTCCAAGGTGGTGGTCGCGCTCTGCGGCTTCGCCCTCCTCCTCGCCCTGATACCTCTCTTCGCGATCTTGTTCTCGCTCGTGCAAAAGGGTCTCCGCTGGTGGAGCATCGACTTTTTCACGAAGAGCCCGCAGTTCCCGTCGCTTCTCTATCCCAACGACGTCGGGGGAATCGCCAACGCCCTCGTCGGGTCGCTCGTCATCGACGGCCTGGCGGCAGTGATCGCGATCCCGATCGGCGTCGTCACTGGGCTCTTCCTGGCCGAGTCGGATGGACAGCTCGCCAACGCCTTGCGAATGACAGCCGAGATCATGACCGGGCTGCCCTCGATCCTGCTCGGCATCTTCGCGTATCAAGTGCTTGTGATCGGGTTCCACGAATGGGGCATAAAGCTGCCGGGCATAGGCTTCGCGGGAATCGCCGGGAGCTTCGCGCTCGGCATCCTCATGATCCCGATCATCATCAAGGCCTCTGAGAACGCACTGCGAAGCGTGCCCTTCACGATCCGGGAAGCCGCTCTCGCACTCGGGGCCCGCAATGGAGTTGTCTCACGCAAGGTCGTGATACCGACTGCGCTTCCCGGTCTCATCACCGCCGTGCTCCTGGCACTGTCGCGGGCAGTGGGCGAGACGGCACCGATCCTGTGGGTGATCGGCGCGTCGACCGTCGTCACCTGGAACCCCTTGCACGAGATGGCCGCGATGCCGCTGCAGATCTTCCAGTCGGCCACATCTCCATACACTTCGCTGCGAGCGGAGAGCTGGGGCATCGCCCTGTCGCTGGTGGTCGTCGTTCTGTTCCTTAATTTGGGGAGCCGCCTTCTCGCGGCGTGGCTCCAAAGAGAGAGGCGGTAGCTGTGGACCCGAGCACCATGGTCCCCGTGTTGGTGACCCAGACGCCAAGCCCGGACGGCGATGTGCGGTCGGGCCCGGTCGCGATGCGGCTGGAGGACGTGGCCGTGTCGTTCAGCGGGCGCACGGCGATACGTGACGCGACCTTCGACGTCCCGAGGAACAAGGTCACGGCTCTCATCGGGCCCTCGGGTTCCGGCAAGACGACGCTCTTGCGAGCCATCAACCGGTTGCACGATCTCACCAAGGGAGCTGTCGTGACCGGCAAGCTGATGTTGGGGGACACCGACATCTACACGGGTGGGATTCCCCCGACCCTGTTGCGAACCCGTGTCGGGATGGTGTTCCAAAGGCCTAACCCGTTTCCCACGATGTCCATCTACGAGAACGTCGTCTCAGGCCTGAAGTTCAACGGGATACACAAGAAATCAGTCCTCGACGAAGCTGCCGAATCCTCTCTTGTCGCGGCTGCTCTCTGGGACTCGGTCGTGGACCGGCTGAAAGCTCACGCCTCGACGCTTTCGGGGGGCGAGCAGCAACGCTTGTGCATCGCAAGGGCGCTCGCGGTGGAGCCCGAGGTCCTCTTGATGGACGAGCCGACCTCCTCCCTCGACCCGATCTCGACGCGGCTCATCGAGGAGCTCCTCGGTGAGCTCAAGTCCCGTGTCACGATCATCATCGTCACCCACAACATGCAACAGGCTGCGCGCGTGTCGGACCTGTGTGCGTTCTTCTTGATGGGTGAGGACAGGGCCGGAGAACAGATAGAGGTGGCGCCCACGAGGAAGTTGTTCTCGGAACCGGACGACCAAAGGACCTTGGACTACATCCAGGGCCGCTTCGGCTGAGGACGACGCCGGGCGGGGAGGACCTCCGCCCGGGTCGTGAGCGCTCAGGCAGCCGCGGACCCTCCAACAGAGGTCACGTCCGGCTCGAGAGGACATC
This sequence comes from Acidimicrobiales bacterium, assembly GCA_052146595.1. Taxonomy (GTDB): domain Bacteria; phylum Actinomycetota; class Acidimicrobiia; order Acidimicrobiales; family Bog-793; genus Fen-455. The sequence continues at coordinate 63,669 of JBKQMT010000111.1, forward strand.
TGCCAAGGCCGAGAGGAAACGGTCGTTCTCCGAAGCTGTGCCGATGGTGACGCGAAGGCAGCCTTCCAGTCCCGGCCAGTCCGAGACGTCACGGACCAGCACCGAGTGATCGAGCAGGCGCTTCCAGACGGCGAAGCCGTCTTGTGATCCGGCACGGAAGAGGATGAAGTTGGCGTCGGACGGCCACACCTCGACGGGAAGCTCCCGCAGGGCGGTGGCGACCCGTCCTCGTTCCTCGACTGTGGCTGCCACGCGGGCGCGCATCTCGTCCTCGAAGCCGAGGGCGAGGCGACCCGCCGCCTGTTTCAAGGCGTCGAGATGGTACGGAAGCGCCACGTTCGACAGCGAGGCCACCACGCCCGGGTCGGCGATGGCATAGCCGAGGCGCAGGCCTGCCAGCGCCCAGGTCTTCGAGAAGGTGCGCAACACGACGAGGCGGGGGTCGAAGTCGAGCAGATCGAGAGCGGACGACGGCGCGAACTGCCCGTAAGCCTCGTCGACGACGAGTATCCCCGGCACGAGGGCGAGGACGGCCCGGACGGTCTCCAACGGCTCGACACCACCGGTCGGGTTGTTCGGCGAGCAGAGGAAGGTGACAGCAGGTGCCGCCGGTCCGTAAGTCTCGGACGACCTCGTGACCGTCCGGGCGACTTCGGCGAGCTCGACTTTGAAGGCGTCGTCCCGCCCGCCTTCGACCACCGGCGTCCCGGTGAGCTTGGCGATATGGGAGTGCAGGGCGTAGGTCGGCTCGAACAGCATCGCGGGCCTGTTCGAGCCACCGTAAGCGAGCAGGAGGCACTGGATCGCCTCGTTCGAGCCGTTGGCGCAGAACACCTGCTCGGCTGAGACCCCGTGGTGGGCTGCGAGCGCCGTCCGCAGCGCCATGGCTTCACGATCGGGGTAGCGATGCAGCGGGATCGAGCGCAGCTCGTCGGCAAGCGCCTCGACAAAGGCCCGCGGAGGAGGCTCGGGCGACTCGTTGGTGTTGAGGCGGACGTCGACCTCCACCTGAGGCGAGTGGTAACCGGGCCGCAGGGCGACTTCCCGCCGGGGCTCGCCATCGGTTGTGTGACCGCTGGTCCTGTACCGGCTCATGTGCCTTCCTGCCCCTCGGGCTCCGAGCGCAGGACAACGGACCGGGCGTGGGCGGGAAGCCCCTCTGCGTTAGCGATCGCGGCAACGTAAGGCGCGACGCGAACGAGCGCCCGGCGGTCCGCGGAGATCACGTGCACCCTGCGGAGGAAGTCCTCCACGCCGAGCGCGCTCGAGTAACGCGCGGACCGGAAGGTCGGCAGCGTGTGACTCGGCCCGGCAAGGTAATCGCCGAGCGATGCCGGCGCGTACGGACCGACGAAGACCGCGCCCGCGTTGCGCACGAGGGGAACCATCGCCTGCGGGTCGCTGCAGCAGAGCTCCAGGTGCTCGGGCGCTATCTCGTTCGCCACCGCCATGGCTGCCTCAGGTCCGTCGACGAGCACCGCGTAGCCCCCCGCCGCGAGCGTCGCCTCGATCTCGGCGCGACGGGGAGACTCCTCGACGAAGCGGGTGACGGCCTCGGTCACAGCCTGCAGTACCGGCTCGGACCACGTGATGAGCCAAGCGAGCCCATCGGGGCCGTGCTCGGCTTGGACGACGAGGTCGATGGCCACGTAGTCGACCGGGACCGTCTCGTCCGCGATCACCACAACCTCCGAGGGCCCGGCGAAGGAAGCCGGCATGCCGACGGCACCGCGGACCTCGAGCTTGGCGAGCGAGACGCGCCGGCTCCCGGGTCCGACGATGACATCGACGCGGGCGACGGTCTCAGTGCCGTAGGCCATGGCGGCGATCGCCTGCGCGCCCCCGATGCGGTAGAGCTCGTCCACCCCGGCCAGGCTTGCAGCTGCGAGCACCTCGGCCGGGATGGAGCCGTCCGGCGCGGGCGGCACGCAGAGGGCAATGCCCTCCACGCCTGCGACCCGGGCCGGGATGGCGCTCATGAGCACGCTCGAGGGATAGCTCGCCCGCCCACCCGGGACATAGACCCCGGCGCGGGCGACGGGAAGCTCGAGCAGGTCGACCTCGATCCCATTGCGCTCGTAGGTCCCCGGGGTCGGCGCCCGGTGGCGGTGGAACAGCTCGATGGAGCGGGCAGCTTCGGTGAGCGCCTCGAGAAGTGCCGGTTGCAAGCGGTCCGGCGCCGCGTCGATGTCTGCGACGGGCACTCGGATCTCGTCGACGACGACCTTGTCGAAACGAGCCGTGTACTCCCGCAGCGCCGCGTCCCCTCGCACCTTGACGTCCTCGACGATGGCACGGACCTCTTCCACCGAGCCTTGGCCGCCGAGGTCGGGTCGCGGGAGCGCACCAGCGAATTCGGGCGCGCCAGCCCGCAGGTCAAGCCGTCGGAGCATGCAGGCAGCGTATCCGCCGGCCGGATCCCAATCGTTGGCGCGGATCGGCGATGATGGCGGCATGGCACCGCTAGTCCTCGAGCCGTCGGAGTTCTCCGAGCTGTCCTCGATCGCCTCCTCGCTCGAACAGATAGGTCGTCGCGTCACGACGCTCGCAGACGCCGCCATTGCGGCCAAGAGGGACGACGTGGGATCGGACCTCATCGCGGTGGAGCGTGCTCTCGGCGGCGCCGTGCGCCGCCTCGAAAGGCTGCTAGCAGGTGGGAGATGACGCGTTAGAAGCGTGCCCGGACGCGCCGACGGCGCCCCGAGGGCGCCGTCGGTGAGCGGATCGGGCGGCGGATCCCGCTTCCGCTCGTTGGAACCAGGTGGCGGGAACCGGTTCCTTGGGTCGAAGTTAGCCTCCCGGTCCTGGCGAATTGACGCAAGTCACCAACCTGTCACGAGACTCACAGAGAAGTCACGCGCTCGTCAGAATTTGCCCCTCGACGGACAAAGGTCGGCGAGCTCGCAGATGTCGCAATGAGGCCGGCGCGCGGGGCAGACCCTCCGGCCGTGCAGGATGAGCCGGGCGCTGAAGGCGCCCCACTCATCAGGGGGATACAGCGCGCAGAGGTCCTGTTCGATCTTGTTCGGGTCGGACGAGTCGGTCAGTTCGAGGCGTCGGCTCACTCTTGCCACGTGGGTGTCAACGGGCAGCCCAGGAAGGCCGAAGCCGACGGAGAGCACCACGTTGGCGGTCTTGCGGCCAACTCCCGGGAGTGTGGTCAGCTCCTCCAGCGTCCGGGGCGTCTCGCCCGAGTAACGCATGACGATCGCCTCCGAGGCCCCGATGATGTGGTCGGCCTTGGAACGGAAGAAGCCCGTGGACCGGATGAGGTTCTCGAGCTCCCCACGCTCTGCGCTCGCGAAAGCTTGGGGCGTTGGATAACGCTCGAACAGCGCCGGTATCACTAGGTTGACGCGCTCGTCGGTGCACTGGGCAGAGAGAATCGTGGCGATGAGCAGCTCGAACGGGCTGCGGTGGTCCAGCGCGCACAGGTCGCTCGCAGATCCCGGACACGCCTCGGCAAGGCGGTCAGCGATCTTACGTGCTCTCGCCAGGGGGCGCCGGCGGCCGCTACCGCTCCCACGACGGCCGCCACTGGCGCGACCGCCGCCGCTGGCGCGACCGGTGCCGCTGGCGCGACCGGTGCCGCTCGGGGGTCGGGTGCTCGGCACGCTGGGCATCTTCGGATCGTAGCCACGCGCTGGCGGCGAGCCAGCGGTGAACAGACGGTATGTTCGCCAAGTGCACAACGTCGAGATCAAGCGCAGGATGGGAGAAGCCGACATCGCTGCCATCTCGTCCTTGCTCGAGGCGGCGAGCGTGGCCGACGGCCATCGCGCCCTCGGCGAGCACCAGTGGCTCGATCTCGTCCAAGGCGGTCGTGAGGGCTTTGCGGGGTTCGTGGCTCGGGAGAGCGGTCGAGAACGCGTCATCGCTTACGCACAGATCAGCCGGGGCAAAGACGCGAACTGGGCCGTCGAGTACGTCGTGCATCCCCGTTGGCGAGCCACGACCGGAGCCGAGCTTCAGACCGAGCTTCTCAGCGCGGCGCTCAGGGTCATCGAGTCCCAGGGCGGTGGCCACGTGCACCTGTGGGTGCCCAAGCCGGGGCCGATCGATGACGCCGTCGCATCGGCTGTCGGCATGCGACGCGGCCGCGACCTCGTACAGATGCGGCGTGCGCTACCCGTCACCGAGGAGAGCGCGGCGATCTCGGTGCGGCCGTTTCGGCCCGGCGAAGATGAGCTGGCTTGGCTGGAGGTGAACAATCGTGCGTTCCGCGGTCATCCCGAGCAGGGTTCATGGGATCTCGCCACCATCCAAGAGCGCGAGCGTCAACCGTGGTTCGATCCGCGCGGGTTCCTGCTGCACGAACGAGACGGTCGCCTGGCGGGCTTCTGCTGGACGAAGGTCCACGAGCCCGAGGACGATCTGACGGACGACGGCCTCAAGCAACAACTCGGCGAGATCTATGTGATCGCGGTCGATCCCGACTTCCAGGGCCACGGTCTCGGGCGCCAGCTGGTGCTCGCCGGTCTCGCCTCCCTGTGCGAGCGCGGCGTGAGCACGGGCATGCTCTACGTCGATCACGACAACGTGGCGGCGCGCAGGCTCTATTTCTCGCTCGGGTTCGTCGACGATCACACGGACCGCGCCTATGTCACCGACGTGGTCGCCGGCTATGCGGCGCATCTGCGGGGCGCATCGCACGAGGCCGGCGGTGACGAGCGATGAGCACGCCCGCGTGAGCCGGTACGACCTGGGACGGGACGAGCTCGCAGTGCTGCTGTCCGATCAGCCCCCGTACCGTGTGAGCCAGGTATTCGACGGCTTCTACCGGCGACTGGCGGAGCCGGGGGATCTCACGGAGCTTCCCCGGGCGCTGCGCGGTCGACTCGAGCAAGCCCCGGGATTGGCACCCGCCTTCTCCTGTGTCGCCGAGAGCGTCGCCGACAGGGGCTCCACGGTGAAGTGGTTGCTCGAGACGAGCGACGCCAAGCGCATCGAGACGGTCCTCATGCGTTACCGGGACCGAGCGACGGTGTGCGTCTCGAGCCAGGCGGGCTGCGCGATGGGCTGCACCTTTTGCGCGACCGGTGACGCCGGCTTCGGGCGGCAGCTCAGCTCGGGGGAGATCGTCGAGCAGGTGGTGATAGCCGCCAGGCACTGCAGGTCGGAGGGATGGGGCGAGCTCGGCAACGTCGTGCTCATGGGCATGGGCGAGCCAATGGCGAATTTCCGGTCCGTCTGGGCCGCCGTGGAGACGATGAACAGGGACTTGAGCCTGGCTGCACGGCACATCACGATCTCAACAGTGGGTGTCGTGCCCGGCATCCGGCAGCTGGCGGGAAAGACGCTCCAGGTCAACCTCGCGGTTTCCTTGCACGCGGCCAACGACTCTCTGCGCGACCAGCTGGTACCACTCAACCGCAGGTACCCCCTTGCGACGGTCATGAAAGCCTGCGAAGAGTACCGAGCAGCGACCGGGAGAAGGATCTCGTTCGAGTGGGCCTGCATCGCGGAGGTGAACGACCGTCCTTCGGACGCCTTCGAGCTGGCCTCTCTCGCCCGTCCACTCGGAGCCCATGTCAATCTCATCCCCCTCAATCCGACCGCGGGAGGCCTCTCGAGGGGCCTCAGGGGGTCCGACATCTCACGCGTCTCGGACTTTCGGGCCTGGTTGGGGCAGGCCTGCGTGAACGCCACGATCCGCCAGAACCGGGGGCGTTCTATCGATGCTGCCTGCGGCCAGCTTGCGGCCCGCGTTGAGCTCACCCCCCGTAACGAGCTCACGGCCCGCGATGAGCTCGCGACTCGCGGCCAGCTCATCGCTTCGCGCCGGCGCCTCAATTGATGCGGTGGTCGGTTTCAGGCTGATGGCTGGGCCCGGACGTGCAAGGCTTGACGGATGGCGATGAACCCTGGACCAGATCCGCGCCGCGCCGAGCGGAGGCGCTCGACCAAGGAGACCGATATCGCCGTCCTGCTCGAGCTGGACGGGACAGGTGCTGCCGAGGCAGACACGGGCCTGCCGTTCTTCGACCACATGCTGGCCCAGTTGGGAAGGCACGGCGGCATGAAGCTCGACCTCAAGGCTCGCGGGGACCTCGAGGTCGACGCCCACCACACGGTCGAGGACACGGGCATCGTCCTCGGGGAGGCTCTCACCGAGGCACTCGGGTCGAAGGCGGGGGTTCGCCGCTTCGCGTCGATCGCGGTGCCACTCGACGAGGCACTGGTCGATGTGGCACTCGACCTTTCCGGGAGACCGTACCTGCACTACGACGTTGAGCTGGGGGAGACGGCGCCGCTCGGAAGCCCTCCGTTCGATGTCCAGCTGGCCGAGGAGTTCTGGCGGGCCTTCACGCACTCGGCGGCAATCACCCTGCACATCGAGCTCCGTCACGGGCGCAACCCCCACCACGTCCTCGAAGCGTCCTTCAAGGCGGTCGGCAGGGCGATTCGGGACGCTGCCCGGGTCGAGGGCAGTGGCATCCCGTCTACCAAGGGCAGGTTGTAGGCCACAGGTGATCGCTGTCCTCGATTACGGCATCGGCAATCTCCGCTCGGCCGAGAAGGCCCTGGTGCACGTCGGCGCGGACGCCCGCCTGGTCGACAGCCCCGAAGCCGCCACGGACGCGGCGGGGATCGTCCTGCCCGGCGTCGGTGCTTTCGGCGCCTGTGCCCGTGCGCTTCGCGACTCGGGCCTCGACGAGGTGGTCCGCCTCTGTGTCGCCGAAGGCCGCCCCTTCCTCGGGATCTGCGTCGGGCTGCAGCTGCTGTTCGAGGGCTCGGAGGAGGACCCGGAAGTCCCCGGCCTGGGCATCCTGCAAGGATCTGTGCGTGCCATAGCTGCGAGCGAGCGCCGACCGCAGATGCAGTGGAACCTGGTACGGCAGCCCGAGGGAAGGGGCTCGCGCCTGCTCGGCGGTGCCGGGAGCCAGTGGTACTACTTCGTTCACTCCTACACGCCGTTTCCCGAAGGCGCCGAGGCCGTCGGCAGCGTCGTCGGCACCTGCGACTACGGAGGCGAGATCGCGGTCGCGTTCGAGCGCGGGAACATGTTCGGGACGCAATTCCATCCGGAGAAGTCGGCATCCGCCGGCCTCCGACTCCTCGCGCGCTTTGCCCGGATCTGCGACGAGACGGCTCCGGAGGCGTGAGGTGGAGCTGTGGCCCGCCGTCGACATCCTGGGAGGCAGGTGCGTGCGGCTGTTCCAGGGCGAGTTCTCGTCCGAGACCGTTTACGGCGACCCGCTGGAGCAGGCCGAGGCATTCGTCGCCGCTGGCGCGCGACGCCTGCACGTGGTGGACCTCGACGCAGCGCGCGACGGCGGGTCGCCGAACCGGCATCTCGTCCTCCGCATCGCTTCGGCGACCGGTGTGCCCGTTCAGGCCGGGGGCGGGGTCCGCGACGAGGGGGCAGCGGCGGCCCTCCTCGAAGGCGGCGTGGCCCGTGTCGTCGTCGGCACCGTGGCTGTGGAGCGACCTGATGTGCTCGCGGGGATGGCCGGCAGATGGCCTGGCCGGGTCCTCGTCGGCCTGGACCACCGGTCATCGGCCGGGCCCGACGGTGCTCCCCGGCGGCAGGTCGCCGTGCGGGGCTGGGTGGCCGCCGGGGGTCTCGAGCTGGAGGTCGCCCTGGGTCGGCTCGAGGGTTTGGCCCTGGGCGGGGTCGTGGTGACCGACATCGATCGAGACGGGACCGGGGCCGGTCCCGACCTGGCAGGACTTGAGCGCGTCCTCGCCGTGGCGACCGTTCCCGTCCTGGCCTCAGGCGGCGTCGCCTGCGTCTCCGACCTCGCTTCACTCGCAGGCCTTGGCGCCGGCGCCAGCCAGCTTGCCGGTGTGATAGTGGGCCGGGCGCTGTTGTCGGGAAAGCTCTCCATCCCGGAGGCGGTTGCCGCGTGCGAGCCGTGAGGGTGATCCCCTGCCTCGACGTGGACCTCGGACGGGTCGTCAAGGGCATCGAGTTCAAGGGGCTTCGCGATGCCGGCGATCCCGTAGAACTGGCCGCGCGCTACGACGCCGAGGGCGCCGACGAGCTTGTCCTGTTGGACATCACCGCTTCCTCGGACGGTCGCGCCACCATGTTGCAGGTCGTCGAACGAGCTGCGGAAGAGGTCTTCATCCCTCTCACTGTCGGAGGCGGCGTCAGGTCGGTGGCCGATGGCCGGGCACTGCTTCGGGCCGGGGCGGACAAGGTGGCGGTGAACTCGGCCGCGGTCGCCACACCTGGTCTGATCGAAGGGCTGGCGGCCGAGTTCGGCGCGCAGTGCGTCGTACTGGCCATCGATGCGCGCCGTTGCGGCGATGGCGACCGCTGGGAGGTCTTCACCCACGGCGGGCGTCGTGCCACCGGCCTCGACGCCCTCGGCTGGGCCGTGGAGAGCACCGGGCTCGGAGCAGGCGAGATCCTCGTCACGTCGATGGATCGCGACGGGACCGAAGCCGGCTACGACCTCGAGCTGACCGGACGGATCGCGGATTCGGTACGCGTGCCCGTGATCGCCAGCGGCGGCGTCGGCAACCTGGACCATCTCGTCGAGGGCGCCCTCATCGGCCATGCCGACGGGCTGCTCGCTGCCTCGATCTTCCACTTCGGCCGCCACACGATCGCCGAGGCGAAGGAGAAACTCGCCTCCTGCGGGATCAGCGTCCGGCCGCCAGGCGCCTGAGCGGTCGTTCCGGCCTCACGCGCACGTACAGCTTCGCAAGGGCGGATCGAAGTGCCGCCTCCACGTCCCGCGGATTGTCACCGCGGGCGAAGACGAAGCCCAGGTAGCGGTTGCCCTCAGGGAGCGGGACGAGCGTCCGGCCCGGGGCGATCGTGAGGTCGATGCTCACGATCCCCGGTGTCTCGAGGAGCTCCTCACGTCCGGTGACCTCGACGAGGACACCGCCGGCGCGGATCGGCAGCATGAGGACGCCGGCTGCGCCCTGCATGGGCGCGGAGCTCACCGGCCGGCCGAGGGCGTGGGCCAGGATCAGGTACTCGAGGCTCATCCCGGTCCCGAACTCGAGGGTGCGCGAGCAGAGACCGCCGATGGAGCGTGCAGCGACCTCGATCACCCAGGCACGGCCGTCGCGCACGCGGAGCTCGGCGTGGACCGGCCCCTCGGTGAGCCCGAGCCCTCTCGTCGCCGCCTGCGTGGTCGCCTCGACGGCGGCCCGGTCGGCCGCGGCCAGCCGGGAGGGCGTGACGTACAGCGTCTCTTCGAAAAACGGGCCGTCGAGCGGGTCGGGCTTGTCGAACACCGCCAGCACGGTCAGCTCGCCGTCGGTGAGCAAGCCTTCGACGGCGACCTCTGGGCCTGGCACGAACTTCTCGAGAAGCAGGGGCTGGCCGGCTGGCGCGCCGGCGCTCGTGGCGATCGACCGGGAGCGTTCGACCGCCAGGAGCACTTCGGCGAGTGTGTCTGCCCGGATCACGCCTTGGCTGGCTGACAAGGAGGTCGGCTTGACGACACAGGGCAGCCCCACCATCTCGGCCAGCCGTGCCAGCTCGGCAGCCTCGCCAGTAGGGGGGAGGACGGCGAACGCGGGTTGGGACACCTCGGCCGCGCTGAGCAGCGTACGCATCCGGAGCTTGTCGCGGGCCGCCGCGACGGCGTCAGGACGGTTGGCGCGAAGGCCCAGACGTGCCGCGGCACGGGCTGCCGCGATCGTTCCCTGGTCGTCCACTGCCACCACGGCGTCGAGGGGTGTGGCCGCGTCGAGGGCCACGATCGCGTCCACCGCCGCTTCCGGGTCGTCGAGGCGGACCTGGACGCAGGCTCCGCTTTCGGCGAGCACAGGAGCTTCGTCGCAGCCCACGATCACTTCGAGCTCGAGCGCCCGCGCGGCGTCAAGGAAGTCCGAGGCCCTGTAGGAGGCGGACGGGACCAGCAGCAGGACGCGATGCACGTTCCTATGATGCCGGCCCGAGCCAAGGTTCCTGCCCACAAGGTCACGGCGCCCTGTCGCGGGGGCTACCGTTCCGGTGATGGAATCGCCCAAGTTGAGCCCCAGATCGGACTCCGCCGACGTCAAGCAACCGGTCACGATGCTCAATGACCGCGTGTTGGTGCACGTGCCCGCCGCCGAAGGTGAACGCCGGTCTCGTGCCGGGATCCTCATCCCTGCCACTGCCTCGGTCGCTCGTCGCCTCACCTGGGCAGAGGTTGCCGCCGTCGGCCCGAACGTGCGCTCGATCCGGCCCGGAGACCGCGTCCTTTTCAACCCCGAGGAGTGCTTCGAGGTGGAGGTTCAGGGCGAGGACTACGTGATCCTGCGCGAGCGCGACATCCCGGCGGTCGCCTCCGAGCGGCTCGAGGACGGGACAGGGCTCTACTTGTGAGGGCTTCCCCGGTCGGGTTCACCGACGAGGAGATCGCGAGGATACGTTTCGACGACAAAGGGCTCGTGGCTGCGATCGTGCAGGACGGCGCGACGAACGATGTCCTGATGCTCGGCTGGATGGACTCCGAGGCCCTGCGCCGGACCTTGACCACAGGGCGTACCTGGTTCTGGAGCCGGAGCCGGCAGGAGTACTGGTGCAAGGGGGAGACCTCGGGCGACCGGCAGTGGGTGCGAGCTGCCGCTTACGACTGCGACGGCGACGCACTGCTGATCACGGTCGACCAGGAGGGCCGCGGGGCCTGTCACACCGGCGAGTGGAGCTGCTTTCACCGCCGGTTCGGCGATCCGCTCCCGTGACCGGTGCCGGGTCGCGCCCGGGCCGGAGCCGGTTCACACCGAGTGGCCCAGCTGGCGCCTGCCCCGATATGGGACTGTTCTGCGAGCTGGCCCGGGCGCACTCGGTGGTGCCGGTCTGGCGGGAGCTCGTGGCGGACAGCTTGACACCGGTCGGCGCCTTTCGGGCAATGGTCGGCGACGGTCCCGGCTTCCTGCTCGAGTCGGTCGAGCACGGCGAGCGCTGGAGCCGCTTCTCGTTCGTCGGTCGTCGCGCCGCCGCGACCCTGGTGGCGCGCGGCCGCGAGATCGAGGTGACCCAGGGCTCGCTCCCCGAGTCTGTCCCCCTTGACGGGGGCGTGCTCGCCTGCCTCGAGTCGCTTCTCGAGATTTTCCGGTCGCCGTCGTTCGAGGAGCTCCCGCCGTTGCACGGCGGTCTCGTCGGCTATCTCGGTTACGACGTGGTCCGCGAGATCGAAGGGCTGCCGTCGCCACCGGCCGATGATCTCGGCCACCCCGATGCTGTCATCTCGGTGATCGGCGAGCTGGCCGCCTTTGACCACTGGCGCCAGCGGGTAACCCTTGTCGACAACGTGCTCCTGGACGCGGAGAGGAGCGAGGGTTGCGACGCCGTCGCTCTGGAGGGCACCTACCTCGACGCGCTGCGGCACCTGGAGGTGATGCAGAGCGACCTGGAGCGCCCAGGGCGGGAACCGCTCTGCGCACCGCCGTCAGCGGAGGCCACGCTTCCCGAGGGCGCGGTCCGGCGCGGCACGAGCGCGGCGAGCTATCGGCACGCAGTCGAGGTCGCCAAGGAGTACATCCGTGCCGGTGACGCGTTCCAGATCGTGCTCTCGCAACGGTTCGACTTCGACCTCGGTTGTGACCCTTTCGACGTGTACCGGGTGCTCCGTCAGGTGAACCCCAGTCCGTACATGTTCTTTCTCCGCCAGGGGGGCGTCTCGGTCGTCGGGGCGTCACCTGAGCCCATGGTCCAGCTCCTCGACGGGCGCGTCGTCTCGAGGCCGATCGCCGGGACCCGTCGACGCGGCTCGAACGACCCCGAGGATCGCAGCCTGGAGGCGGAGCTGGTCGAGAACCCGAAAGAGCGCGCCGAGCACGTCATGCTCGTCGACCTGGCCCGCAACGACGTGGGCAGGGTGGCTCGCTTTGGCTCGGAGCGGGTCAACGAGCTGATGACCGTCGAGCGCTACAGCCACGTCATGCATCTCACCTCTGAGGTCTCCGGTGAGCTGCGCGAGGGCGAGGGGCCCGTGGACGTGCTGAGGGCGACGCTACCCGCCGGGACCGTCTCCGGTGCGCCGAAGGTGAGGGCGATGGAGATCATCGACGAGCTCGAGCCGACAAAGCGCGGCCCGTACGCCGGGATCGTCGGCTACATCGACTTCTCGGGCAACCTCGATACGGCAATCGCGATCCGCACTCTGGTCGCGACCGCGGACGGCAAGGCCTCGGTGCAAGCCGGCGCCGGCATCGTCGCCGACAGCGATCCTGAGGCCGAGGACGAAGAGTGCGCGGCCAAGGCCGCCGCGGTGCTGGCGGCCGTTGCCGGGGCTCGCCAGCTGGCGGCGGGAACACGGCGAGCCGAGCCGTGACGCCGGAGCTCGACCTCGAGCGCTCCTACCGCCTCATCAAAGAGGGCGCCTGTGCCCTCGAGACTTCGCGCGACGCCGTGGTCGTGCGCGGCCCCGACGCGCGTGGCTGGTTGCAGGGGCAAGTGAGCCAGGACCTGGGGCCACTCGCGCTCGGTGACTCGGCGGAGACGCTGGTGCTGTCTCCCCAGGGCAAGGTGGACTCGTACTGCCGGGCGACGATCCTGGCCGATGACGTCGTGCTCCTCGACACCGAGACCGGTTACGGCGAGGCCCTCTCGGAGCGGCTGGCGCGTTTCCGCCTGCGCGTGAAGGCTGAGCTCGAGAGCCGGACCGTCCGCTGCCTGGAGGTTCGCGGGCCGGCCTCGGCGGCCGTGGCGAGCTCGGGGGAGGGGCTCGGGATTATCGTCGGCGGCCGCAGGCCGGGCTCGGGGGAGGGCGCGCCGGGCCTGAGGGAAGGCTGGTCAGTCGCCGTGCCAGTGAGCTGGGCCGGCTACTCGGGTTTCGATGTGCTGGCGCCGGTCGGGGCGCCGGAGCCGCCGCATCTGGACGTCCCCTTCGGCGACCCAGCCGCGTTCGAGGCGGCTCGCATCGAGGCCGGTGTGCCCGCACTGGGCCGCGAGCTCACCGAGAAGACCATCCCGCAGGAGGCGGGCAGCCTGGTCGAGCACGCCGTGAGCTTCACCAAGGGCTGTTACACGGGTCAAGAGCTGGTCGCCCGCCTTGACGCCCGGGGCGGAAACGTCGCCTGGAGGCTGCGCGGAGTCGTGCTCGACCCGGCGGCCGAGAGTCTCGCCGGAGCGCTGCTGTTCGCGGGCGAGCGCGAGTTGGGGCGACTCACGAGCGTCACCTGGTCACCAGGATTCACGGCCCCGGTCGCGCTCGCCTACGTGCGCCGTGACGTGGTGCCCCCGTTCGCCGCCACTGCGGCTCCTGACGGGGCCATCGCGAAGATCTGGGAACTCCCGCTCCAAATCGGATAGACAAGGCTCGTGGTAGCGATCCTGCTCGCGATATGCGCTGCGCTGTGCAACGCCCTTACCACGATCTTCCAGCGACTCGGCGTGGAAACGGCTCCCGACACCCGCAGCCGCGGCCTGAAGCTCATGCACCACGTCATGCACCGCCCCATCTGGTACGTCGGACTCGCGGCAATGGTGGCGTCGTTCTTCTTGCAGGCCAGTGCACTGGGATTCGGATCGCTCAGCGTCGTCCAGCCGCTCATGGTCACCGAGCTCCTCTTCCTCGTCATCATCTTGCACTTCTGGTTCGGGGCTCCGCTCGGTTGGCGCGAGACGGTCGGGACGGTGCTGACCGTGGCGGGCCTGGCGGGGTTCCTCGCCATGAGCAATGCGGGTGGCGGGACCACTTTTCCGACGACGAGCGGCTGGATCATCGTCGTCGCTGCCTGCTCGGCAGCCGTCGTGATCTGTCTCGTCTGCACCAGCCTCAGGGCGTCGCGGGCGTGGCGCTCGGCGTGGTTCGGGGCGGCGGCTGCGATCTCGTTCGCGCTCAGCGCCTCGTTCACGAAGGCGACAACGATCCTGTTCTCGTACGGCTTCTGGCAGATCTTCGAGCACTGGGAGCCTTACGGCATCGTCGTCGCGGGGCTGGCGGGTCTCATAATCACCCAGGACGCCTTCCATGCCGGCCCGATCACGGCTTCCCAGGCGACGCTGACGATCGTTGATCCGATCGTGAGCATCGTGATCGGTGTCGGCCTGTTCGGTGACCAGCTGCGCGGGGGGATAGGTGCCCTCGCCTTCGACGCCGTGGCCCTCCTGGTCATGTGCGCCGGACTGCTCGTGCTCACCCAATCACCGCTGATCGCGGGGTCAGCCGCCAGCGAGCAGCTGGGAAGATCGCGAAACGTGCACAAACCGCCGAAGATCCCGGAGGACTCCCGAAGCGGCCGGTAGGCTCGAGCCGGTGGCCACATATCTCGATCGCATCGGAGCGTGGCACCGTGACGCCGCCTCGTGCGATTTGCGTGACCTGACAGAGCTCGCCACCAAGGCCGGCTCGGCACCGCCGCCCCGCGACTTCACCGGGGCGCTCGTATCCTCCCCACCGGGGAGTGCCGGTGGCCAGCCGATAGCGCTCATCGCCGAGATCAAGCGGAGATCGCCGTCGAAGGGAGACATCGCCCCGGATCTCGACCCGGCCCAGGTCGCCCGGGAGTACGCCGCGGGCGGTGCCTGCTGCTTGTCGGTGCTGACCGACGGTCCCCATTTCGCCGGCAGTCCGGAGGACCTCGAGTCGGCGCGCGCCGCGGTCGGGCTTCCCGTCCTCCGCAAGGACTTCACCGTCGCCCCGATCGACATCTACGACGCACGCATCATGGGCGCGGACGCTGTGCTGCTCATCGTCGCGCTGCTCGACGACGCCGAGCTGTCGGAGCTTCACCGGCTCGCTACTCAGTTGGGCATGGCTGCCCTTGTCGAGGTCAACGACGAGGACGAGCTCGATCGAGCGCTCGGAGTCGGTGCTCGCCTCGTGGGCGTGAACCAACGTGACTTGCACACCTTCGAGGTGGACAGGGCCCGGGCCAGGCGAGTCGCGGGTCACATCCCCGCTGGTGTTCTGAAGATTGCCGAGTCCGGCGTGGACTCGGCGTCCGACGTGGCCGCGCTGGCGCAAGCTGGCTTCGACGGCGTTCTTGTCGGTGAGGCCCTGCTGCGCTCGCGCGACAGGCAGGCTGCTGTCGCCGGGTTCTTGGGGCGGACCGTGTCATGTGGGTGAAGATCTGCGGCATCACAAGTGAGGAGGACGCTCTGCTGGCGGTGGCCATGGGGGCAGACGCCGTCGGCTTCGTGTTCGCGCCTTCGCCGCGCCAGATGAGCCCGAGTGCGGTGGCCGCCATCACTCGGCGGCTGCCGCCGGAGATCTGTACCGTCGGCGTGTTTCGCGACGAGGAGCCACGCAGGGTCGTGGACATCGTGAACCACGCCGGCCTCGATGCCGCCCAGCTGCACGGGAGAGAGACCTTCGAGGACTGCGGGTACGTCTCGGTCCGGGTCCCCCTTGTCATAAAGGCGTTCCCAGCGGGCGACGAGCGGCTGAGCCGTGCGGCCGAGTACGGCGCTGACATCGTGCTCGTGGATTCCCCGTCCCCGGGATCGGGCAAGGTCTTCGATTGGCGTCTCGCCGAGGGTGCGCCGAAAGGACGCCTGCTGGTGCTCGCCGGGGGCCTCGACCCCGACAACGTCGCCGAGGCGATCCGCACGGTCCACCCCTGGGGCGTCGACGTCTCCACCGGTGTGGAGGCGAGCGTCGGGAAGAAGGACCCGCGCAAGGTACGTGCCTTCGTGCAAGCGGCTCGTGGCGCCGAGCCCAAGCCCTACGACACCGATGAGGAGGGCCCTTACGACTGGCAGGAGGAGGATTGAGCGCACCCGGTGCACTGATGGGTGATCCAGGGCGGCCGGGACGCTTCGGCGAATTCGGTGGACGGTATGTGCCCGAGTCGCTCGTCCCGGCCTGCCAGGAGCTCGAGGCCAGCTTCGAGTCCGCCTGGGCGGACAGGGCCTTCAGGAGGCGTTTGGACGACCTCCTGCGTGAGTTCGCGGGTCGCCCCACGCCGGTCACCGAGTGCGGCCGTCTGAGCGAGCGGCTCGGCCTGAGGCTGCTCCTCAAGCGCGAGGACCTGGCACACACGGGCTCGCACAAGATCAACAACGTCCTCGGACAGGCGTTGTTGGCCGAACGGATGGGGAAGCGCCGCCTGATCGCCGAGACCGGGGCCGGGCAGCACGGCGTCGCCGCCGCCACGGCGGCGGCGCTGCTCGGGCTGGAATGCCTCGTCTACATGGGTGCGCTCGACGTCGAGCGCCAAGGGCTCAACGTGTTTCGCATGGAGCTTCTCGGCGCACAGGTGCACCCGGTGGAGTCCGGCAGCCGGACGCTGAAAGACGCCATCAACGAGGCGCTTCGCGACTGGGTGGCGTCGGTGGAGACCACCCACTACTGCATCGGGTCGGTCGTGGGCCCGCATCCGTTTCCCCATATCGTCCGTGAGCTGCAACGTGTCGTCGGTGACGAGGCGCGCAACCAGTGCCGCGAGTTGCTCGGTGGCCTCGATCCGGACGTCGTCGTGGCCTGCGTCGGCGGGGGCTCGAATGCCGCCGGCACATTCGCCGGCTTCGTCGACACCAGTGCCCGCCTCGTCGGCGTCGAGGCGGCAGGGGGCGCGGCGCTGAGCAACGGTGTTCAAGGAGTCGTCCACGGCATGCGGTCCAGGTTCCTGCAGGACGAGGACGGTCAGATCCTCGAGGCCACCTCGATCTCTGCCGGTCTGGACTACCCCGGGGTCGGTCCCGAGCACGCCTTCCTCGGCGCGACAGGTCGGGCCGAATACCCTTCGGCGGACGATGCAGAGGTGCTCGCCGCCTTCCGCCTGTTGGCAGAGACCGAGGGGATCATCCCGGCTCTCGAGCCGGCGCATGCCCTCGCCTGGGTGATCAGAGAGGCAGGAAAGTCCCTCCCACATGGCTCGACGGTGTTGATGACACTTTCCGGGAGGGGCGACAAGGACGTGGCCCTCGTCAGAGAGCTGGCATTGTGACAGCCGGACCCGCAGTTGCCCGCGGCGCTCTGGAGAAGGCTCTCAGGCAGCGCCGCGATGCCGGCCACAAGCTGCTCGTCCCGTACGTGACAGGTGGTCTCGGGCGGGACTGGCTGGAGGTCGTCCAGGCACTCGGCGCCGCCGGGGCTGACGCGATCGAGATCGGGATCCCTTTCTCGGACCCGGTCATGGACGGGCCCGTCATCCAACAGGCGTCGGCCGAGGCGCTCAGCGCCGGAGCGACGCCCTCGGGGATCATCGCGGCTTTGGCGAAGGCCGACGCCGGCGTGCCACTGGCGGTGATGACCTACTACAACATCGTGTTCAGGGCGGGACACCGCAGGATGGCGAGCACGCTCGCCGATGCCGGGGTGTCCGCGGCCATCGTGCCCGACCTCCCGCTCGAGGAGCTCGACGGTTGGGGGGACGAAGCGGACCTCGCCGGGATCGAGACCGTCCTGCTCGTCGCGCCGAGCTCACCCGAGGCCCGACTGAGGGCGATCTGCGCCCGATCGCGCGGCTTTGTCTACGGCGTCGGGGTGATGGGTGTGACCGGTGAGAGGGCAATGCTGGGGGAGTCCGCCCTCGGTGTCGCTGCTCGGTGCAAGGACGCGACCGACACCCCGGTGCTCGTCGGGGTCGGGATCTCCAACCCGGAGCAGGCTCGGGAGGTGGTCGCCATCGCGGACGGCGTCGTGGTCGGCTCGGCGCTCGTCCATCGGCTCCTCAAAGGTGCCGGCCCCGAGGGCGCGGCGGCATTCGTTAGGGAGATTCGGACCGCAATCGGCGGGTGATTCAACCGGGGGTGAGAATTGTGGTTTCATCATTAGGTGAGCGCGGCCGCACTCGCGACCGAGCGGGTCGCGCAGGCTATCGGTCAAGAGACCGAGAGTTGTGCCGTGGTGACGCGTGGGCTCACGAAACGCTTCGGCAAGCGGTTGGCGGTTGACGGGCTTGATCTCCGCATCCCTGCAGGCTCGATCTCTGGTTTCGTGGGCCCGAACGGCGCCGGGAAGACCACCACCATCCGGATGCTGCTCGGTCTCATACGCCCGACGGAGGGCACGGGAACGGTGCTCGGCCATCGCCTCGGCCACGCGCGTGCCTACCTGCCACGCGTCGGCGCCCTGATCGAAGGTCCTACTTTCTACCCGGCGTTGTCGGGACGCGAGAACCTCATGGTGCTCGCTCGTCTGGGCGGCTTTCGCCCGCCCAGGGTCGACGCCGTGCTGGAGCGGGTCGGCCTCCACGGTCGTGGCCTGGACCCGTTCCGGACCTACTCGCTCGGGATGCGGCAGCGACTCGGCATCGCGGCGGCGCTGCTGCCCGGCCCCGAGCTGCTCGTGCTGGACGAGCCCACCAACGGGCTCGATCCGCACGGGATCGCCGAGATCCGTGCCATGCTGAGGTCGTTCGCGGATGACGGCATGACCGTCTTCGTGTCCTCGCACCTGCTTGCCGAGATCCAGCAGATCTGCGAGCACCTCGTCGTCATCGAGGCAGGCCGGCTTCTCTTCCAGGGAGGAGTCGACGAGCTGCTCGCAGCCCGTGCCCCCGAGCTGATCGTGCGGACGGAGAACCCGGGGGATGCCAGGTACCTTCTGGCGCTCGTGAAAGGCACGGGCCGGAGTGCGCGCTTGATCGGGCACTACGAGAGCACAACCTTGGAGATAGTGGCCGACTGCAGCTGGGCGGGCGACCTGAACCGGCTCGCAATGGCGAACGGCATCACCCTGGTCCACCTGGCCGAGCGGCGCTCGACCCTCGAGGAGGCGTTCTTCGAGATCACCCGGACCGGCGGCAGGGCCAAGAGCGGGCAGGGTGGCCCTTCCTCCGACCCGACCGGCTTCGGGCGCAAGGCCGGCTCGTGGGCCGCAAAGGGGCGACGACCATGATCTGGCGTTCGTTCGTGAGCGAATGGGTCAAGATGCGCCGCAGGCGACTTTGGTATGGCACTTACGGCGCCATCACCGGAGTGGTCATGTTGACGACGATCGTGACAATTGCCGGCGCCCTCCGACATCCCGGCGCCCACGGTGCGCTGACCCTTGCCCAGCTGGCTCATGCCTCTGGGCTCAGCCAGGGGCTCACCCAGTCGGGCGTGCTGCTGGGAGCAGTGTCCTTCTCGGTCGCGGCCTTCCAGTTCGGCGGGGAGTTCTCCCACGGGACGCTGCGCAATCTCCTTGTCCGCCAACCCCGCCGGTCTGTGCTGATGGCCGGCAAATGCCTCGCCGTGCTCACCTTCCTCATCGGGGCCGTCGTGGTGGCAACGGTGTTCGGCATCTGTGCCGCGTTCGTGGTGGCGCACTTGCGCAGCATCCCGACGAGCGCGTGGACCTCTGGGGCAGGGATGAGCGACCTCGGGAACCTGCTCGGCGACCTTGTCATCTCCACGTGCGGGTTCGCCGTCATCGGCATGATCGCCGGCGTGCTGCTTCGCTCGTCGGTCATCGCGATCGCGGCAGGGCTCGCCGTCCTGCTTCCCTTCGAGACGATCCTCACCGACGCCGTTCCCGGCACGGGCCGCTGGCTGCCCGCACAGCTGCTCGAGGCCATCGCCCAGGGCGGTTCCACGAGCGCTCCCTTCGCGGCGGCGGTGATAACCGTGTCGGCATACCTTGCCGGAGCCGTCGCGATCGCGATGCTCGTCTTCGTCCGCCGGGACGTCACGGCCTGAGGGCGCGGGCGGTCGGTCCCTCGTGGCTCCCGCGGCCGCCGTGGCTGGGTCTTTGCATAGTTAATCGACAGACTGTATTGTCATGCTGTGAAGACGGGGATCGCCGGAGCATCGGGCTATCTCGGCGCGGAATTGCTGCGCTTGCTGGCGGGCCACCCCGGTTTCGAGGTCACCGTGGCACAAGGTGACAGCTCGGCAGGAGTCGCCGTGGCCGATCTCTATCCCTCGCTGGCGCCGGCATACGGCGACCTGGCCTTCACGGCACTCGACCCGAGCGGCTTCGACGGTCTCGACGCGGTCTTCGTGGCTCTCCCGTCCGGTCGATCGCAGGACCTCGTCCGGGGCCTTGCGGATCGCGTTCAGCTCGTCGTCGACCTGGGGGCCGACTTCCGCCTCCGGGACCCGACGCTCTACCCGGCCTGGTACGGCTTCGAGCACCGAGCCCCCGAGCTGCTGGGCGAGTTCGTGTACGGGCTTCCCGAGCTGTTCCGCCACGAGCTCGCCACGGCGCGGCTCGTCGCGGCTCCGGGGTGCTTTGTCACCGCGGCCACGATCGCGCTGCAGCCTCTCGTCCGTGATGGAGTGATCGAGGCGACCGGGGTGATCGTGGACGCCGCGAGCGGGAGCTCGGGCGCCGGGCGGGCACCGTCGGCGAGCTTCCATCATCCGGTCGTCAACGAGAGCTTCTCGGCTTACAAGCTCCTCGAGCATCGCCACACTCCAGAGATGGAGCAGGCCATCGGGGCACAGATTTTGTTTACTCCCCACCTGGCGCCGATGACGCGTGGCATCCTCGCCACTTGCTACGGCCGCGCCGCCGATGGCCGGGAAGCGTCGCGTTCCTTGGAGGTGCTGCAGGAGGCCTACCGGGATGAGCCCTTCGTCCAGGTGAGTCACGAGCCGAGCGCCACCCGTGAGACCTACGGCTCGAACACCGTTCGCGTGACCGCCCGCTACGACGAACGAACCGGCTACGTCGTGGCGCTCGCAGCGCTTGACAACCTCGTGAAAGGGGGCGCCGGGCAGGCGATCCAGGCGGCGAACATCGCCCTCGGCCTGGAGGAGACCGCAGGGCTGCCCACGCTCGGGCTCGTGCCGTGACTGTGCTCGCGCCGTGACTGTGCTCGCGCCGCGGGGCTTTGTCGCCTCTGGCGTCGCGGCCGGGATCAAGCCCGACGGGCAGCTGGACCTCGCCCTCGTCTCCACGGAAGACTTCCGGCCCGTGCCGAGCGGAGCGGTGTTCACTTCGAACCTCTCGGCGGCCGCGCCGGTGCGTGTCTGCCGGGCACACCTGGCCGAGAGCGGCGGGATGTCGGCGGCTGTGGTCCTCAACAGCGGTTGTGCGAACGCGTCGACGGGCCAGCAGGGTCGCCGCGACGCCGAGCTCACCTGCGAGGTCGTGGCCCGGGCGCTCGGCGTCCGCCCCGAACACGTCCTCGTCTGCTCGACGGGCACGATCGGGCTGCCCCTCGAGGTGGGCAAGATCGAGGCGGCGCTGCCCTTGCTCGTGGGCGGGCGCGCTGCGACACCCGCGTGCGCGAAGGCGGCGGCAAACGCGATCTTGACGACCGACACGAGGACCAAGGAGGTCGTCGTCGACGGCAGAGGCTTCCTCGTCGGCGGGATGGCGAAGGGTGCTGCGATGCTGGCGCCGAACATGGCGACGATGCTCGCTGTGCTCACGACCGACGCCTCGGCGCCGTCGCAGGTGTTGCAGGCGGCTCTGGCCGCTGCCGTGGGCCACTCGTTCAACGAGATGACAGTCGACGGCTGCATGTCCACGAACGACTCGGTGATCCTGCTGGCGAGCGGCCGCGGGCGCCCGGCCGGAGAAGAGGCGCTCACCGAGGCGCTGAGCGCGGCCTGTGCCGACCTCGCCTCGCAGATGGTCGCCGATGCCGAGGGCGGGACCAAGGTGGTGCGCGTCCGTGTTCAAGGGGCGGCCGACGGCGAATCCGCACGGCGCGCCGTCCGCCGGGTGGCCGAGAGCCAGCTCGTCAAGAGCTCGTGGTGCGGCGAGGACGCGAACTGGGGCCGGATCGTGAGCGAGCTCGGGTCCGCAGGCACCCCGTTCGACCCGGATCGGGTCTCGGT
Organism: Acidimicrobiales bacterium; assembly: GCA_052146595.1. Classification (GTDB taxonomy): domain Bacteria; phylum Actinomycetota; class Acidimicrobiia; order Acidimicrobiales; family Bog-793; genus Fen-455. Next base: position 85,234 of record JBKQMT010000111.1, read on the forward strand.
CGCGTACGGCAAGGTGACGGTCTGTCGCGACGGGGTCGGGGTGGACCACGACGAGGAGGCGCTCAAGGAGGTGCTGGCCGCTCGGCAGTTCGAGATCACCTGCGACCTCGGCCTCGGCACGGGCTCGGCCACGATGCTGAGCGCCGATCTCACGCCTTCATACGTCGAGCTCAACATGGGGCGGTCATGAGCGAGCTCGAGCTGCCAGCGGCGCTCAAGGCCGCCGTGCTCTGCGACGCGCTGCCTTACATCAGGCGCTTCCAGGGATGCACCGTCGTCGTCAAGTACGGAGGAAACGTCCTCGCCTCCGCCGCAGGCCCCGCGGCGCAGGTCCCCCCCGCGAGGGCACCAGGGGACCGTGACGAGGCGGCCGAAGCAGGGACCCAGGCGCTGCAGCGGTTCGCCGAGGACGTGGTCCTGCTGCGCTCGATCGGGATCCTCCCGGTCGTGGTGCACGGCGGGGGCCCGCAGATCGGCTCGCTCATGGCGCGTCTCGGAAAGGTGCCCGAGTTCCGCGACGGGCTTCGGGTGACCGACTCGGAGACCCTCGAAATCGCACGGATGGTGCTCGTCGGCAAGGTGAACCGCGACATCGTCGACATGATCAACGTGCTCGGCCCGCTTGCCGTCGGGCTTTCAGGGGAGGACGCGGGGCTGATCACGGCGACTCCCCGCGACCCTGAGCTGGGCTACGTCGGCGACGTTCTCGCCGTCGACCCGACGATCGTTCATCACCTTCTCGCCGAGGGCCTGGTGCCCGTCGTCGCCACGATCGGCTCGGACCGTGCCGGCCAGGCGTACAACATCAACGCCGACACGGTGGCGGGAGCGATCGCCGAGAGGCTCGGGGCCGAGAAACTCGTGTTCCTCACCGACGTGGCGGGCATCCGCGCGAACGCCGCCGACCCGGCGACCCTGCTCCATCAGCTCGCGGCCAAGGACCTGGACGAGCTGATCGCTTCGGGTGCCATCGGCGAGGGCATGGTGCCAAAGGCGAGGGCCTGCTCCCATGCCGTGCGCCACGGCGTGAGCAGCGCCCACGTGCTCGACGGCAGGGTCGCGCATGCGATCCTGCTCGAGCTTCTCACCAGTGAAGGCGTCGGCACCATGGTGGTCCCGTGACGACGACCCCGAGACCCCCGAAGCAGCGCCGCCAGCACTTGCTCGCCCGGTTGCTGGGCGAACATCCCGTCTCGAGCCAGGACCAGCTCGTGGAGCTCCTGGGCCGGGAGGGCATCGCCGCCACTCAGGCGACCGTCTCGCGGGACCTCGAGGAGATCGGGGCCGTGAAGGTGCGGGTTCCGGGCGTCGAGGGGCTTGTCTACGCGGTACCGGAGCTCCCTAAGGACCAGGTCGCTCCACTGGACCACCTGCGACGCGTGCTCGGTGAATGGGTGGTCGACGTCGCCAGCTCGGGCAACCTGCTCGTGCTGAGGACACCGCCCGGCTCGGCCCATGTCGTGGCGTCGGCGCTCGACCGGGCCGGCCTCGAGGGGGCGATAGGCACCGTCGCCGGCGACGACACGGTGCTGGTCGTGGCCGCCGACCACCTGAGCGGAGAGGAGCTCGGCAAGCGGCTCGAGCAGATCAGGGGAGCCCGGTCCTGACGGACTGCAGCTACGCTCGCCGGCGGCTCCCCACGTGACTGCGGCGACAAACAAGAGAGGCAGGAACCAAGTGACAAAGCGAGTAGCGCTCGCCTATTCGGGCGGTCTCGACACCTCCGTGGCCGTCGCCTGGCTGGGGATCGAGCTCGGCTACGAGGTCGTGGCGGTCATAGTCGACGTCGGCCAGGATGTCGATTTCGATGCCCTGCGGGAACGGGCGATCGCCGCCGGCGCGGTCGAGGTCGTACTCGTGGATGCACGTGAGGAGCTGCTAGCGGACTTCGCCATGCCCGCCCTTGCGGCAAACGCGCTCTACGAAGGTCGTTACCCGCTCATCTCGGCCCTGTCGCGCCCGGTCATCGTGCGTCATCTCGTAGCCGCGGCACGCCGCCACGGCGCAACCGCGGTCGCCCACGGAGCGACAGGCAAGGGCAACGACCAGGTCCGTTTCGAGGTGGGGACCAGGGCGCTCGCCCCGGACCTCGAGACCCTGGCGCCGGTACGCGTCTGGGGGATGAGCCGGGAACAGACGATCGACTACGCGGCCAAGCGCGACATCGCCGTCACGGTGAGCAAGGACCGGATCTACTCCATCGACGCCAACTTGTGGGGCCGGGCGATCGAGTGCGGCGTCCTCGAGGACCCCTGGCAGGCTCCGCCCGAGGACGTCTTCACCCTGACGGTGCCCACAGCCACGGAGCCGTTCGAGGTGACGATCGGCTTCGAGCGTGGGGTGCCGGTCGCCCTCGACGGGACCGAGCTCGGCCTGGTCGAGCTGGTGGGCAAGCTCGGGCACCGGGCCGGGTCCGTCGGCTTCGGCCGCGTCGACATCGTCGAAGGGCGCCGTGTGGGCATAAAAAGCCGCGAGGTGTATGAAAGCCCGGCCGCGCTCGCGCTGATCATGGCGCACGCCGACCTGGAGGGTCTCACCCTGGAGCACGACGTGGCGCACGAGAAGGCGCGCCTCGAGCCACGCTTCGCCGAGCTCGTCTATGATGGCATGTGGTTCTCGCCCCTGCGCCAGGCGCTGTCGGCATTCATGGCCTCGACCCAGCGGTGCGTGACCGGCGAGGTCCGGATCCGCTTCAACCCGGGCGGAGGAGCCGAAGTCGTCGGGCGCCGCAGCCCGGTCGGACTCTACGTCTACGACCTCGCCACCTACGACGCGGCGGATGCCTTCAAGCACGAGGACGGCGAGGGCTTCGTTCGCTTGTTCGGACTTGGGATCCAGACATGGGCGGCCCGCCAGGGAGGCGCCGAGTGACGCTTTGGGCGAACCGGATGGGCACTGCCCCAGCGGACGCTCTCATGGCGTTCACCGCCAGCTTGGCTTTCGACAAGCGGCTGGCTGCGAGCGATGTGAAGGGCTCGATAGCCCACGTCCACGGGCTGTTGCGAGCCGGGATGCTCACCGCCGAAGAGGCCGGCTCGCTCGTCGACGCCCTCGAGCAGGCCGGTGCGGAGCTGGCGGACGGCAGCTTCGTGTTCGTCGCCACCGATGAGGACATCCACACGGCAATCGAGCGGCGAGTGACAGAGCTCGCTCCCGACAGCGGGGCAAAGCTCCACACCGGCCGGAGCCGGAACGACCAGGTGGCGACGGCGCTGCGGCTCTTCGCGCGTGGGGAGCTCGCAGGCGTGATCGCTCGCGTGCTGGAGCTGCAACGGACCCTGGAACGGCGCGCGACAGAGGTCGGCGACGCCTTCTTGCCCGGATACACGCACCTGCAGCGGGCACAGCCGGTGCTCCTCGCCCACCATCTGCTGGCCCACGGATGGGCCCTCGCCCGGGACACCGACCGCCTGTTCGCGACCTGGCGGCGCCTCGACGTGTCGCCGCTCGGTGCCGGGGCGCTGGCGGGGTCGTCTCTCGGGATCGACCCGGACCTCGTGGCCGAGGAGCTGGGCTTCCACGCCCGTTTCGAGAACTCTCTCGACGCCGTGAGCGATCGCGACTTCGTGGCGGAGATCCTCTTCGACCTGGCCCTCGTCGCCATCCATCTCTCGAGGGTGGGCGAAGAGATCGTGGTGTTCTCGAGCGAGGAGTTCGGCTTCGTTCGCCTGGACGACGCCTGGGCGACGGGCAGCTCGATGCTGCCGCAGAAGAAGAACCCCGACGTCGCCGAACTCGCCCGCGGCAAGGCGGGCCGGCTCGTCGGGCACCTGGCCGGATTCCTCACGACCCTAAAGGGCCTGCCGCTGTCGTACAACCGTGACCTCCAAGAGGACAAGGAGCCGCTTTTCGACTCCCTGGACCAGGTCGTGCTCGCACTCGCCGCCCTCGACGGCCTCCTCGGCACGGCTACGTTCGACCTCGAGCGCATGCAGGCCGCCGCCAGCGGGCCCGGGCTGGCGGCGATCGACCTGGCCGAGTGGCTCGTGGCCACGGGAGTGCCGTTTCGTGAGGCGCACGGCCTGGTGGGCGCCCTCGTGCGGGAGTCGGTCGAGCGCGGGGTGCCACTTGGCGAGCTCGTCGAGGCTCGTCCGGAGTTCGGAGAACAGGCTCTGGAGGTGCTGGATGCGGCCGCCGCCCTCCGCCGCCGCACCACGCCGGGGGGCACCGGCCCCGACGCCGTCGCCGTCCAGCTGGACCGCTTTCGCCGCCGGCTCGTGAGCGACACGGCCAGGCTCGCCGAGCGGGAGGCGTGATCTCGACCGCCGAGCGCCTCCGGGTGGCGGACCTTCGGGGAGCCAAGCGTCTCCCGCGCTCGTTCGCCGAGCGAGATCCGGTCCTGGTCGCACCCGAGCTATTGGGAAAGCTCCTGCGACGCGGGCCCCTCGTGGCGCGCGTCGTCGAGGTGGAAGCGTATCGGGGGGCTTCTGACGCGGCGTCGCACGCCTTCCGGGGCAGGACGGCGAGGAACGCCACGATGTTCGGACCCGCGGGCCACCTTTACGTGTACTTCACCTACGGAATGCACTACTGCGCGAACGTCGTGTGCTGGCCCGAGGGCGAGGCCGGAGCGGTCCTGCTACGTGCGCTGGCGCCGGTGAGCGGGTTGGAGGAGATGGCGGCACGGCGCCGCGGGGGACGGGAGCCCGCGGCGAGCTGGCGTGCCGAGACCCTCTGCTCGGGCCCGGCCAAGCTGTGCCAGGCCTTCGCCCTTGATCGCACCGCCGACGGATACGACCTGATCAGCGGCGCGCAGGGCCTCGTCATCCTGGACGACGGGACGCAACCGCCTGACGCCCCGGCCGTCGGGACCAGGATCGGGCTTGGGGCCCAGTGCGCGACCCGCGACGAGCCCTGGCGGTGGTGGGTGCCAGGTGAGCCGAACGTGTCAAGACCACGGACGGGCGGCTAGTATTGCCTTCGGCAGCGCGACCTGGGGGTCAAGCTGCTGGCGTCACGGTTGGCCTGCCGGCTCCGGGGCTGTGTCTCGAAGCTTGACACAGGTTGCAATCGTGCTACGCTCAAGAGCCGCTCAGAACGGGGTCGACCCGCCTTGAGCGACCTCCAGGGTGGGCCCTCGGGCCCGCATCCTGGGAGGGTGACGTGCGCCGCCGCCCCAAGAGGGCAACGCACGCAATGCGCGGTGGCACCTCCTTCCGAGAGGAAGTGTGCTCCGTCGTCGCTCCTTGACAACGGAATAGGAACAGCCAAAAGCCAGTGCGGGTGGCTGTCGGGACCTCAACGGTGCCGACGGTCACGAAGTCA